>JBKHXT010000150.1:0-25343 GCA_046565885.1 Acidimicrobiia bacterium
CAGGCGGTAGGCCCGGGCGACGTCGCGCACGTCGGTGAAGTCGCGCCGGGGCGTCAGGTTGCCGATCGGGATCTCGGTGTCGCCGGACAGCTCGTTGCGGGCGATGGCGGTGGCGATCGCCGGCGCCACGAAGCCCGGTGCCTGGCCGGGCCCCACGTGGTTGAAGGCTCGGACGCGGACGGTCTCGAGCCCGTGGCCGAGCCACGCCTGCCGGGCGAGCTGCTCGGCGGCGAGCTTCGACGCCGCGTACGGGCTGGCCGGGCGGACGGGGGAGCCCTCGTCGAGGGGCAGCTCGTCCTCGGTGACGGTGCCGTACACCTCGGCGCTGGACACGAGCAGCACGCGGCGCACGTCGAGGGCCCGGGCGGCCTCGAGCAGGTGCAGGACGGCCGTGGCGTTGGCGTCCCACGTGCCCACCGGGTCGCGCCAGGACTGGGCCACGTTCGCGGCCCCGGCGAGGTGGTACACGACCTCGGGGCGATGCGCCGAGAGCAGCCGGTGGGCGGTGCGGGGATCGGTCAGGTCGCCGTCGTCGCGGTCGATGCCCACGACGTCGTCGCCTGCCTCACGGAGGTGCGCGCACAGGTGGGTCCCGGCGAAGCCGAGCGATCCGGTGACCAGGGCGCGCATCCGGACGATCCTACGCCGGGTGCCCGGTGCGCCCGGAACCTGCGGCGCGCCGGTACAGCTCGACGATGCCGTCGACGCAGGCGTCCCACGAGTAGCGCTCGCAGCGGGCCCGGCCGCGCCGCACCGCCTCCTGGCGCCACGACTCGTCGGTCCACGCCCGGCCGATGGCCTCGGCCAGGGCGTCGACGTCGCCGGGGTCGACGATGAGGGCGGCGTCGCCGGCGACCTCGCGCACGGCGGGGACGTCGGTGGTCACGACCGGCACGTCGACGGCCATCGCCTCGAGCACCGGGATGCCGAAGCCCTCGTAGACCGAGGGGTAGGCGAACGCCCGGGCGCCGGCGTAGAGGTGGCCGAGCTGGTCGTGGGGGACGTGGCCGAGGCGGCGGAACCGCTCGGGATGGGCCATGGCCGCCACGGCCTCGGCGAGCCGCTCGACCTGCCACCCGTCGCCGCCGGCGTGCACGAGCACGAGGTCGGGGTGGTCGGCGGCGAGGCGGTCGACGGCCGCCACCAGCGACGGCAGGTCCTTGCGGGGTTCGACGGTGCCGACGGCGAGCAGGTAGCGGTCGACGCCGGCGAGGGCGCGCCCCACCTGGGCGTCGCCGACCGGCGTGTCGAACCCGTTGGGGACGGCCACGACCCGCTCCGGGTCGAGCCCCAGCTCGGCCACCACCTCGTCGCGCACGGCGTGCGACGGCGCGTGGATCCACGCCCCCTCGGCCGCCGCCCGGCGGACGATGTCGGGGAAGCGCAGCGTGTCGGCGTGGCACAGCTCGGGGAAGCGCAGGGTGGTGAGGTCGTGGACGGTGGCCACCCGGGCCGCTCGCGCCGGGGGGACGACGAAGTTCGGCCCGTGCACGACGTCGGGTCGGCCGACGAGCCGGTCCAGGCGGGGGAGCGAGACCCGCTGCCACGCCCGGTGGAGGGGTCGGGCCGGCAGCGGCGGCGTGCGGGCGACGACGCCGGCGGGCACCAGCCCGGGCAGGCGGTCCCGCCCGGCGATGCTCACCGGGAAGGCGGTGACGTCCACGTCGGCGCGGGCGCCGAGGCCCCGGAGGAGGGCGTGGGTGAAGATCCCCACGCCGGTGCGGGCGCCGAGCAGCGGCGTGGCGTCGACGGCGACGCGCAGCGGGGTCTCGGCGCCGGGCACGGCGGCGCAGCCTACGGACGCGACGAGGCCCGGGCCTGGAGCCCGGGCCTCGTCGTGGTTCGTCACCTCCGCGCCAGGCGGGCGCCCCAAGGGGGGACGGGGCGCCGTGCCCGGCGTCGGAGGTGGGCGGCGACAGGGGCCACGCGGTGGGGGGACCGGGTGGGGCCTGCGCCGCACCGCTCGACCAGCCGGGGGAAGCCGGTCGAACGGAGGGGGGATCTCAGCCCTTGTCGACCAGCAGCCGCAGCTGCTGGCGGGCGTCCTTGGCGACGCTGCGGGCCTGGGACATCACGAGGCGGGCCTGCGGCGGAAGCTTCTCCTCGACGTCGTCGAGGACCTCGTCGATGCGGTGCTCGACCGCCTCGAGGCGCTCCTCGACCGTCTTGACGCTGTCGCTGAGGCCCCGCTGGGCCTCGCCCACGCCGCCCTCGAGCTGCTTGCGCAGCTCCTGGCGCTGGACCTGAGCCTTCTGGAAGGCGATGACGCCGAGGCCCACGGTGACGTAGAAGCTGTCCCGGACGGTCTTCTGGAGGTCGTCGATGGTGATGGGGGCCACGGAGGTGCGCCTTTCGGGGAGGGGTGGATCGGGCGGGGGCTCGATCCGTGCTTGAAACGCTAAGCGGATCTGCGAGAGATCGCAAGCACCTGTGAAGGATGTCTCCGTCGACGCCCACCGCCGGGGTGGGCGTCACCGGAATGTCATGTTCGCCGGGGGCCCACCGGTACCCTGCCCCGATCGTGGAGACGCCCGCCCCGAGCCGCCCGGCGGCCCCTGCGGTGGTCGCCGTCGTGGTCACCAAGGACCCCGGTCCGTGGCTGGACCAGGCCGTCGAGGCCCTCGCCGCCCAGGACTACTCGAACCTGGCGGTCCTGTTCATCGACGCGGCGAGCGACACCGACCCGACGCCTCGCATCGCGGCCGCGCTCCCGGACGCCTACGTCCGACGCCTCGACGAGGACCGGGGCTTCGGCGCCTCGGCCAACCACGTCCGCGAGATCGTCGACGGCGCCTCGTTCTTCTGCTTCCTGCACGACGACGCCGCCCCCACGCCCTCGGCGATCCGCACCATGGTCAACGAGGCGGTGCGCTCCAACGCCGGCATCGTCGGCGGCAAGCTCGTCCGCCTCGACGACCACCGGCGCCTCCTGCAGGTGGGCGAGTCCGTCGACAAGACCGGCGAGCGGTCCACGGTCGTGGAGCCGGGCGAGCTCGACCAGGAGCAGTACGACGCCGTCCGCGACGTCTTCGTCGTGCCGGGGGGCTGCACGCTCGTGCGCGCCGACCTGTTCGAGGCGGTCGGTGGCTTCGACGAGGGCATCGACCTGCTCAACGACGACCTCAGCCTCTGCTGGCGGGCCCACGTCGCCGGCGCCCGCGTCGTGGTGGCGCCCGACGCCGTCGTGGGCCACGCCGAGGCGCTGGGCGAGCGCTCCGACACCTCGCTGCGCCGGCAGCGCCTCGTGCGCCACCGGCTGCGCACCATGCTCAGCTGCTACTCCGGCTGGCACCTCGCCCGGGTCCTGCCCCAGGCGGCGCTGGTCGCCACCCTCGAGGTCGTCTACTCGCTGCTCGTCGGGCGCCGGTCGCAGGCCGGCGACGTCATCGCCGCGTGGCGGTGGAACTGGCGCCGCCGCGGCGAGATCCGGGCGCTGCGCGCCCAGGTCGAGGCGTTCCGGGGCGTGCCCGACGCCGAGATCCGCCGCTTCCAGGTCCGGGGCTTCTCCCGGCTGAACGCCTTCCTGCGGGGCACCGGCTCCCGGGGTGGGACCCGGTCGGACCGGGCCCAGGAGTCCTGGCGCGGCATCGCCGACGGCGTGCGCAGCGGCGAGCTGCGCTGGCCCCTCGCCGCCTGGATCGCCACGCTCGTCGTGGTCGGCTTCGGCAGCCGGCACCTCCTGCTCGACCCCATCCCGGCGGTCGGCGGGTTCCTGCCCTTCGACCGGGGCCCGGGCGAGCTGCTCGAGGCCTACCTGTCCGGCTGGCGCACCACCGGGCTCGGGTCGTCGGCGCCGGCGCCCACCGCCTTCGCCCTGCTCGGCCTCCTCGGCACCGTCCTGCTCGGCGCCATGGGGCTGCTGCGCGAGCTGCTCGTGCTCGGCGCCCTCCTCGCCGGGCTCATCGGCGCCTACCGCCTGCTGCGCCCCACCGGCTCGCCCCGCGCCCAGGCGGCGGCGCTCGTCGGCTACGGCGCCATCCCGCTCGCCTACGACGCCATCGCCGACGGCCGCTGGGGCGCGCTCACCGTCTACGGCGCCATGCCCTGGATCGTGTCCCAGCTCGGCCGGGCCGCCGGCTGGGCGCCCTTCGGCGACGTCGGCGGCGACCCGGGGCCCACCGTGCACCCGCACCGCACCCGGCCCCGCATCGCGGCCCTCGGCCTGCTGCTCGCGCTCGTCACCGCGATCGACCCAGCCGTCCTGCCCGTGGTCGCCGTCGTGATCGTCGGCCTGGTGCTCGGCTCGGCCCTGGCCGGCGCCACGGCCGGGGCCGGGCGGCTCGTGCTGTGCGGCGCCGGCGCGCTGGTCGTCGCCGTCGTGCTGCACGTCCCGTGGGCGCTCGACTTCGTGCTCCCCGGCGCCGCCTGGACCCAGGTCGTCGGCCACGCCGGCATCGCCGAGGCGCCCACGCTCGGCACGCTGTTCCGCTTCGACGTGGGACCGGTCGGCGGCAGCGCGCTCGCCTTCGGCTTCCCGATCGCCGCCACCCTCCCGCTGCTCATCGGCCGCGACTGGCGCTTCGAGTGGGCGGTCCGGGCGTGGACCGTCGCCCTCGTGCTCATGGGCCTCACCTGGGCCGGCGACGGCGATCGGCTGCCCGTCGCCCTGCCGCCCGCCGAGACGATGCTCGCCCCGGCGGCCGCGTGCCTGGCGATGGCGCTCGGCCTCGGCGTCATCGCGTTCGAGGTCGACCTGCGCGCCTACCACTTCGGCTGGCGCCAGATCGCCTCGATCGCCGCGCTGGTCGCCCTCGTGATCGGCGCCGTGCCGACGATGCTCGACGCCGGCAACGGCCGGTGGTACCTGCCGTCCGGCGGGCTCGAGTCGACGTTCGGGTTCCTCGAGGAGGACGAGCCGGGCTACCGGGTGCTGTGGATCGGCCACCCCGACGTGCTGCCGCTGCCCGGCCACGCCCTCGACCTCGACGCCGGCGGCGACCCCACCGCCGAGCACGTCGTCTACGCCACCAGCGACGAGGGCCTCCCGTCGATCACCGACGGCTGGCCGGCCTCGGGCGGCGGGGCCACCGAGCTGATCGAGGACGCCCTCGAGCTGGCCGCCGACGGCCAGACCAGCCGCCTCGGCCGGCTGCTGGCGCCGATGGCCATCCGCTACGTCGTGGTGCCGAGCGCCGCCGCCCCCCGCCCCCTCGGCGGCGTCCGCCAGCCGGCGCCGGCCACGGTCGTCGACGTCCTCGGCGACCAGCTCGACCTCGCCGCCGAGCCGGTCAACCCGGCCTACACCGTGTACCACAACGAGGCGGCGCTGCCCACGCCGGCCCTGCTGCCGGCGGGCGTGGGCGACGGCGGCCGGGCCTTCGACGTCACGTCCGACGACCTGGCCGACGCCGAGCCCGTGCTCCAGGACCGCACCGGTCCCACCCGCTGGGAGGGCGAGGTCCCGGCCGGCGGCACGGTCCTGCACGCCGTCTCGGCCGACGACGGCTGGGAGCTGCAGGTCGAGGGCGACGCCGTGCCGGCCACGAAGCTGTTCGGCTGGGCGCAGGGCTTCTCGCCCGACGCCAGCGGCGGCGCCGAGCTGCGCTACGACACCGACCTGCTGCGCTACGGCGTCGTCGCCCTCCAGCTGGTGCTGTGGCTGCTCGTCATCCGCACCGCCCGGCGGGTGCGCCGTCCCGGCGACCCGGTCGTGACCGCCGCGCCGCTGCCGCCGGCACCCCCCGTCGAGCCGCCCGACCCGGCGCCGACCGGATCCGGCGGCGAGCCGCGGCGAGACTGGTTGGCGCCGCCGGAGGCGTGGCCGTCCGACCCGACCATCGACCTCCCGTCCACCACCGAGGAGGAGCAGCCCCGATGACGCGCCGACTCCCGGTCCTCGTGCTGCTCGCCGCCGTGGTGGTCGCCGGCTTCGTCCTCGACCGCACCGACGGCGACGACGCCGCCGTCGCCACCGGCGAGGTGGCGGCGACGTCGTTCCCGATGGCCCCGGCCGAGGGCGCGGTGGCCTCGACGTGGTTCTGCGCCGGCGGCACCGCCGACGAGGAGGGCTTCGCCGACCACGTGGTGACGGTGCTGAACACCGCCGCCGAGCCGGTCGAGGTCGACCTGACCGTGTTCCCCGGCGTGGTCGCCGCCCCGGCGCCCGACGCCGCCGCCGAGCTCGACCCCGAGGCCGAGGCCGAAGAGGAGGACGAGCCGGCGGAGGAGGAGCCGGCGGAGGAGGACGAGGAGCCCACCGAGGCCGACGCGACGGAGGGGGCGGAGGAGGCGCCGGCGTCGCAGGCGCCGGTCGTCGAGCAGATCGAGGTGGCTGCCCGGTCCCGCGTGCGCCTCGCCCTGTCCGAGCTGGTCACTGCCCCCATCGCCTCGGCGCTCGTCGAGGCACCCGGCGACGGCCTCGTCGTCGAGCACGAGGTGTCGAGCATCCACGGCTTCGACGCCAAGCCCTGCGCCACCGCGGCCAGCGACGAGTGGCACTTCGCCTGGGGCACCACGGCGCGCGAGGCCCGGGAGCTGCTCGTGCTGTTCAACCCCTTCCCCGACGACGCCATCGTCGAGGGCGTGTTCTCCACCGAGGACACCGTGCGCGAGCCGGGCCGCTTCGCCGGCGGCCTCGTCGTGCCCGCCCGCAGCACGGTGGGCATCGACCTCGGCGACGACGTCACCCGCCGCGAGGAGGTCGCCGCCACCCTGCGGACCCGCGCCGGGCGCATCGTCGTCGACCGCATCGTGCGCCTCGACGAGGAGGGCGGCGACCGTGGGCTCACCGTCCAGCTCGGCGTCCCCGAACCCCAGCGGGCGTGGGCGTTCCCGGAGGGCCTCGCCTCCGAGGCCGTGTCGGAGTCCTACGTCGTCTACAACCCGACCGACGAGCTGGCCGAGGTGGAGCTCGCCTTCACCCTCGACCGGGCCGAGGAGCTCGGCATCCCCGAGCCGGTGAACCTGAGCATCGCGCCCGGCGAGCACGCCACCGTCGACATCACCCCCGACGAGGTCGTCCCGGCGGGCGTCCCCCACTCGGCCGTCGTGCGCTCCGCGAACGACGTGCCGATCGTCGCCGAGCGCGTCGTGGCCGCCCGCGGCGACGTGCGCCGCGGCCTCACCGTCACCACCGGCTCGCCGGTCGAGGCCACCGAGTGGACCTTCGCCGCCGGCAGCACCGAGGAGCCCCTCGCCCAGTCGCTCACGGTCGTGAACCTCGACCCCCAGGTGCTCACCACCATCGACGTCGTCGCCGTCGTGGGCGGTCAGGAGCTGCCGGTCTCCGAGCTGCAGGACGTCGCCATCGAGGCCGGCGAGCGGCTCAACATCGACCTCGGCGCCCGCATCGCCAACCGGGCCGACCTCGCCGTGGTCGTGCGCGCCACCGAGCCCGTCGTGGCCGAGCGCGTCCTGGCCCACACCGGCGAGGAGCAGCGGGGCATCTCCCTCGCCGTGGGCGTGCCCTCGCCCGAGGACCGGCGGGTTCCGGTCGACCCGGTGATCGCCGACCTCGACGTCGAGGTGGGCGACGAGCTCGACGACGCGCCGACCGAGGGCGGCGACGACGTCCCGGCGCCGCCCGAGGACGTGGAGCTGCCCGAGCCCGACCAGACCATCGTCATCGACGACCCCGACGCCGAGGCCACCGTGCCGTCGGAGGAGGAGGACGGCTGATGGAGCGCCTGCTCGTCGTCGCGGTGGTCGCCGTGGTGGCGGTCGTGGTCGCCCTCGTCGTCCAGCGCCGCCAGCCGGACGCCCCGGTGCGCACGGGCTACAACGTGCCCGGCCAGCTCCACCGCCCCGACTTCGCCCGGCCGGACGCCGAGTGGCTCGTCGTCGTCTTCACCTCGGCGACCTGCTCCACGTGCGCCGGCGTGTGGGACAAGGTGCAGGTGCTCGAGAGCGCGGCCGTGGCCACGCAGGAGGTCGAGGTCTCCGCCCACCGGGAGCTCCACGACCGCTACCGCATCGACGGCGTGCCCACCACCGTGGTGGCCGACCGCGAGGGCGTCGTGCGCGCCAGCTTCCTCGGTCCCGCCACCGCCACCGACCTGTGGGCGGCGCTCGCCGAGCTGCGCGAGCCGGGCTCGGTTCCCGAGGGCTGCGACACCCACGTGCACCCGGACGCCGACGGCACCGACCGCTGAACGCGCCGGCTACGCCAGCGCGTCCACCCGGGCCAGCGCCTGGTCGAGCGAGCGCCGGAGCCGTTCCCCGCGGACCCCGTTCTGCCAGAAGGCGGTGACGACCAGCGGGAGGCGGAGCACCGACCCTCGCCAGTCGGCGGCCAGCGCCTCGTCGTCCGCGCCGACCGCCGAGCGGTACCGGTGGAGCAGCGGTCCGAGGTCGGGCGGCCCGTGGAACCCGAGGAACATGGCGAGATCGTCCGTCGCGACCCCCACCTCGACCATCTCCCAGTCGACGAGCATGGCCCGGTCGCCCGATCGCTCGTAGAGGAAGTTGCCGGGGTGGGCGTCGCCGTGGAGCAGCGTCACGCGGTCACCCGCGGCGGCGCGCCGGACCGAGCCCGCCCACTCGTCGCCCTCGACGATCCGCTCGAGCGCCGCAAGCTGCTCGGAGGGGACCGCCTCCTCGGCGGCCATGCCACGCACCCGGGCGCGCAGGCGCGCCCGGACCTCCTCCACGCTTGGACCCGGCCGCTCGTGTGCGAGGGGTCGGTCGCCGTCGGAGAACGCCGAGTGCAGCGTCGCCAGCGCGTCGACGGCGCGCTCCCTCCATCGGGGCACGTCGGGAGCGGACGGCGCCCACGTCGCCGACAGGTCGTCGAGCACGATGGTCGACGACCCGTCGTCGAGAGCGATCGCCGCGTGGCAGCGCGGCACGGGCACGTCCTCGCGACGGCCGGCGTCGGTCAGGACCCGACACTCGCGGCGGTTGCGCTCGGCCTTCGCCTCGGATCGGCACTCGGGACGGGTCCACTTCACGAACCTCGGCGCTCCGTCGATGCTGACGAAGGCGAACGCCCCGGCGAGCGTCGTCCCCGTCCGCCGGACCTCGACCACGGCGACGCCGGTGCCGAGGATCGGACCGAGCACCTCGGGCACCGGGTCGTCCGGGGACCGCACGGGTCGAGTCGCCACCGAGCCAGTCTGGCCGTCACCGCGGCTCCGCCGTTCGAGACCGGCCGCCGGTGGACGTCGAAGCGCCGATCGGCGGGCTGCTGCCCGTCCGACCTGGCGTGGCTACTGGTCGGTGGTGACCGACTCGCGCTCGGGCACGTCGCCGAGGGCGCCCCGGCCGAGCTCGATGAGGCGCCCGACCTCGGCGCCGTCGATGGTCTCGTGCTCGAGCAGCGCCCGGGCCACGAGGTCGAGGCCGTTGCGGTTCTCGTTGAGGGTGTCGCGGCAGCGCTGCTCCTGCTCGCGCAGGATCCGCTCGACCTCCTCGTCGATGACGCGGGCCGTGTCGTCGGAGTACTCCTTCGACGCCATCATCGACTCGCCGAGGAAGACCTGGTTGCCGCCGCTCCACGCCTGGGGGCCGACCCGCTTCGACATGCCCCACTCCCGCACCATCTTGGTGGCGAGGTCGGTGGCGCCGGTGAGGTCGTTGTTGGCGCCGGTGGAGTACACGCCGTAGACGAGCTCCTCGGCGATGCGGCCGCCCATGCGGACCACGAGGGAGTCCTCGATGTAGTCCTGGCGGTAGATGTGGCGCTCCTCGGGGAGCTGCTGGGTGACGCCGAGGGCCATGCCCGTGGGCAGGATCGTGACCTTGTGCACCGGGTCGGCGTGGGGGAGCACGGCGGCGCACACGGCGTGGCCGGCCTCGTGGTAGGCGATGACCTCCTTCTCCTGGTCGGAGAGGGCCATCGACTCGCGGCGCTGGCCCATGAGGACCCGGTCGCGCGCCATCTCGAAGTGGCGCATGTGGATGGCCTCGTCACCGGCCCGCACGGCGTACAGCGCCGCCTCGTTGACCAGGTTGGCCAGGTCGGCGCCGGACATGCCGGGCGTGCCCTTGGCGACGGTGTGCAGGTCGACGTCGCCGGCCAGGCGCTTGGACTTGCAGTGCACCTGGAGGATGGCGAGGCGCTCCTCGGACTCGGGCAGCGGCACGACGACCTGGCGGTCGAAGCGGCCGGGCCGGAGCAGGGCGGGATCGAGGATGTCGGGGCGGTTGGTGGCTGCCATCATCACGATGCCCTCCGTGGCCTCGAAGCCGTCCATCTCGGACAGCATCTGGTTGAGGGTCTGCTCGCGCTCGTCGTGGCCGCCGCCGAGACCGGCGCCGCGCTTGCGGCCGATCGAGTCGATCTCGTCCACGAAGATGATCGCCTTGCCCATCTTCTTGGCCGTCTGGAACAGGTCGCGCACGCGGCTGGCGCCGACGCCCACGAACATCTCCATGAAGTCGGAGCCGGTGACCGACAGGAAGGGCACGCCGGCCTCGCCGGCGACCGCCCGGGCGATGAGGGTCTTGCCGGTGCCGGGCGGGCCCACCAGCAGCACGCCCTTGGGGATGCGGGCGCCGATCTCGGCGAACTTCTCCGGGTGGCGCAGGAAGTCGACCACCTCGGTGATCTCCTGCTTGACGCCCTCGTACCCGGCGACGTCGTCGAAGGTGGTGCCCGGGCGCTCGGTGTCGTAGGTCTTGGCCTTCGAGCGGCCGATGTTCATGACGCCGCTCATCTGGCCCTGCGCCCGGCGCTGCATCCAGATGAAGAAGGCGATGAACAGGCCGAACACGATGATGTACGGCAGGATCGCCGCCAGCAGGCTGGGCGAGGGGGTGACGTAGCTGACCTCCACGCCCTGGTCGCGCAGCAGGCCGAGGTCCTCCTCGGGGATGCCGCCGTCGACGGGGCCGGTGGTGGTGAAGAGCGTGCCGTCGGCGAGCTCGCCGTCGATGTCGCCGTCGTTGTTGTCGATCTCGACGTTCTCGACCCGCCCCTCCTGGACCGCCTCGCGGAACTGGCTGTAGGTCAGGTCCTCGCGGGGCTCGCCCGGGAAGAAGCCGGCGAGCACGAAGCCGAACAGCAGCACGCCGAGCAGCACCCAGAGCGACCAGCGGGGCATGCCGCCCATGCGGCCCCCGGCGCGACCCGGCAGCCCGCCCTTGGGCTGGCGGCCCGGCGGCGGGGGCGGCGGCGGCGGCGACTGCGGTTGCATGCGGCAAGGATACGGCCACCGGTGTCCGCCGCGGCCGGCACCCGGCTCGGTACGGTCGCGGTCGTGAGTGCCAGCTGCTCCCGTCCCGCGTGCGCCCGACCGCCTGCGGCGACCCTCACCTACGACTACGCCTCCAGCGTGGCGACCATCGACCACCTGGCGCCCTCGCACCCGATGCAGTACGACCTGTGCGCCGAGCACACCGAGCGGCTGTCCGTGCCCCGGGGCTGGACGCTCGTCGACCGCCGCCTCGGCCGGGTCGTCGACCTCCACGGCCGCATCGCCTCGTAGCGCCGGGCGCCTGGGGGCCGCCCCGTGGCCATCGGTAGCCTCGAACGGATGACCGCGACCGAGGGCGAGGCGCCCGCACGCGCCGACGCGCCCCGCTGGGGGGCCATCGACGTCGTCGTCGCCTTCCTCACGGCGCAGTTCGCGTCGGTCGTCGGGTTCTCGCTCTACGCGGCCGCCCAGGGGGTGCCCGTCGCCGAGCTCGACCGCGAGGTCCTGACCATCGGCGAGATCGCCCTGCTGCAGGTCCCGCTGTGGCTGGGCCTGCTCGGCGTGCCCCTCATCGCCACCCGCCTGCGCGGCCGGGGCCCGGTCCACGACCTCGGCCTGCGGACCACGGCCGCTGACGTGCCCCGGGGCCTGGTCATCGGCGTGGCCTCGCAGCTGCTGCTCGTGCCGCTCGTGACCCTGCCGGTGTTCTGGTTCACCGATGCCGACCAGGCCGACCTCGAGGCGCCGGCCCGCGAGCTCACCGACAAGGCGCAGGGCGGCGGCGTCCTGCTGCTCGTGCTGGTGGTCGTCGTCATGGCGCCGCTGGCCGAGGAGGTGTTCTTCCGGGGGATGCTCCAGCGCACCCTCGGGCGGGTCCTGCCGATCTGGCCCGCCATGGTCGTCACCTCGGTGCTGTTCGGCCTGAGCCACTTCCAGCTGCTGCAGCTGCCGGCGCTCGCCGCCTTCGGCCTGGTCCTGTCCGTCCTCGCCCACCGGGCCGGTCGGCTCGGGCCGGCGATCTGGGCCCACGTCGGCTTCAACGCCACCACCGTCGTGGCCCTGCTGGCCGGTGGGTGACCGGGCGCGCCGCGGCCCCGGTGCGAGGATGACCCGCCCATGACGAGCGCCACGTCGACCTCCCTCGACGCCGACGCGGAGCCGCCCGAGCCGAGCGCCGCCGAGGGCGCGCCGCCGGCCCCCGTCGACCGGCCCGGTCTGCGCCGCGCCGTCGACGTCCTGGTCGTGGCGGCCAGCGCCCTGTTCGTCTTCTGGCAGCTGCACCCCGACCTGCTGCTCGCCGAGACGACGCCGGCGGGCGGCGACATGGGCGCCCACGTGTGGGCCTTCGCCCACCTGCGCGACCACCTGCTGCCCGACCTGCGCCTGTCCGGCTGGGCGCCGGACTGGTACGCCGGGTTCCCGGTCTTCCAGTTCTACATGGTGGTCCCGTTCCTCGCGATGGTGGCCCTGAACGCCGGCCTCGGCGGCCCCCTCGCCGTCCTGCCCGCCGCGGGCGCGGCGCTGCTCAGCGCCCGGGCCGCCGGCTCGTGGGTGCGCCCGGGCACCCTGCTGGCGATCGTGGCGGTCGCGTCCGGCGTGCTCGTGGCCGCCGGCGCCGTGTTCGGCTACGGGCCCACGTTCGACGTGGTCCTCATCGCCTCCGGCGTCGCCTCCGCGGCGGTCGCCGGCACCTGGGGCCGCCACCCGCGCCGACGGGCCCTCGCCCTCGCCGCCGTGGCCCTGGTCGTCCTCGGCGTGGCCGTGCCCTACGGGCCGGCGTTCAAGCTCGTCAGCGTGGCCGGCGTGGTCGCGATGCCCGTCTCGGCCTACGCGTTCGGTCGGCTCACCCGGCTCCCGCACCCCACCCCGGCGCTGCTGTCGGTGGCGACGCTCGCGTTCCTCTTCGACACGTCGTTCACGATCTACGGCGGCAACGTCGCGTCCACGCTCGCCGGCGAGTTCGCGTTCTCGATCAGCCTGGCGCTGGCGATCCTCTACCTCGGCGTGCTCGTCCGGGGCCTGCGCACCGGCGAGCACCGCGCCGCCGCCGCCGTGCTCCTGGCGCTGGTGGGGCTCTGCCACCTCATCCCCGCGTTCGTCGCGCTCGGGGCCACGGTGGTCCTCCTGGCCGTCCACGTCCTCGCCGAACCGGCGCCCGACGGCGGCGAGGGGCGGCGCACCGCCGCCGGCGGCGGTGCGCTCGGCGCGCTGGTGCTCCTGGTCGCCGCGACCGCGCTGGTGCTCGACGTGGCGTCGGTCGGCCCGATCGTGCTCGTGACCGTCGCCTCGCTGGCGGTCCTCGGCCTGCTGTTCCTCGCGCGGGTCGGCAGCGATCCGGATGCCGGTGGGGGCCCGGTGGGGCTGCGTCGCACGTGGTGGCTGCTCTCCATCGGCGTCGTCGCCGCCCTGCTCGCGGCGTGGTGGGTGCTGCCGTTCTTCTGGCGCCGGACCTACGTGAACGACATGGGCTGGGAGAAGATCGCCGTGCACGCCGAGGGCACGGCGCTGTGGTCGTGGTTCACCGACCAGGTGTGGCCGGCGCTGGTGCCGTCGGACCTGCGCATCTACGCCGCCCTCGCCCTGGTCGGCGCGGTCCTGTCCGTCGCCTTCCGCAGCCGGATCGGCGTGGCCCTCGTCGTCCTGGGCATCGGCCTCGCGCTCGCGTTCGTGCTGCTCCCGCAGGGCCGGCTCTGGAACGCCCGCCTGCTGCCGTTCTGGTACCTGGTCGTGTACTGGCTCGCCGCCGTCGGCGTCGGCGAGGTGGCCCGGGCCGTCGGCCAGCTGCTGTCCGCCGACCCGAGGCGCCCGCGCCCGGTCGCCACGCTCGTCGCCGCGCCGCTCGCCCTGCTCCTCGTCGGCGGGTTCCTCGGCGGCCAGCTGCGCAACCTGCCCACCGGCAGCACCAACGCCGACGGCTCGTACCGCATCCTCGACTCGATCGGGATCCCCGGGCTCGCCTCGCTCGACCTCCCGGACGCCGTCGGCATCGACGTGTCCGGCCGCAACTTCGCCACCGACTGGGCCCGCTGGAACTACTCGGGCTACGAGGGCAAGGACGCCTACCCGGAGTACCGGGGCATCGTCGCCACCATGGCCGAGGTGGGGGAGCGCAACGGCTGCGGCCGCTCGCTCTGGGAGTACAGCCCCGACCTGAACGACTACGGCACGCCCATGGCGCTCATGCTCCTGCCGCACTGGACCGACGGCTGCATCGGCTCCATGGAGGGCCTCTACTTCGAGGCCTCGTCCACCACGCCGTTCCACTTCCTCGTGCAGTCCGAGCTGTCGAAGGAGCCGTCCCGCGCCCAGCGCGACATGCCCTACCGCGAGCTCGACGTCGACGCCGGCGTCGACCCCCGGCAGCTGCTGGGCGTGCGGTACTACCTGGCTCGCAGCCCGGAGGCGAAGGCGGCGGCGGCCGGTCACGGCGACCTGGCCCTCGTGGCCACCGACGGCCCGTGGGAGGTCTACGAGGTGGCCGGGTCCGACCTGGTCGAGCCGCTGTCGAACGAGCCGGTCGTCACCACCGCCGCGGAGACCCAGGACGAGTGGCTGGGCTGCAAGGAAGGTCACCCGCCCTGCCCCGGCGTGGCGCTCGACTGGTTCCAGGACCCGGCGCGCTGGGACGTGCCGGTGGCCGCCAGCGGCCCCGAGGGGTGGGCCCGCGTCGAGCCGGGCGGGGACGTGCCGGCCACGCCGGTGCCCGAGGCCCGCGTCGCCGACGTCGACGTCGACGACACGTCGATCTCCTTCACCGTCGACCGCCCCGGCACGCCCGTGCTGGTGAAGGCGTCGTACTTCCCGAACTGGACCGCCGACGGCGCCGACGGCCCGTACCGGGTGGCGCCCAACCTGATGGTCGTG
The DNA here is from genome assembly GCA_046565885.1 of Acidimicrobiia bacterium. Taxonomy (GTDB): domain Bacteria; phylum Actinomycetota; class Acidimicrobiia; order Acidimicrobiales; family Salinilacustritrichaceae; genus Salinilacustrithrix. Next base: position 14,940 of record JBKHXT010000150.1, read on the forward strand.
GTGCCCACCGACACCGACGTCGTGCTGCGCTACTCCCGCACGCCCGTCGACTGGCTTGCCATCGCGCTCACGCTGCTCGGCGTCGCCGGCGCCGTGGCGCTGGCCCGCCGCCCGGGCGTGGCGGTCCGACCGCTGCGGGACCCGAGCGGGACCACCGCCTCCCCCTAGCGTTCCCGCCGTGCGCCGCCTGCTCGCCTTCGCCGCCGTGTCGGTGGTGCCCACGGCGGTCGACGTGGCGCTGCTGGTCGTGCTCCGACAGGGCCTCGGCTGGCCGCTCGTGGTCGCCGACGGCGTGGCGATCGCCGTCGCCTCGGTCGTCTCCTACGCCCTGCACCGGGTGGCCACGTTCCGGTCGAGCCCGTACTTCCGCTGGGTCCGCCAGCCCGGTGCGTTCGTCGGCATCGCGCTGGTGGCCGGGGTCGTCGACGTGGTGGTGCTGCGGCTGGCCTTCACCGCCGCCGGCTACACCACGCTCGCCGGCCTCCTGGCGGCCAAGGCGCTGTCGCTGGCGACCGCGGCCGCCGTGCGGGCGCTCGGGTACCGCTGGGTGCTGGGGGAGGCGGTGCGCGAGGCCCGCGCCGTGCCGGTGCCCCGGCCGCTGCTCGACGGCACCTGCCGGCTGAGCGTCGTCGTGCCGGCCTACCGGGAACCCGACCGCATCGGTCCCACGGTGCGCCGCATCCACGACGAGCTGGCCCACGTCGCCGCCGACGGCGGGCTCGAGGTGGTCGTGGTCGACGACGGCTCCGGGGACGCCACCGCCGACGCGGCCCTCGAGGCCGGTGCCGACCAGGTGGTCGTCCTGCCCCGGAACCGGGGCAAGGGCGCGGCGGTGCGCGCCGGCGTGCTCGCCTCCCGAGGACGTGTCGTCCTCTTCACCGACGCCGACCTGGCCTACGACCCCCCGCAGCTGCACCGGGCGATGGAGGCCGTCGAGGCCGGCTGGGACGTCGTGATCGGCAACCGGCGCCACCCCGAGTCGCGGGTCGACCGGGCCACCGGCCTGCGGGCGCTCGGCAGCCGGGTCGTCAACCGCCTGTCGACGGCCGTGCTGCTCGCCCGCCCGCGCGACACCCAGTGCGGGCTGAAGGCGTTCCGGGGCGACGTGGCGCGGGCCCTGTTCGCCCGGACGCGGGTCGACGGCTTCGCCTTCGACATCGAGGTGCTCCACCTCGTCGAGCGCGCCGAGCTGTCGCTCGGCGAGATCCCGGTGCGGCTGGACGAGACCGGCGAGCCGTCCACCGTGCGCATCGGCCGCGACGTCGTGCAGCTGGCGACCGACCTCGTGCGGGTGCGCCGCTGGTCGTCCACCGGCGCCTACGACGACCTCGTCGTCCCCGTGCCCGACGCCAGCCGCCGGTAGGTTCGACCGCGCATGGCTGGTGGACTGGTCGGACTCCTCGACGACGTCGCCGCGCTGGCGAAGCTGGCTGCTGCGTCCATCGACGACGTCGGCGCCGCCGCCGGCCGGGCGAGCATGAAGGCGGCGGGCGTGGTCGTCGACGACACCGCCGTCACCCCGACCTACGTGCACGGCCTGGCCGCCGAGCGCGAGCTGCCGATCATCCGGCGCATCGCCACGGGATCGCTGCGCAACAAGCTCCTGTTCATCCTCCCGGCGGCGATCCTGCTCAGCGAGATCGCCCCCACGCTCGTCGAGGTCATCCTCATGCTCGGCGGCGCCTTCCTCTGCTACGAGGGCGCGCACAAGGTGCTGCACGCGCTGCGCGGCCACCACGACGCCCACGAGGACGTGCCCGCCGCCGTCCTCGGCCCCGAGGCCGAGCAGGCGACGATCTCCGGCGCGATCCGCACCGACTTCATCCTCTCCGCCGAGATCATGGTCATCGCCCTGAAGGACGTGATCGACGAACCGTTCCTGAGCCGCGCCGTGATCCTCGTCGTGGTGGCGCTGCTGATCACGGTCGTCGTGTACGGCCTCGTCGCCGCCATCGTGAAGATGGACGACCTGGGCCTGCGCCTCGTCCAGCGCCCGTCGCCGGGCTCCCAGCGGGTCGGCCGGGCGCTGGTCTCGGGCATGCCCGTGCTGCTGCGCTGGCTGGCGGTCGTCGGCACGGCGGCGATGTTGTGGGTGGGCGGCCACATCCTGCTCGTGGGCGCCGACGAGCTCGGCTGGCACGGCCCCTACGACCTGGTGCACGACCTCGAGGAGCTGGTGCACGAGGCGCCGGCGCACGCCGTGCTCGAGTGGCTGGTGAACACCGCCGCGTCCGCCGTGCTCGGCCTGGCCGTGGGCGTCGTCGTGGCGCTGGTGGTCGAGCGGGTCCAGCGGGCCCGCTCGTCAGCGCCCGTCGCCCACTGATCCGCCGGCTGATCCGCCCAGTGAATCGCCCGGCCGACCGGGCCGGTGCCGCACGGCGTCGCCGGTCTGCACCGCCCACAGCGAGGCGTAGGCCCCCTCCCGGCCGACGAGCTGGTCGTGGGCGCCCGACTCGACGATGCGCCCCCGGTCGAGGACGTGGATGACGTCGGCACCGCGCACCGTGGAGAGCCGGTGGGCGATGACGAGCGTCGTGCGGCCCTCCGAGATGCGCTCCAGCGAGCGCTGGATGGCGGCCTCGGTCTCGTTGTCGACGGCGGACGTGGCCTCGTCGAGCACGAGCACCACCGGGTCCTTGAGGATCGCCCGGGCGATGGACAGACGCTGGCGCTGGCCGCCCGAGAGCTTCTGGCCCCGCTCGCCGACCACGGTGTCGTAGCCCTGGGGCAGGGACGCCACGAAGTCGTGGATCTCGGCCACCTCGGCCGCCGCCACCACCTCGTCCATCGACGCACCCGGCCGCCCGTAGGCGATGTTGTCGCGCACCGTGCCGTGGAACAGGTACACGTCCTGGCTCACCAGGCCGGTGAGCCGGCGCAGGTCGCCGAGGTCGAGGTCGCGGACGTCGTGGCCCTCGATGCGCACGGCGCCGGCCGTCGGGTCGTAGAAGCGCAGCAGCAGCTTGACGAGCGTCGACTTGCCCGAGCCCGTGGGCCCGACGACCGCCGTGGTGCGGCCGGCCTCGAGGGTCAGGTCGAGGTCCTCCAGCGCCGGCGCCGCGCCGTCCTCGTAGGTGAACGTGACGCCCTCGAAGCGGACCTCGCCCTCGCCGGTGCGCAGCGACAGGCGCTGCGGGCCGCCGACGATGGTGGGCTCGGTGTCGATGACGTCGAGGATCCGGTTCGTCGAGGCCATCGCCCGCTGGTACTGGTCGAAGGTCTCGCCGAGCCGGGTGAGCGGCCACAGCAGCCGCTGGGAGAGGAACAGCAGGACGCTGTACTGGCCGACCGTGAGCGACCCCGAGCCGTCGCGGAAGTCGTCGATGGCCTCGAACCCGCCCCAGACCATCGTGCCGGTGAAGCCGACGAGGATCGCCATGCGGATGAGCGGCGTGAACGCCGACGACAGCGAGATGGCGCTGCGGTTCGCCGCCCGGTACCGGTCGCTCTCGCCGGCGATGCGGTCGCGCTCGCGCCCCTCGGCGGTGAAGGACTTCACGGTCGAGATGCCGAGCAGGTTGTTGGCGAGCTGGCCGTTGAGGAAGCCGGCCTGGCCGCGCACCGCCTCGTAGCGGGGCTCGAGCCGGCGCTGGAACCAGAACGAGCCCCACAGGATCACCGGCATGGGCGCGATGGCCACCAGGGCCACCACCGGGTCGAGGGCGAAGAAGATGGCGCCGACGGCCACCACCGTGGTCAGCACCTGGATGATCTCGTTGGCGCCGATGTCGAGGAACCGCTCGAGCTGGTTGACGTCGTCGTTGAGCACCGCCATCAGGTCGCCGGTGGCCCGGTCCTGGAACCAGGCGTGCTCGAGGCCCTGGACGTGGCCGTAGGCGTCGATCCGCAGGTCGTGCTGGAGGTCCTGCGCGAGGTTCCGCCACGCCACCCGGTGCAGGTACTCGAAGAGCGACTCGAGCGCCCAGACCACGAACGTCAGCACGCCGATGGCGACGATCTGCGCCCGCTGGGTCTCGATGCCGAACCGGGAGAACGTGGCGTCGCCCTCGTTCGCCACCACGTCGACGGCCAGGCCGATCAGCAGCGGTGGTGCGAGGTCGAAGAGCTTGTTGAGGACCGAGTGCAGCGTCGCCCACCCGGTGCGCCGGCGGTACGGCGTGGCGTAGCGCCAGAGCCGCCGCAGCGGCGGCACGCGCGGCTCGGTGCGGTCGGCCATCGCTGCAGTCTGGCGTGCCTACGATCGCCGGTCGTGGCCGATGCTGTGAACGACCTGCTGCGGCGCGCGTCCCGGCTGCGTTCCTGGGCGTCGACCCCCGGCCGGCGGCGCATCGCCTACCTGCTGGCGCTGGCGCTGTTCGTCGGCTCCACCGTGGCCGCCTGGCAGGCGCTGCCCGACGACCGGGGACCGATCGACTGGGGCCTGGTCGCCATCGCCGCGCTGCTCGTGCTGCCCGGGGCCGTGGTGAACGCCGAGGAGTACCGCATCTCGGCCCGGGTGGTCGGCCAGTCGGTGGGCATGCTGCCCGCGCTGCGGGTGTCGGTGGTCGCCGCCGCCTTCAACCTCCTGCCCATCCCCGGGTCGGTGATCGTGCGCACCACCGCCCTCGCCAAGGGCGGCTCCACCACGGCGCAGGCGGTGGGCTCCACCCTCGCGGTCGGCATCGGCTACGTCGGCGTCGCCCTCGTCGTGGTCGCCGCCGTCCAGGTGGGCGCCGCGCCGCTGCAGGCCGCGGTGCTGGCGGCGACCGGCGTGGCCATGACCGGGGCGGCCGCACTGCTGATGCGGCGCCTGGCACCGCCGGGCCGCACCGGCCGGCTCGTGCGCGACCTCGTCGTCGTCGAGGTGCTGTCGGTGCTGGTGAAGGCGACCCGGCTGCTGCTCACCATCCAGGCCCTCGGCTTCGAGCCGAGCATCGCCCAGGCCACCTCGCTGTCCATGGCGACGGTGGCCGCCTCGGCGATCGGGATCTTCCCGGGCGGGCTCGGCATCCGCGAGCTGCTCTCGGGCCTCATCGCGCCGGCGGTCGACCTCCCCGCCGCCGTCGGCCTGGTGGGCACCTCCTTCGACCGCGTCATCGGCCTCGCCACCCTGTCGGTCCTGGCCGCTGTTGTGCTGCTCGCCACGCGGGAGCGCTTGCCCGCGGCGGCCGGCGGCGGCCAGCCTTCCCGGGTGGCCGACATCGATGCCGTCTTCAAGGCGTACGACATCCGGGGCACCACCCCGGACCAGCTCGACGCCGACCTCGCCCGCTCCATCGGCGTGGCCTTCGCGCGCTTCGTGCGCACCCAGCCCCACCCGCACGAGCGGATCCTGGTCGCCCAGGACATGCGCCCCTCCGGCGTCGAGCTGGTCGCCGCGTTCTGCGAGGGCGTGACCAGCCAGGGCATGGACGTCACCCGGCTCGGCCTCGCCTCCACCGACCTCCTCTACTTCGCGGCCGGCCGCTTCGACGCCCCGGGCGCGATGTTCACGGCCAGCCACAACCCGGCCCAGTACAACGGCATCAAGCTGACCCTGGCCGGCGCCCGGCCGGTCGGCGCCGACACCGGCCTCGCCGAGCTGAAGCGGATGGTCCTCGAGGACGACCTGTCGCCGCAGGGCGAGCCGGGCACCATCACCGACGACGACGTCATGGACGCCTACGTCGAGCACGTGCGCTCCTTCATCGACGTCTCCGCCCTGCGCCCGCTGAAGGTGGTGGCCGACACGGCCAACGGCATGGGCGGCCTCGTCGTGCCGAAGGTGTTCGACGGCCTCCCGGTCGACCTCGAGGTGATGTACGGCGAGCTCGACGGCACCTTCCCGAACCACCCCGCCGACCCGATCGACGTCGAGAACCTGCGCGACCTCCAGGCCCGGGTGCGCGAGGTCGGCGCCGACCTCGGCCTCGCCTTCGACGGCGACGCCGACCGGGTCTTCCTCGTCGACGACGAGGGCGAGCCCGTCTCCGGCTCGATCACCACCGCGATCGTCGCCAAGGGCGTCCTCGACAAGGAGCCGGGCGCCACGATCCTGCACAACCTCATCTGCTCCAAGGCCGTGCCGGAGGTCATCACCGAGAACGGCGGCACGCCGGTGCGGACCCGGGTCGGCCACAGCTACATCAAGGCGACCATGGCCGAGACCGGCGCCGCGTTCGGCGGCGAGCACTCGGCGCACTACTACTTCCGCGACAACTGGCGCGCCGACTCGGGCGCCATCGCCTCGCTCGTCGTGCTCGAGCAGCTGAGCCTGGCCGGCCAGAAGCTCTCCGAGCTGCGACGGCCCTTCGAGCGCTACGCCGCCTCGGGCGAGATCAACACCCAGGTCGACGACCCCGCCGCCGTCATCGAGCGGGTCGCCGCCGCCTACGCCGACCACCCCCAGGACCGCCTCGACGGGCTCACCGTCGACCTGGGGGACTGGTGGTTCAACCTGCGCCCCTCGAACACCGAGCCCCTGCTGCGCCTCAACCTCGAGGCCCGCACCCGCGAGGAGTGCGACGCCCACGTCGCCGAGGTGCGATCGCACTTCTGAGCCCCTCGCCGGGCGCTGGTAGAACGGAGCGCCATGGCACTCGACCAGCTGCTGCTCGACATCCTCGCCTGCCCCGAGGACAAGGGGCCGCTGTACTACTTCGAGGACGAGGACCTGCTCCTCAACCCGCGGCTGAAGCGGACCTACGCCATCCGCGACGACATCCCGATCATGCTCATCGACGAGGCGACGTCCATCGACGACGCCGAGGTCGAACGCCTGCTGGCCAAGGCCGAGGCCGAGGGCATCACGCCCACGTTCGACCCCGACGCCGCCTGAGCGGCGAGCCGGTCCGCCCCGTGCCCCTCCTGCCCGACGGCGCCATCGACACCCTCGGCGTCCTCGACGCCGTGCTCGCCACGCCCGAGGCGGTCGCGGCGGCGGCCTCGGCGGCCATCGACGTCCCGCCGAACGCGGGCGTGCGCGGCATGGTGCTGGTCGCCTCCGGCGACGACGCCATCGTCGGCGAGGCCGTCCTCGCCCTGCTCGAGCCGTTGTCTCCGGTGCCGGTCTTCCTCCACACCGGCCACGGGCTGCCCGCCTTCGTGTCCGACGAGTGGCGCTGCGTCTTCCTCTCCCGCCAGCCCACCGCCGAGGCCCGCAGCGCCCTGCGCGCCGCCGTCGACCACCGGGCCGTGCTCACCGCCGTGGGCAGCGGCGAGGTCGTCGAGACGGTGGCCGAGCGCGACGGCGACGTCGTGCGGAGCACCGACGACGCCCCGGCGGCCCGGTTCGCCTTCGCGCCGACCCTCGTCACCGCCCTGCGCCTGCTCGACGGGCTCGGCGCCGTCGCCGCCCCGCTCGGCACGCTGCCCGACGCCCTCGACGCCGCCGTCGCCCAGCTCGGCCGCCGGCGCGGCGAGCTCGACGTCCCGTCGTCCGAGGCGGCCCGCCTCGCCCGGCGCATCGGCCGCACCCTGCCGCTCGTGCACGGAGCGAGCCCGCTCGGCCGGGTGGCCGCCCGCCGCTGGGCCCAGCAGGTGAACGCCAACGTCAAGGCCGCCGCCTTCGCCGCCGCCCTCCCCGCGCTCGGCCACCACGAGCTGGCCGGCTGGGGCCAGCACGGCGACGTCACCCGTCAGGTGTTCTCGCTGGTGAGCCTGCGCCACGACCACGAGCACGCCGACGACGCTCGCCTCGTCCCGACCGTCGACGAGCTGGTCGAGGAGGTCGTGCACGCCCGCCACGAGGTGCGGGCCGAGGGCGACGGACCGCTGGCCCAGCTGCTCGACCTCGTCTTCGTCGGCGACCTGGTCAGCTACCACCTGGCGCAGGAGAACGAGATCGACCCCGGTCCCGTGGCCGTCCGCGACCGCCTGGGTATGGTCGGCCCATGACGCTGCTCGACCCCCGCCACCGGATCTCGATCGCGTTCTGCGTCCCGTGAGACTACGTCCCCCGTGCCGTCGGTCTGACGGACGAGCTGCTGCGAGGCTGGGCGCCGATCATCGAGCGCATCGAGCTCATCCCGGCTGACAAGGGCCGCTTCGAGGTCACCCTCGACGGCGAGCTCATCTTCTCCAAGGCCGAGCTCGGCCGCCACGCCGAGCCCGGCGAGGTCGTCGCCCTCGCCCGCGAGCGCATGGGTCCCGAGATCGAGCGCGGCTGAGGCCCGGTCCGGCCGCCGCGACGGCCACCGGTAGCGTCGTGCGGCGATGACGGCCACGACGCCACGGGCCGGCGCCGCGCCGGTGGCCGAGCGCCGCACGTCCGCGCCCTCGCCGGAGGTCGCCGCCGGGCGGCGGGCGTGGGTGCTGGTGGCGCTCGCGACGGTCGCGTCGCTCGTGGCCCGCCTCGTGCTCGCCCGCTGGGTCGACGGGCCGTTCATGTTCCAGGACGAGGGCGGCTACGTCGGCGTCGCCCGCGCCGTCGCCGGCCAGGACCCGGACCTGTACGGCCCCACCTACCACCCGCTGTGGGGGCTGCTGCTCGCCCCGGCCGCCGCCCTGCTCGACCCGGCCGGCCAGCAGACCGCCGCCCAGGTCCTCAACGCCGTCGCCGCGGCCGCCACCATCCCCGTCCTGCACCTGCTCGGGCGCCGGGTCTGCGGACTGCCGCCCACGACCGCGGCGCTGGCCGCCATCGCCGGCGGGCTCACGGCGGCGTCGTTCGTGCAGGCCACCATGCTGCTGCCCGAGGTCCTGCTCGCCCTGCTCGTGGCGACCACGGTGGTGCTCGTGCACGAGGCGCTCGCCCGGGCGACCACGGCCTCCGCCGTGGCCGCCGGCGTGGCCGCCGGGGCCGCGTACGGCGCCCACCCCCGGGCGCTGGTCCTGGTCCTCGCCGTGCTGGTGGTCGCCGCCGTGGCGTGGCGCTCGGCCGCCGCCCCCGCCCGGGCGCTGGCCACGCTCGCCGGCTCCACCCTCGCCACCGCCGCCGCCTTCCAGCTGCTCCACGCCTGGGCGACCGCCCGCCTGTACCCGTCCGGCACCCAGCCGTCGCTCGCCGGCTCGCCGCTCGGCGCCGTCACCGAGCCCGTCGGCTCCCTCGTCATCACGCTCGGCCAGAGCTGGTACCTGGTGGCCGCGTCGCTCGGGCTCGCCGCCCTCGGGCTCGTGGCCGCGGGGCGGCTGGCCTGGACCGAGCGCCGGCGGGCGGCCGGCCTCACCGGCCTGCTCGTGGTGCTCGGCGCGCTCGGGAGCCTCGCCCTCGGGACCGGCGGCTCCTACGAGGTCGGCCTCGCCGACGACGTGCACCGGGCCGACCTGCCGCTCTACGGCCGCTACCTCGAGCAGTGGCTGCCGGTGCTGGTCGTGTGGGCGCCGGCGCTGCCCCGCCGCGGGCGGCGGATCGCGGTGGCCGCCACCGCCGCCGGCGTCGCCTGCGTGGCGCTGCTGCTCCACGCCGTCTACGACCCCGAGACCTGGCGCCAGCCGGTGGCGTGGCACAACGTCTCGACGCTGCGCCTGCCCTACGACGTCATCGGCAAGGACCACCTCGTGCGCACGGGGCTCGTCGTCGCCGGGCTCGCCCTGCTCGCCGCCCTGCCCCGCCGCGCCGGTGACCGGCGCTGGCTCCTGCCCCTCGCCGCGGTGGCGGTCGTGAACGTGGTGGCCGGCCACTGGCTGGTGCGCGACTGGGCCGGCCCGTCCGGGGCCCACTGGGCCGAGCGCCAGGTGATCGCCCCGGCGCTCGTGGCCTCCGGCGAGCCGGCGTGGGTCGACCTCGACGAGTACCACGAGGTCGCGTGGGCCTACCACGCCCAGTTCTGGCACCCGGACCTGGAGGTGCGGTACTTCGAGGGCGCCGTCCCGCCCGAGGCCACCCACCTGGTGGCCCGCACCGAGGCGGCGCCGGCGCCCGGCGCCACGATGGTGCTCACGGAACCCCACGGCGACTACGCCCTCTGGACCCGCCCGCCCGGCTGAACCCGCTTCCTCCCCGGCGGACCGACCGGATCCGGTCGATCCGCCCCGACGGAACCGGGGTGGGGGGCGGTTCCGGTGCGGCGAGGCCCCGCCCGTACCCTCGTGGGGTGTCCGCCGACGTGCTCGTCGCCCTCGTGGCCTGCACCGTCGCGGCCTGGGTGCCGGGCCTGCCGCTCGCCCTGCTCGCCCTCCGGCGCACGACGGCGACCCTGTCGGTCGTGCTCGTGGCCGCCGCCGGGCTCGGGCTCGGCGCCTGGATGGCGATCGGGCTGCCGGCGGTCCACCAGGGGTGGTTCTCCCGGGGGCCGCTGGCCGCCGCCGGGGTCGCGGTCGCGGCCGTCGCGTGGGTGCCGGCCCGGCGCCACGTGGGCCTGCTGCGGCCGGGGCGCCCGGGGTGGCTCGCCGCCGTGCTCGCGGTCCTCGCCGTCGTCGCCGTGGCCCTGCGGTCGTCGCCGATCTACTTCGCCTACCAGGTCGCCGACTTCGGCGAGTACGTCAACCGCGGCAACGTGCTGGCCGGCGGCGGCCCCTTCGGCGGGTGGTTCGTCAACGGCTTCC
>JBKHXT010000151.1:0-21113 GCA_046565885.1 Acidimicrobiia bacterium
CGAGCCGCGGGTGTTCTCGCTGGACTGGAACCGGTCGATCCCGCGCGACCTGGTGTGAGGGTCAGCGGGCGAGGCGGCGCACGTCGACGGCGCCGAGGGCGGCGGCCACCGCCTCCGGGGTCCGGCCGCGGGTGAAGCCGCTGATCCGCCCGAGGCCGAGCGGCGCCATGCGCCGGCCGGCGTCGGCGAGCCAGAGGCGCACCAGCCCGCCGTGGTCGGCCTCGCCGTCGGGGTCGACGGGCTGGCCGCTGAGCGCCTGCACCACGACCCGTGCGACGCGCACCGGGTCGGGATCGTGGCCCTGGTCCCGCGCCCGCGAAACCAGGTGGGCGGCGGCGGCGTCGAGCCCGCGCAGGCTGGAGCTGATGGCGTCGTACAGGCCGGGCCCGAACCGCAGGGCCAGGCCCACCGGCGTGCGCCCGCCGATCAACCGGGCCGCCTTCCCGCGGCCGGCGAGCCAGGAGGCCGTGGACGGCAGCCGGCGGGCGACCGACGTCGGGCCCTCGTTCGAGAGGGCGAACACCACGTCGACCGCGGTGGCCGTGCGCGCCGGGTCGTCGATGGCCCGCTGCACCCGCCGGCCGACCAGCGCCCGGACGGCGTCGTCGGCACCCGTGCCGAGCACCTCGAGGCCCGTGCCGGCGGCGTCGCGGGTGCGGGCGAGCACGGCGCGGACGACGGCGGCGACGTCGTCCCGGGTCGGGCGGTCATCGGCGGCAGCCATGCCGGAAGGGTACGAGCGGATCGGCGCCCATCGGCGCGCTTCGCGCCGTTCGTCCGCCGGTGCCGGCGCGGGACATGCTGGTGCGATGGCCCTGGACCACGACGCACGCGTCGCCGCCGACGCCGCCTTCCTGGGCCTGGACGACAAGGGCGGCGGGCGGTTCCGCTTCGAGGTCTCCTCGCCCCTGGCCCGCGCCGACGAGCGCCTCTACGGCGGCGCCGCCGTGGCGCTGTCGGTGGCCGCCGCCTCCTCCCGCACGGGACGCGACGCGGTCTGGATGACCACGCAGTTCGTGTCCACGGCCATGCTCGGCGCCCCGGTCGAGCTGTTCGTCGACGTCCTCGCCGAGGGCCGCCGCACGAGCCAGGTGCGGGTCACCGCCACCACCGACACCGGCGTGGTCTTCGCGTCGCTCGGCGCCTGCGGGGTGATCCGCACCGAGGCGATGACCGGGACCTTCGAGCACCGTCCCCTCGTCACCCCGCCGGAGCAGGGCGAGGCCGGCTTCGCCAGCCGCAGCGAGCTCGACGTGGGCTGGCACACGGCCACCGAGGTTCGCACCGCCGAGATCCTCGACCACCCCGACGAGGGCCCGGGACGGCTGTGCCTGTGGCTGCGCCGGCGCGACCGCGGCCCGGTCACCCCGGCGATCTCGGCCTACCTCGCCGACCTGATCCCGCTCTCGATCGCCCGGGGCTGCGAGGTGCTCGGCGCCGGCACCAGCCTCGACAACACGATCCGCATCGGGACGGCGGCGGAGACCGAGTGGATCCTGCTCGACATGCGACCGAACCTGGCCATCGGCGGCTACGGGCACGGCGTCGCCAACGTCTGGACCGAGGACGGCCAGCTGCTCGCCGTCGCCAGCCAGACGGCGTCCATGATGGCGCTCGACATCGATCCGCTCACCGCCTTCACCTGAGGTCGCCGTGCTCGCCCTGCTCGCCTCGATCCCCAGCCCGCCGGACAACGGCATCTCGATCGGGCCGCTGGAGCTGCGGGCCTACGGGTTGGCCATCGCCGTGGGCGTCCTGGTCGCCGTCGAGGTGGCCCGGCGCCGCTGGGCGGCCCAGGGCGGCGACCCCGAGGCCATCGGCGAGATCGCGGTGTGGGCGGTGCCGGCCGGCTTCGTGGGCGCCCGGCTGTACCACGTCATCACCGACTGGCACCGCTTCGACGACGCCCCCCTCGACGCCTTCAAGGTCTGGGAGGGCGGCCTCGGCATCCCTGGCGGCGTCCTGCTCGGCACCGTGGTGGGCGTCGCCGTCGCCAGGCGCAAGGGCTACGACGTCCCCCGGCTGATGGACGCCGCCGCCCCCGCCCTCCCGCTCGCCCAGGCGATCGGCCGCCTCGGGAACTGGTTCAACCAGGAGCTGTTCGGTCGGCCCACCGACCTGCCCTGGGGGCTCGAGATCGACCCGGAGCACCGACCGGAGGGCTACGCCGACGTCGAGACGTTCCACCCCACGTTCCTCTACGAGGCGCTGTGGAACGTCGCCCTCGCCGCCTTCCTCATCTGGCTCGGCTCGAAGCACCGCCTGCGCGCCGGCCAGCTGTTCGTCCTCTACGTCGCCGGGTACGGCCTGGGCCGGCTCTGGGTCGAGGCGCTGCGCATCGACGAGGCGACGCGCATCGCCGGCGTGCGGGTGAACATCTGGGTGTCGGGCCTCACCGTCGTGGCGGCGCTCGCCGTGTTCGCGTGGCGGCGCCGGCACCGGCCCGAGGTCACCGAGGACCGGGCCGAGGAGGTCGAGCCGGCGTGAGCGACGTGCCGGCGATCGCCCCCGGCGCCACCGTCGCCGAGGCGGCGGCCGAGCTGCACCGCTGCGGCTGCTCGGCGCTCGTGGTGCTCGACGGCGACGACCTCGTCGGGCTGCTCACCGAGCGCGACCTGGTGCGGGTGATCGTCGACGGGGCCGACCCCGCGCAGGCCACCGTGGCCGAGCGGATGCGGACCGACGTGGTCACCGTCGCCCCGGGCACCGACCCCATGCAGGCGCGCGAGCTCATGGGCCGCCACGGGCTGCGCCACCTCCCCGTGGTCGACGGCGGCCGGGTCGTCGGCCTCATCGAGCAGGCCGAGCCCCGCACCGGCGTGCACCCCCACGACTGGCGGGTGCCCGACGAGGCGCCGGCCCGTCCGCTCGTCGAGGACTTCCGCGGCCCCTACGCCGACGGCCCGCCGCCCGAGCACCTGCTCGTCGACGAGCCCGACCTGTCCCGGTTCGGCCTCGCCGAGGTCCGCCGGGGGCTGCTCGTGTGGTGGACGCTGAGCTGGTGCATCGTCCGAGCCCTGCTGCGCCGGCGCATCGCCCTCGTCCTGCGGCGGGGCGAGGTCCGCAGCTGGTGGGACACCGCGTCGGAGGGCGCCGTCGACGCCTTCGAGCGCCTCGGCCCGGCGTTCGTGAAGCTGGGCCAGCTCATGGCCTCGTCGCCCGGCGTCTTCCCCGAGCCCCTCGCCGACGCCTGCCAGCGCACGCTCGACGAGGTGCCCCCGTTCGACAGCGCCACCGCCCGCCGCATCATCGAGGAGGACCTCGGCCGCCCGCCCGAGGAGATCTTCCGCTCCTTCGACGACACGCCGCTGTCGGCGGCGTCCATCGGCCAGGTCCACGCCTGCGTGCTGCCCGACGGTCGGGAGGCGGTGGTGAAGCTCCAGCGCCCGGGCATCCGGCCCCTCATGACCGCCGACGCCCGCATCCTGTGGCGCATCGCCAAGCTCGCCGAGCGCTGGGACTGGCTGTCGTCCGCCGACCCGGTGGCCATCATCGAGGACACCGCCCACCTCAACTTCCAGGAGCTGGTGCCGGCGCTGGAGGCCACCCGCCAGGCGCAGTTCCGCGAGAACATCTGGGCCTTCGGCGACAACCGGAACATCACCGCGCCGGAGGTGTTCTGGAGCCACTGCGGCCCCCGGATCATCTGCATGGAGCGCATGCGGGGCACGCCGCTCGACGAGTTCGAGGAGATGGCCCGCCAGGGCATCGACGGCGAGCTCATGCTGCGCTGGGGCGCCAAGGTCTGGATCGAGTCGGTCTGCGTGCACGGCCCGTTCCACGGCGACATGCACGCCGGCAACATCTGGTTCCTGCCCGACGGCCGGGCCAGCTTCCTCGACTTCGGGATCATGGGGGAGCTGACCCCGGAGTACCGCGAGGTCATCAAGGACATCCTCTACACCTGCATGATTGACGGCGACTTCACGCGCGTCGCCCGGGCGTACCGGCGGGTCGGGGTGTTCCCGCCCGAGGTCGGTAGCGACGAGGAGCTGGGCCTGCGCCTGGGCATGATCCTCGGCCCCATGCTGCAGGCGGGGATCGGCGGCATGAACCTGGGCGAGATGCTGAAGATGAGCATCGACCTGATGGACAGCTACGGCGCCAAGGGGCCGCGGGAGCTGGTGCTCATCGCCAAGCAGCTGGCCTACATGGAGCGCTACGCCAAGGGCATGGCGCCCGACTACCGCATCATCCAGGACCTGTACCTGGTGAAGAACATCTTCCCGGAGGCGGCCGAGCAGAAGGCCGCCGAGCTCGGCGTCGACATCCCGGCCTAGCGCGGCGCCGCGCCTATGGTCCGGCCATGGACGCACCTTGGCAGGGGGATGCGGTGTCGCTCGTCGACGCCTTCCGCAGCGGTGAGCGGTCGCCGGTGGAGGAGCTCGACCCGGACCGGGCCCGGGCGGCGGCCGAGGCCGCCGACGTGTCGGCGCCCTTCGGCGGCGTCCCGATCGGCGTGAAGGAGCTGAACCACGTCGAGGGGTGGCCGGCCACCGAGGCGTCGGTGGCGCTGGCCGACCGGGTGTCGACCTACACGAGCACGATGGTCCAGCGGCTGCAGGCCGCCGGCACGGTGCTGGTGGGCATGACGACGTCGAGCGAGTTCGGCGGCGTGAACCAGACCCGCACCAAGCTGAACGGGGCCACCCGCAACCCCTGGCACCACGAGCGCACGCCGGGCGGCTCCTCCGGCGGGTCCGCGGCGGCCGTGGCCGGCGGCCACACCACCCTGGCCACGGCGGGGGACGGCGGCGGGTCGATCCGCATCCCCGCCGGGTTCTGCGGCCTCGTCGGCCTGAAGAGCACGTGGGGCCGCACGCCCCGGGGGCCGCACGCCGGTCCCGGGAACCTCACCGCCGTGCCCGGCTGCGTCAGCCGGTCGGTGCGCGACACCGCCCGCTGGTTCGACGTCACCAACGGCTTCGATCCACGCGACCCGCAGAGCCTGCCCCGGGTCGAGGGCTGGGAGACCGGGCTCGGCTCGGTGCTGCCCGACCTGTCGGGGAAGCGGGTGGCGATCGTGGTCGACGTCGGCCAGGCGGTCGTGGCCCCGGAGGTCGTCGAGCTCGTCACCGAGGCCGCCGAGGCGCTGATCGCCGACGTCGGGCTGACGCGGGTGGAGGTCGACGTGCGCCTCCCGCGCACCGGCGCGGCCTGGGGCGTGACCGGCAGCGTGTGGGTGGCCGAGGAGCTGGGCGACCGCTGGCCCGGCTGCGCCGACGACCTCACCCCGGCGATGCGCCGGGCGGTCGAGGCGGCCTACGAGCACTTCGACGCCCGGGCCGCCATGCAGGCGGAGCGCCGGCGCATCGAGCTCAACGAGGCGATGGCCGACCTGTTCGAGCAGGCCGACCTGGTCATCGCCTCCACGAACCCCGACGTCGCCTTCGCGGCCGACGCCTCGCCGCCCACGTCCTTCGGCGGGCTCGAGGCCAAGCCGATCAACCACGGCGCGCTCACGATCCCGTCGAACATCTACGGCAACCCGGCCATCTCCATCCCGATCGGCCAGGCCGCCGACGGGCTGCCGGTCGGCATGCAGGTGCTGGCGCCCCACTTCCAGGAGCCGGTGCTGCTCGACCTCGCCCTGGCGGTCGAGCGGGCCCGCCCGTGGCCGCTGGTCGCGCCCGGCGCCCCGGTCTGAGGCCTCCCGGGCTCAGGCGTCGTAGCCCGGCGGCACCCCGTCGGCGGTCCGGGCCCGGAACTCGGCGGAGTCGGAGAAGCTGATCATCACCTGGCCCCGCGTCATGCCCAGCACCAGCTGGCCCAGCCAGTGCTGGAAGCCGGCGAGGTCGGCGGTCCGGCCGAGCACGTTGCGGTAGACGAGGTCGACGAAGGCCCGGTCGCTCACCGACCCGTAGGTGCTGCGGAACTCGTGGCTGCGGGAGAACTCGTCGGCGATCGAGGTCAGGCTCTGGCCGGACCGGTAGCGGCCGAGCCAGTAGGCGAAGCCGGCGGCGTCGGGCTCCCGCAGGAAGTAGGCCCGGTACAGGCGGTACACGGTGCCCTCGGGGCCGTTCGGGTCGTAGCCGCCGTCCTGGGGGTGGCGGGTGCTGTCGACGGTGTCGGCGGTGGTGCCCCGCATGAACCGGGCCGTCCACCACAGCGTGTCGCCATCGGACCAGACGCCGATGCCGATGCGGTTCACGGCCGGGTCGAGGATGTTCGCCCGGTGGCCGGCGCTGGCCATCCACGCCGAGTGCACGGCGCTGGCGCTGGACTGGCCGGCGGCGATGTTCTCGCTGCAGGAGCGCCACTGCGGGTCGGCCACCGCGCAGCTGGTCTGCCAGTAGGGGGTGGCGCCGTTCGCCGTGGTCTGGTGCACGAGGCGGCCCCGGCCGGCCATGGCCTCCGACCAGCGGCGGGCGTCGACGTGCAGGTCGACGTGGACGTCGAGCGGCGCCAGGCCGGCGGCGGCCCGGGCCTGGTTGTGGAGGCGGACGACCTCGAGCTCGACGGCCTCGAGCGACGTGCCCGTCGCCGCCGAGGCCGACGGCGTGGCGAGCAGCGTGGACAGCAGGGCCACGAGCAGGCCCAGGACCGTGGCGGTGGCGATCCGGGCGGTGACGGGACGGTGGTGGGTCGTGTGCGGCATCGGTTGCTCCCCCTCGATGGACCGACGAGGGTTCGCCGCCGAGTCGGAAGTTCCCTACCGAACGAATCGGAACCGCTTCAGAGCGTGAGATCCCCGATTTCTGCGCGAGGCGGGTTGACTTCAGCGTTATTTAGTGCTGATAATGGGAGCACCCCAGCGGAGGGGACCCCACCACCTCCCTCCGCCCGTCGCCCGGACCGCCCACACGCCGGCCGACGGCGCGGCTGTCGAGACCGAGCGCACCACCAGCGCTTCCCAGGACGGTCTCGGCAGCCGCGGATCCCTCCGCCGTCCGTAGCCTCGAACCATGGCCGAGCTCATCCAGCAGACGATCCGCCTCGGGGCGCCGCCGTGGCCCACGGTCGACCCGTTCCTGTTCTGCGTCCACCACGTGGACGCGTACCCGGCGGGCAACCTGCACCTCGGGCCCGACGCCGAGCTCTCCGGCCGGGCGATCGGGCAGGACTTCTCCGCCAAGGACGGGTGGAACATGTACCACGGCGCCGTGGTGCCCGGGTTCCCCTCCCACCCGCACCGCGGGTTCGAGACCGTCACCTACGTCCGCCAGGGCCTGGTCGACCACGCCGACTCGCTGGGTGCGGCCGCCCGCTACGGCAAGGGCGACGTGCAGTGGATGACGGCCGGCAAGGGCATCCAGCACGCCGAGATGTTCCCGCTGCTCGACCAGGACGGCCCCAACCCGATGGAGCTGTTCCAGATCTGGCTCAACCTGCCGGCCGAGGACAAGATGGTCGAGCCGAGCTACGAGATGCTCTGGGACTCCCAGATCCCCCGGGTGCCCACCGACGGCGAGGGCGAGATCACGGTCATCGCCGGCGCCATCCCCGGCCCGAGCGGCCTCGTGGTCCCGCCGTCACCGGCGCCCGACTCGTGGGCGGCGCGCGAGGACACCGATGTCGCCCTCTGGCACGTGCGCCTCGGCGCCGGCGCCTCGGCCACGCTCCCGCCGGCCCGGTTCGACGACACCGTGCGCGTCCTCTACGTCTTCGACGGCGACGGCGTCGCCCTCGGCGGCCGCGACCACGACGTGCCCACCGGCATCGTCGTCGACAGCGCGCAGGAGTGCGACCTGCGGGCGCTCGGCGAGGGCGTCGACGTGCTCGTCATGCAGGGCCGGCCCATCGGCGAGCCGGTGGCCCAGTACGGGCCGTTCGTGATGAACACCCGCGAGGAGATCCAGCAGGCCTTCGCCGACTACCAGCGCGACCAGTTCGGCGGCTGGCCCTGGGACCGCAGCGACCCGGTGCACGGGCGCGACCCCCAGCGCTTCGCCCGCCACGCCGACGGCCGCGAGGAGCTCGCCGCCAGCTGATCGCCGGAGGCGTCAGAGGGCGGCGTAGGCCTCGGTGAGCAGCGCCGCGGCCGTGGCGCCGCCGATGATCCCCTCGGCCATCCGGTTCATCATGAACGCGAAGGTCATCCGGCGGTCGAGGTCGTTGATCACCACGGAGCCGCCCCACCCGCCCCAGAAGCAGATGCGGTCGCCGGACGGCAGGTAGGGGATCGTCTCCGCCACCGGCAGGCCGTAGCCGATGCCGAACCGCAGCGGGATGCCGAGCACGAGGTCGACGCCGTCGGCCTGCACCTCGAAGATGCGGTCGATGGTGCCGGTGGAGAGCAGCGCCACCCCGTCGACCGATCCGCCGTTCGAGACCACCGACTGGATGCGGGCCACCGACCGGGCGTTGCCGTGCCCGTTGGCGGCGCCGATCTCGGCCCGTCGCCACGCCTCGGTGTTGGCGTGGTTGGCATCGACGGGCGGGCCGGTGAAGGTGCGCATGGCCGGCGACTCCATGTCGATGTCGCCGGCGAGGTCGAGCTGCAGGGGAGGCGGCGGGATGACGGGCGAGACCCGGGCGTCGTGCTCGGGCGCGAGGCCGATGTGGAAGTCGGCGCCGAGCGGGCCGGCGATCTCGTCGCCGAAGTAGGTGCCGAGCGTGCGGCCGGTGGTCCGCCGCACGAGCTCGCCGATCAGGTGGCCCTGGTTGATGGCGTGGTAGCCCGACGCGGTGCCCGGCTCCCACCACGGGGCCTGGGCGGCCAGGATCTCCGCCGACCGGTCGAGGTCGTAGACGTCGTCCTGGGTGACGGGCTGGGCCCAGCCGCTCACGCCGGAGGTGTGCGACAGCACGTGCTTCACGAGCACGCCGTCCTTGCCGTTGGCGGCGAACTCCGGCCAGTAGGTGGCCACCGGGGCGTCGAGGTCGAGCAGGCCGCGATCGGCGAGCACCAGCGCGGTGAGCGCCGACATGGTCTTGGTCGTCGACCAGACGTTGACGATGGTGTCTCGCTCCCACGGTCGGGTGCGGGCCTCGTCGACGAAGCCGCCCCAGAAGTCGGCGACGAGCTCGCCGTCGATCGCGATGGCGACCGAGCCGCCCACGTCGGCGCCGTCGTCGATCGACCGCGCCAGCGCGTCGGCGACCTTCGTGAACCGCTCCGGCACCAGGCCCTCGATCTCACCCACCGCGTCATCCCCCTCGCTCGTCGGAGGGCGTGACCGTACCCGGCGCGCCGGCGCCGGTCAGGCGGCGGCGTCGAACTCGGCGAGCACCCGGTCGGCCTCGGGGTGCTGGCGGATGCGGCCCTCGAGCACGGTGCGCTGCTGGTCGGCCTCGAGCGCCGGCTTGTCGACCACCGCCCACTTCACCAGGTCGTCCCAGAAGCGGTCGATGACCTCGGCCCCGCCGATGGTGCCGCCGTCCACCGTGCGGAAGGTGCACGAGCGGATCTCGCCCAGGTACAGCCGCAGCGACGAGACGTGGATCTCCTCGTCGGTGCGGATGCGCCCGATGATGTCGGCGGCCTCCTCGGCCTGCGCCGCCCGGTCGCCCCAGAGGTCGGGCGTGCGCAGCACCGCCTGGGTCTCGGAGAACCCGAGCTCGGCCCGGAACTCGATGATCAACAGGTTGGCCAGGAAGGAGACGAGCCCCTCGATCTCGCCCGGCAGCTCCGGGATGCGCCGCTGGTCGTCGGGCCGGGCGATGGACTCGGGCGGCTCGACGTCGGGGAAGGCGCCCTCGCCGAACGCGAGGTCGCGGGCGGCGAACCACATCTCGTCGTGGCCGCCGATGCCCTGCTCCGGCAGGCCGCCCTCGTCGAGGCCGTGGGCCACGAGCAGGCCCTCGTTCAGGTGGCCGATCGCCATCTCGGAGATGTCCTCGACGATCACGTCCTGCAGGTCCGGGAACGTGATGTCGGCCAGCAGGCGGCCCTTGGCCTCGATCTTGCCGATGATGGTGAGGCTGTTCCAGAACGACTCGCCGAGGCCGTTGCGCAGCAGCACCCGCTGCTGCTCGACGTTCGGCAGCCGGGCGCCGTCGAGGAGGGAGGCGTCGGCGTCGAGCACGTCGCCGCCCCGGGCGCGCAGCGCCTCGGTCCAGGCGTCGACGGCCGGCTGGCGCACCTTCGTGCGCGGCGGGACGTAGGTGCCGTCGGCGAGGAACCCGCCGTGCATGCGCCGGCCCGCCACCAGGTGCGGCTCGGCGTAGTCGTGGTCGGTCATGAGCTCGTCGCGCGTGTACCGGAGCGTCGTCATGGGTCCCCCTGGCTCGTCGACTTGACCCGCCGGTCAAGGGTAGTCGGGCGTCGCGGTCGTGACCACGGCGGCGACCTCCTTAGGCTCGCGAGATGCTCGACTGGGTCCCGCGCTGGCTGCGCTGGGCGTTCGGCGCGTTGATCCTCGGCCTCGTCGTGTGGTTCCTGGTCGTCCCGCAGTTCGGCGAGGCCGAGAGCGCCCTCGACGCCGTCACCGGCGTGCACCTCGGCTTCGTGCTCGCCGGCGGCGCCCTCGTCGCCCTCGCCGTCTACGCCCAGGCCGAGCTCACCCGGCTCGTCCTGCCCGAGCCCGAGCGCCCCGGCCGCCTCGACATGGTCCAGGTCGAGCTCGCCTCCACCGCCGTCAGCCACACCGTGCCGGGCGGCACCGCGGCGGGCACCGCCCTCGCCTACCGGCTGCTCACCCAGAACGGCGCCAACGGCGCCTCGGCCGGGTTCGCGCTCGGCATCCGCGGCATCGGCTCCGCGCTCGTGCTGAACGTGATCCTCTGGGCGGCGCTCGTCGTCTCCATCCCGACCCAGGGCTTCGACTCCCGCTACACGACGGCCGCGGTGCTCGGCACCGTGCTGCTGACCGTCGCCGGCGCCCTGGCCATCGGCCTCCTGCGCACGCCGGCGGCGACCACGAACGTCGTCTGCCGCATCGTGCGCCCCATCCCCTTCGTCGACGAGGACAAGGCGCCGTCCGTCGTCGGCAAGCTGTCCGAGCAGCTGCGCACGCTCGTGTCGGACCGGCGCCTGGCCGTCGTCGCCATCGGGTGGTCCGCCGCCTACTGGCTGGCGCTGGCGGCCGCCCTGTGGGTCCTGCTCCACGCCTTCGGCTGGACGGGGCACCCCGTGTCGGTGCTCGTCGCCTTCGGGATCGTCAACGTGCTGGCCGCCATCCCCATCACGCCGCGCGGGCTCGGCGTCCTGGAGGCCGTCCTCATCCCGATGCTGGTCGGCTTCGGCGCCCCGGCGGCGATCGCCACCCTCGGCGTGGTCGTCTGGCGGCTCCTGTCGTTCTGGGCGCCCATCCCGCTCGGCACGCTCAGCTACGTCTCCCTGCGCGTCTCCCACCGCGGGGCGGTGTCGAGGGAGCAGTCGAACGACGAGCTGGCCGACCTCAGCCGGACGTCGAGGGAGTCCTTCGGCGACTGGGCCGAGCGCCACGCCCTCCGCCGAAGGGACTGAGCCACCGCCCCGGAACCCGGGCATGCTGGTCGGCTGCCCATGCCCACCGCTGCCGAGCTCCGCGACCGCCTCGACGAGGCGACGACCGCCGACGCCCACCGGCTCCGCCGCCGCCTCCAGGGGCTGCGCCGCAAGCCGGCGGACGCCCGGGCCCGCGCGCTCGACGAGATCGCTGCCGACCTCGACCGGTCGGCCGCCCTCGTCGCCGAGAAGCGGGCCTCGGCCGTGGCGCCGTCGTACCCGGCCGACCTGCCGATCACGGCCCGGCGCGACGAGCTGCTGGAGGTGCTGCGCGACCACCAGGTCGTGGTCGTGGCCGGCGAGACGGGATCGGGCAAGAGCACGCAGCTGCCCAAGCTGTGCCTGGAGCTCGGCCGCGGGGTGCGGGGGCTCGTCGGCCACACCCAGCCCCGCCGCATCGCAGCCCGGGCCGTGGCCGAGCGCGTCGCCGAGGAGCTCGGGGTCGAGGTCGGCGGCCAGGTCGGCTACGCCGTGCGCTTCACCGACCAGGTCGGGCCCGACACCCGGCTGAAGGTCATGACCGACGGCATCCTGCTCAACGAGCTGCAGCGCGACCGGCTGCTGCTGGCCTACGACACGATCATCGTCGACGAGGCCCACGAGCGGAGCCTGAACATCGACTTCATCCTCGGGTACCTCAAGCAGCTGCTGCCGAAGCGGCCGGACCTGAAGGTCGTCGTCACGTCGGCCACCATCGACACCGAGCGCTTCGCCGAGCACTTCGCCGACGAGCGCGGCGAGCCGGCGCCGATCGTCGAGGTGTCCGGCCGGACGTACCCCGTCGAGCTGCGGTACCGGCCGCCCGAGGACGACGACACGACCCAGGGCGTGGTCGACGCCGTGCAGGAGCTGGTGCGCGAGGGGCCGGGGGACGTGCTCGTGTTCGCCTCCGGCGAGCGCGAGATCCGCGACCTCGCCGACGCCATCGACGGCCTCCGCCTGCGCGACACCGAGGTGCTCCCGCTGTTCGCGCGGCTGTCGGCCGCCGAGCAGCACCGGGTCTTCGCCGGCCACACCGGCCGGCGCATCGTCATCGCCACCAACATCGCCGAGACGTCGATCACCGTCCCCGGCATCCACTACGTCGTCGACCCGGGCACGGCGCGCATCTCCCGCTACAGCAAGCGCACCAAGGTCCAGCGCCTGCCGATCGAGCCGGTCTCGCAGGCCAGCGCCGACCAGCGGGCCGGTCGCTGCGGGCGCATCGCGCCGGGCACGTGCATCCGGCTCTACTCGGAGGAGGACTACGACGCCCGCCCGGCGTTCACCGAGCCGGAGATCCTGCGCACCAACCTGGCGTCGGTCGTCCTGCAGATGACGGCCATCGGCCTCGGCGACGTCGAGTCCTTCCCCTTCGTCGAGCCCCCCGACCGACGCAACGTGGCCGACGGCGTCACCCTGCTCGAGGAGCTGGGCGCGCTCGAGCTCGACCGACCGGCGTCCGACCGGCGGCTCACACCGCTCGGTTCGCGCCTGGCCCGGCTCCCCCTCGACCCCACCCTCGGGCGCATGGTGCTCGAGGCCGAGCGCAACGCCTGCGTGCACGAGGTGATGGTCATCGCCGCCGCGCTGTCCATCCAGGATCCCCGTGAGCGGCCGCTCGGCCAGGAGGAGCGGGCCGGCCAGCTACACGCCCGCTTCCGCGTCCCCGGCTCGGACTTCCTCGGCTACCTGGCGCTGTGGGAGCACGTGAAGGCCCGCCAGCGCGAGCTCTCCTCGTCGCGGTTCCGGCGGGAGATGCGCGACGAGCTGCTCCACGTGGTGCGCCTGCGGGAGTGGCAGGACGTCTACACCCAGATCCGCCAGGTCGTGCGCAGCCTGGGCATCCGCATCGACCGCCAGCCGGCCGACCCCGACGCCATCCACCGCTCGCTGCTCGCGGGCCTGCTCGGCAACGTCGGCAACCGCGACGACGAGTCGGCGGCGCCCACGCCGGCCTCGGCCCGGGGCCGGGGCCCGCGGGGTCCGGTCGAGTACGTCGGACCCCGCAACGCCCGCTTCGCCCTCGCCCGCGGCTCCGTGCTGTCGAAGAACCCGCCGAGGTGGGTGGTGGTCGCCGAGGTCGTGGAGACGAACCGGCTGTGGGCGCGCACCGGCGCCACGATCCACCCGGCGTGGATCGAGCAGGCCGCCGGGCACCTGCTGACCCGCACGTACGACGAGGCGCACTGGAACCGCGAGCGCGGCGCCGCCCAGGTCGTCGAGCGCGTGCGCCTCCGGGCCCTCACGATCGTCGACGGCCGGACCGTGAACCTCGACCGGGTCGACCGCCGCCTGGCACGCGAGCTGTTCATCCTCCACGCCCTCGTGCGCGGCGAGTGGGACACCCACCACGCCTTCGCCGCCCGCAACGCCGAGCGCATCGCCGAGGTGCGGGCCATGGAGGACCGGGCGAGGCGGCGGGACATCCTCGTCGACGAGGACGCCGTCTTCGACGTGTTCGACGCCCGCATCCCTGACCACGTCACCGACGTGCGCCGCTTCGACCGCTGGTGGCGCGACGCCGGCCAGCGCGACCCCCACCTGCTCGACCTCGGCCTCGACGACCTCGTCGCGCCGGAGCGGCTCGACGTGGACGACCGGGCGTTCCCCGAGGTGGTCGACGTCGGCCCGGCCGAGGTCCGCGTCGACTACGAGTTCGAGCCCGGGCGCGAGCACGACGGCGTCACCTTCGAGATCCCCGTCGCCGTCCTGAACCGCACCGATCCTGCGCCCTTCGAGTGGCTGGTGCCGGGCCTGCGCGCCGAGCTGGTGACCGCCCTCATCAAGGCGCTGCCCAAGCAGGTCCGCAAGGAGCTGGTGCCGGCGCCCGACCGCGCCGCCGTGGTCGTCGAGCGGGTCGGCCCCGACGACGGGCCGCTGCGCCCGGTCCTGGCCGCCGAGCTCGGCCGCCTCGCCGGGACGCCCGTCGACCCGTCCGTGTGGGACGACGTCGCCCTCCCGGCCCACCTCCGTCCCCGGTTCCGGGTCGTCGAGGAGGGGCGCACGCTCGCCGAGGGCGACGACCTCCTCGACCTCGAGCGCCGCCTGCGCGCCCACGTGCGGGCCACCGTCGTCGCCCAGGCGCCCGAGCTCGAGCGCGATGGCCTCACGGCGTGGACCATCGGCACCCTGCCCCGGGTCGTGCAGACCTCGCTCGACGGGCTGCCGGTCGAGGGCTACCCGGCCCTCATCGATCAGGACGACTCGGTGGGCGTGCGCATCCTCGCCTCGGCCGACCAGCAGCGGGCGCTGCACTGGAACGGCGTGCGGCGGCTCCTCGCGCTGCAGCTGCCGAAGCCGACGCGGTCGCTGCAGCGCCGGCTCGACCCCCGCGTGCTGCTCGGGCTGACCGCCGCCCCGCACGGCACGGTCACGGCGGCGGTCGACGACGCGCTGCACGCCGTGCTCGACGCCCTGCTGCTCGACGCCGGCGGGCCGCCCTTCGACGAGGCCGGCTTCGAGGCGCTCGTGCGGCGGGCGAAGGACCGCCACCTCGACGACCTCGCCCGAGTGGTCACCACGCTGTCCGGCGTCGTCCAGCGCGCCGACCGGCTGGGCGAGCGCCTCGGCCAGCCGGCGCCGGTGTCGTGGTCGGCGGCGCTCGACGACGTGACCGCCCAGCTCGGCCGTCTCGTGTTCCCCGGCATGGTCGTCACCATCGGCGCCGACCGGCTCGAGCACCTGCCCCGGTACCTCGACGCCATCGACGCCCGGCTCGACAAGCTGCGCGAGTCGCCGGCCAAGGACCTCGAGAAGCTGCGCGCCGTCCACGCCCTGGAGCAGGAGCACGCCGCCGCCGTGGCCGCGCACGGGCTCACCGCCGCGCTCGACGACGTGCGCTGGCTGATCGAGGAGCTGCGGGTGCAGCTGTTCGCCCAGCAGCTGGGCACGGCCGTCTCGGTGAGCGAGAGGCGCATCCGCGAGCGCCTCCGACGCCTCGGCTGAGCCCCACCCACCATCGTTCCCTTCACGCGTTGCGACGTCGGGCGGTCGGATCGCGTGAAGCGAACGCAGTCCTGGTCGTTCCCTTCACGCGTTGCGACGTCGGGCCGTCGGATCGCGTGAAGCGAACGGGTCAGCTGAGGGTGGCCAGGGCTCGCTGGGTGGCGGCGACGTAGCCGCCGCCGAACTTGATGGCGTGCACGACGAGCGGTGCGAGCTGGTGCAGCGGCACCCGGTCCTGCCAGCCGTCGGCGAGCGGGGACGCCTCGGCGTAGGCGGCGAAGCAGGCCTCGCCGAAGCCGCCGAAGAGCCGCATCATCGCCAGGTCGAACTCGCGGTGGCCGCCGTGGGCGGCCGGGTCGATGAGCCAGCTCCGGCCGTCGACGTCGACGAGGCGGTTGCCGGCCCACAGGTCGCCATGCAGCCGGGCCGGCGGCTCCGGTGGGCCGCCGAGCTGGTCGAGCCGACCGGCGACCGACTCCAGATCGGCGATCGCCGAGCCGGGCAGGGCGCCACCGTCGCTCGCCAGCCGGGCGAGGGGCAGCAGCCGCTGGGTGGCGTAGAAGTCGGCCCACGTGGCGCACGGCTCGTTCGGCAGGCGCCGGCTGCCGGTGGTGCGCCGGTCCTCCCGCCCGAAGCAGGGGGCGCCGGCGGCGTGGAGCCGGGCGAGCTGGCGACCCAGCTCGGCTTCGGTGGTGGGGCCGGCGCGACCCTCCTCGATCCAGGCGAGGGCGAGCAGGGGCGGGTCGTCGCCGGCCGCCAGCACCTCCGGCACGGCCACCGCCTGCGCGTCGCGCAGCCAGCGCAACCCGGCCGCCTCGGTGGTGAAGAAGCCGGGCGGCGCGTCGGCCTTGGTCTTGGCGAAGACGGTGCGGCCGTCGGCCAGCTCGACCCGGGACGCGGCGGCCACGTCGCCGCCGGACAGCGGCATCGTGGCGGTGACGGGCGAGCCGAGCGCGTCGCCGAGCGCCGAGCGGACGTCGGCCCGCACCGCTACCAGGAGATCTCGATCTCGATCTCGTTGCCGTCGTCGCCGAGCTCGACCTCGAGGGAGAAGGTGACCTCCTTGGGCACCTTCACCGTGGTCCGCAGGCCGTCGAGGTCGACCTCGATCTGGTTGTGGCGGGAGAGCTGGTCGGCGATCTCCCGCAGCCGGTCGGCGGCGGCCTCCCGGCTCATCCGCTGCTCGTCCTCGTGCTCGATCAGGTCTTCGGCCATGGCGCGAGCATGCCCGATCGGGCGGCGGCCTAGAGGCCGGCGTCGTCGAGCGCCTCCTCGGTGCGCTGGCGGCCGAGCTCGATGAGCTCGGGGGCGCGGTGGAACTCGAAGGTGCGGGCGCTGGACTTCGGGATCTCGACGAGGACGTCGGGCGGGTAGCCGGCCAGCTTGTAGCTGGTGAGCGTCGACTGCATGACCTCGTAGGCCAGGTTCACGATGTCGAGGCGGCCGACGTCGGCGATGTCGACCCCCGGCACCGGCACCTGGCGCTCGCCGTCGTCGCGGCTGAGCATCTCCCGGACCTTCTCCCAGTCGAAGAAGCGGGCGGCCCGCTGGCGCAGCCCGACGGGGTCGCTGGCCACCGGCCCGTCGTCCTCGGGCTCGAGCACCGGCGCCGTCACCGGGCCGGCGGCGCGGGTGGGGGAGTGCCGCCGGATCTCGCCCGAGAGGTGGACGGCGATGGTGATGTCGGCCTGGGCGGGCAGCGTCGGCAGGATCGGGACCGGGTTCATGAGGGCGCCGTCGACCAGGAGCTGGTCGCCGGACACGACCGGCGTGAACAGCGACGGGATGGCCACCGAGGCGCGGATGGCGTCGCTGAGCGAGCCCTCCTGGAACCACACCTCCCGGTGCGAGAGCAGGTCGGTGGCGACGGCGGTGTAGGCCACCGGCAGGTCCTCGATGCGGGTGTCGCCCACCATGTCGCGCACGATGGCGAAGACCTTCTCGCCCCGGATGGCGCCGCCGGCGGACAGCGACAGGTCGACGAGCCGGAGCAGGTCGACGTGGCGCAGGCGGGTGACCCAGGCCGTGTACTCGTCCAGGCAGCCGGCCGCGTAGACGCCGCCCACCAGCGCCCCCATCGACGACCCCGAGATGGCGATGACGTCGAAGCCGCGCTCGGTGATGACCTGCAGGGCGCCGATGTGCGCGTAGCCGCGGGCGCCGCCGCTGCCCAGCACGACGGCGACGGTCCGGGGGTGCCCGTCGCCGCTCACCCGGCCAGCTTCGCCTTGACGATCGCCGACACGCGCTTGCCCTCCGCCCGCCCGGCGACCGCCGCCATCACCGTGTTCATCGCCGGCCCCATCTGCGAGGCGTCGGTGAACCCGCCCGTCGCCAGCGCCTCGTCGACGAGGGCCTCCAGCTCGTCCTCGCCCAGCTCCTCGGGCAGGTAGGTGGACAGGATCGCCCGCTCGTCCAGCTCGCGCTGGGCCTGCTCGTGCCGACCGGCCGCCTCGTAGGCCTCGGCCGCCTCGTCGCGGCGCTTCACCTGGGTGCGCAGCACCTTCTCGACGTCGTCGTCGCCGAGCTGCCTGGCCTGGGCACCGGCGACGGCCGCCTCCTTGACGGCCGCGATGGCCATGCGCAGCGTGGCGACCCGCACCTCGTCACGGGCCTTCATGGCGTCCTTCAGGTCGTGCTGCATCCGCTCGGCGAGCTCGCTCACGTCGTACCTCCGTGGTCCGTCCGGCCCAGCCTGCCGGATCGCCGGTGGGAGGTGTCGACGTCAGGGCCGGCCGCGTCCGCGGCCCCGGCCGGGGCGGGTGTCGGCCACCTCGTCGTCCCGTTCCGGTCGTCGCCGGGTCGATGGCTGCTCGTCGGGCTCGTCGGGCTCGTCCGGCGGCTCCCACCGCTCGTCGGGGACGTAGGGCGGGGCGTCGGGGAACGGCACGGGG
Organism: Acidimicrobiia bacterium; assembly: GCA_046565885.1. GTDB lineage: Bacteria > Actinomycetota > Acidimicrobiia > Acidimicrobiales > Salinilacustritrichaceae > Salinilacustrithrix. The sequence goes on from JBKHXT010000151.1 coordinate 18,193, forward strand.
TCGGTGCCGTCGACCGCGGCGGCGACGAAGTCCCGCCAGATCGGCGCCGCCGCCGACCCGCCCGTGAGCCCGTCGACCGGCTGGGCGGCGTCGGGGTGGCCGAGCCAGGTCGCCACCGACAGGGTCGGGATCGTGCCGACGAACCAGGCGTCGGCACCGCCCTGGCTCGTGCCCGTCTTGCCGGCCGGCTGCCAACCGTCGAGCTCGGCGGCCCGGCCGGTGCCGTCGTCCACCACGTCCTGCAGCATCCGCCGGACCTCGCCGGTGACGGCCGGGTCCACGACGGGTCGCAGCTCGGCCGTCCGGTCGACCAGGACCCGGCCGTCGGACCCCACCACGCGGGTGACGACCCGGGCCTCGGCGTGGGCGCCGCCGGTGGCGAGGAACCCGTAGGCCGAGGCCATCTCGAGCGGTGACACGCCCCGGGCGAGGGCGCCGAGCGCGATCGACGGGCCGCGCTGGTCCGGGCGGCCGAGCGCCGCGTCGACGTCGACGCCCAGGCGCTCGGCGACGTCGACGATGGCCGGGGTGCCGACCTCCACGGCGATCTCGGCGAAGGCCGTGTTGACGCTGGACCGGAGGGCGTCGGGGAGGTCGACCGAGCCGTGGTCCCGGCCGCCGTAGTTCTCCACCTCCCAGCGTTGGCCGGGCGCGTGCTCGATCTCGATCGGGCTGTCGCCCTCCCACCGGCGGTCGGGGTCGATGCCGTGCTCGAGCGCGGCGACGGCGGCGAGGGCCTTGAAGGTGCTGCCGGGCTGCCGGCGGCCCTGCGTGGCCAGGTCGAAGCCCTCGACCCCGGGCGGGGTCGCGCTGGCGATCGCCCGCACCGCGCCCGTGTGGGGATCGACGGCGGCGAGGGCGCCGCCGAGGCCCGGCCAGCGCTCGAGACCCCGGCGGACGGCATCCATCGCCGCCACCTGGAAGCGGGCGTCGATGCTCGTCTCGATGCGGAGCCCACCGGTGGCCACCGTCGCCGCCCGCTCCTCCCGGTCGGCGCCGAGCGCCGGCTCGTCCAGCAGCTCGCGCCGCACCGCCGCGGCCAGGAGCGGGTCGGTGACCCGCACCGGCTCGGGCACGACCTGCAGCGGCGCCGCCTGCAGCAGCCGGGCCTCCTCGGGCTCGACGATCCCCCGGTCGGCGGCGATGCGCAGCACGAGGTCGCGCCGGGCGCGCGCCGCCTCCGGGTCGCGCCTCGGGTCGAGGGCGCCGGGCGAGGGGATGAGGCCGACGATCATCGCCGCCTGGTCCTTCCCGAGCTCGGAGAGCGGGACGCCGAAGTACTCGCGGGCGGCGGCGGCGACGCCGTAGGCACCGGAGCCCAGGTACACCTCGTTGAGGTAGCGCTCGAGCAGCTCGCGCTTGGTGTAGCGATCCTCCAGCGCCACCGCGTAGAGCAGCTCCTTGGCCTTGCGGACCACCGTGCGCTCGGAGTCGGTGAAGTTGCGCTTCGCCAGCTGCTGGCTGATGGTCGACCCGCCCTGGCGCACGCCTCGCGCGGTGGCGTTGGCGAGGGCGGCGCGCACGATGCCGGCGCCGTCCCAGCCCGAGTGCTCCCAGAACCGGTCGTCCTCGGCGGCCACCACCATGCGGACCAGGTGGTCGGGCACCTCGTCGAGCGCCACCACGTCGCGGTGCGGGCCGCCCGGCATGGCGGTCAGCGTCTCGCCGTTCGAGCCGAGCACGACCGAGGCCTCCTCGAGCGCCGGCAGGCCCTCGTCCTCCACCTCGTCGGCGAGCACGTCGGCAGCGAGGCGCAGGGCCGGTGCGCTGAACGCCCACAGGGCGGCGACGAGGACGACGCCGACGACGGCCACCCGCCGGGCGAGCCGGCCGGTGCGGCCCCGGCGGCGGGCCCCGGACCAGCGGCGGGCGGCGCCGGCGGCGCGTCGGGCGAGGGCCCAGGCACGGCGATCGAGGCGGCGGCCGGCGGCCACCAGGACGTGCAGCTGCGGGACCAGCCACGCCCGGGTCGAGACCGCCAGGGCGCGGGACGTCCCCCACGTCCGGTGGGCGGCGTCGCCGGTCCACGCCATGCTGCGCCGACCGGCGGCGCCGGTCCACCGGGCGCTCCCCCGAGCGGCGTCGCGCAGGGCGCGCTCCAGCGCAGGGCGGCGGGCGGCGGCGGCGTCCCGGGCCCGACCGGCGGTCGCCACGGTGCGGCGCGCACCGGTGGCGACGCTCCGGGCCACCGTGCGGCCGGTCCGGAGCAGGCCGTCGACGGCGAGGCACGCCAACCACAGCAGCGTGAGCTGCCAGGTGGGCCAGTCGTCCTCGGGTCGGCGAGGCCGTTCGGGGGCGTCGGTCTCGGGGCGCACGCGCGCTCGACGTTACAGACGCATGACGGAACGCAACAGCGCCGTCATCCGGGTTCCCCGCCGCCGTGGCGGCGTAGGGTCCGCGCATGGCGAACGCCAGCTCCTCCGACCCGAGCACCTACGACGAGCTCGGGCTCTTCCACGAGAACGCCGAGGAGGCCGGCCTCGAGTGGCACGGGCCGCCCACGGTCCGGCGGGTCGAGACCGATCTCGGCGGCGGCCGCCACCTGAGCGGGCTGCGCTGGGGCACCGACGCCCCGCAGGTCGTCTTCCTCCACGGCGGCGGCCAGAACGCCCACACGTGGGACACGGTGCTCCTCGCCCTCAGCCGCCCGGCGCTGTGCGTCGACCTGCCCGGCCACGGCCACAGCGGCGACATCGATCCCGACCGCCCGATGGGCCCCCGGTCCTTCGCCGAGGACGTCGCCCGGATGGTGGGCGAGCACGCCCCGCACGCCGAGGCCGTCGTCGGCATGTCGCTCGGCGGGCTCACCGCCATGGAGCTGGCCGTCGTCGCCCCCGACCTCGTGCGCCGCCTCGCCATGATCGACGTCACGCCCGGCGTCGACCGCGAGAAGGCGTCGGACATCGTCGCCTTCCTCGCCG
>JBKHXT010000152.1:0-6009 GCA_046565885.1 Acidimicrobiia bacterium
ACCACGTGGTCGCGCTCGGCCGAGCGGTGGCGGGCGACGAGGGCGACGTCGTAGCCGTCGCCGGTCTCGTGCTCGACCCGGTGCGCGGCCACCACCTCGGCCTGGCCGACGTCCATGGCCCACGCCGGCCGCGACGGCAGCGCGGCCGCCTCGAGGCGCTCGTGCAGCGGCCAGCGCACGTAGGCGAGGTCGAAGGCGTCGAGCACCCACAAGAAGTCGAGGACCACCCGTGGCGGCGAGCGGTCGAGGTGGTGGAGGCAGACCTCGACGACGCCGTTGATCAGCTCCTCGACGTCGGGCTCGTCATCGTCCTCGGGGGCGACGGAGCCGGCGCCGAGCTCGCCGAGGAACGACGAGATCTCGACCTCGATCTCGAGCGGCGACCGGTCGGCGATGCGCTCGAAGCCGGCGAGCGCGGCCACGACGCCCTCCAGCGGCGGCACGCCGAGCTCGCCCTCCCACACCGATGGCGGCGGGGTGACCCGGCCGCCTCGAGGAGCTCGCCGCTTGCGCTTGGCCATGGGTCCGACCCTACGGCCGGGATGGCTGTCACCCCCGCTCTGCCATGATGGCGACCGCCACGACGGCCTCGCGGACCCCACCGCCTCCGGCACCCACGGTGCCGCTCGCCGCCGCCCCACCACTGGTGCCGGGCCGGCAGCCGGATCCGACCCCCGGAGGCCCGTCCCGTGTCCGCACCCACTCCCCCGTCGCCCGACCGCCGCGACCCCGTCGCCGCCGACGCCTCGCTCCACCTGCTCGCCGACCACCTGTCCGAGGCGCTCGCCGCCGGCGAGCTGGCGCCGTGCGTCCTCCACGTCGGCGGTGCCGACGCCGAGGGCTTCGAGCTCGGCGTCCTGCCGCTCGAGGGCGCCCACCCCACCGAGGTGCTGCTCGGCCTGCGAGCGCCGGACCACTGGCACGCCATCGGCATCGCCACCTCCGGCTGGGCGTACCACGTCGCCGAGCGGGGCAATCCGCAGCGCCGCCGCCGGCGGGTCCACGTGGTGACGCTGCTGTCGCGCACCGGCGAGCACGCCCACCGCACCGCCGCGGACGACGCCGAGCTGGCGGCGCACCTCGGCGCCGAGCTGCCGGCCGGCGAGCAGGTCGACCTGCTCCGCCGCGCCCTCGGCCTGGCGACGCCGCCGCCGCCGGTCGACGCCTCGGCCTACTGGAGCATCCGGTGGCTGGCGTCGCTGGTGGCCGCCAACCCGCCCGTCACCACCCTGCAGGAGGCGGTGGAGCACCACCCGGCCCTGCAGCTGCTGCGCCACGGCATCCGCGGCGGCGACGCGGACGTCGAGGACGTGCTCGCTGCCTTCCACCGCGTGCTCACGTGGAGCCGCCTGCGCCAGCTCGCCGCCGACCGCCGCTTCGAGGCGCCCGACCTGCTGCCCGACGACGCCGCCTGGCTCGACGACGGCGCCTTCGCCCGCTTCGTCCTCAACCGCTGCGCCCCGCTGCACGTGCTGCGGGCGCGGCTGTCCGCCCACGTCCCCGACGACGTCGCCGTCTCGGTGCTCGACCTGCTCGACCGCCTCGAGGTGCCGGAGACGGCGTGGCCCGACGTCCTGTCGCCGCCCGCCGCATGAGCTGGGCCATCCACCACCGCCCACCGTCGGCGCCCCTACCGTCGGCGCATGCCCTGGCTCCGCCGCCGACGCACCGAGCCCACCACCGACGCCGCCTCCACCGAGCCCGAGCCCGCCTCGCCCGAGGCCTCCGCCGGCTCGTCCGCGCTCGTGCCCCTGGTGCCGGCCGAGTCGCTGGAGCGCACCGAGCGGGCGCTGCGGATGCTGGCCGCCCAGTCGGCCCAGCTCCACGGCCAGATCGTCCAGCTCGAGCACCGGGTCGACTCGCTCGCCGACGCCCTGCTCGACCGCCTCGACGTCCCCACCCACGACGACGTGCTGCAGGCCCGCATGCACTCGGCGAAGGTGGCGGCCGAGCTGTCGCGCCTCGAGGTGAACCTGGCCGCCCGGCTCGACGCCGTGCGCGCCGAGCTCCGTGCCGCTCGTGGCGTCGACGACGAGGTCGACCTGCGCGACCTCGCGCCCACCGACACCGGCTGGGCCGCCGTCGGCTGATCGCCCCGCCCTGCCGGCGGCGCCGGCCGGGGTCAGGCCTCCTCCGACTCCTCCTCGGGCGCGGTCGTGGTCGTCGCGCCCTCGCCCGGAGCGGTGGTGGTGGTCGTCGTGGTGGAGCCGACCAGGAGCTCGAGCGCCTCGGAGACGAGCGCCTCGGCCTCCTCGGTGAGGGTCTGGTACTCGCCGAGGTCGCCGGCCTGCAGCGCGGCCTGGGCCTCCTGGAACAGCGCCTCGGCCTCCTCCAGCAGGTCGGCCGCCCGCTCGTCGACCGAGCGGGTGTCCCCGTCGGGCGACACCGGGGCGTCGGGGTCGTCGGGCACGTCGATGACGTCGCGGGTGTCCTCGTCGACCACCTCGTCGAGCTCGGGCACCTCGCCCAGCAGCTGGGTGAGCGCCTGCTCGAGCGTGTCGGCGATGGCCACGTTCGACTCGTAGAACGCGATCACCTTCTTCAGCTCCGGGATCCGCACCTGGTTCGACTCGACGTAGAACGGCCGCACGTACACCAGCGACTCGTCCACCGGGACCAGGATCAGGTTGCCGAGCTTCACCGTCGACTCGCCCGTGCCGAGCAGCGTCTGCTGCTCGGAGACGATGGGATCCGACTGCATGGCGTCGGCCACGATGGCCGGGCCGTCGGGCCGGTTCTGGCGGGGCATCGTGTAGGTCACCAGCTGCCCGTAGCTGCCCGGGTCGGAGCGGGCCACCATGAACGCGGTGAGCTGCTGGTTGTCGTCGTTCTGGCCGAACGGCACGAAGCTGCGCAGCATCACGAACTCGGCCTCGTCCTCGCCCGGCAGCTGGGTGAGCAGGTAGTAGGGGTCGACGCGGGCGCCGACGCGGGGGCCCACCGGCTCGCCGGCCGGGTTCGTGGGCGCGGTCGCCGGGTCGACGCCGGCGGTGCCCGGGTCGAGGGCCACGTTCCAGGCGTCGTTGTTGTTGTAGAAGGTCTGGGGGCTGCTCACGTGGTAGCGGGCCCACATGTTCGTCTGGACCCGGAACAGGTCCTCGGGGTAGCGCAGGTGCCGCTGGAGCTCGTCGGGCATCTCGTCGAAGTCGGTGAACAGCTCCGGGAAGGCGCCACGCCACGCCCGGATGATCGGGTCCTGCTCGTCGATCACGTAGTAGGTGACCGTGCCGTCGTAGGCGTCGACCACGGCCTTCACCGAGTTGCGCACGTAGTTGAACCGGCCGGTGAGCCCGCTGCCCGCCGGGAGGCCGCCGTTCTCGGCGCGCTGCGCATACGGGTAGCGGTCGGTCGTGGTGTAGGCGTCGGCGATCCACTTCACGCCGCCGTCGACGACCACCGGGTACGGGTCGGCGTCGAACTCGAGGAACGGGGCCAGCGTGCGCACCCGGTCGCGGATGTCGCGGATGTAGTGGATCTGGGAGTCGTCGGTGATGAAGTCGGTGATCAGCGGGTCGTACTGGCCGAAGCGCAGCGAGAACGCGATGCGCCGCAGGTACGAGCCGATGCCGACGCCGTCGGCGCCGTCGTAGCGAGTGAGCTGGGTCTCCTCGCCGATCTGGTAGTCGAGCTCGTCGCGGCTGGCGTTGGTGATGGCGTAGCCACCGAGGCTCTCGCCGAAGTAGATCTGCGGGCGGGTGAGCTCGAGGTCGGTGTTCTCGCGCACCGGCACCTGCTGCAGGAAGAAGTCGGGGCGGCCCTCGGGCGTCTTCGACGTGCCCGACGCCATGACCACGCCGTAGCCGTGGGTGTAGATGACGTGGCGCGCCTCCCACGACGACGCCGGGATGCCCGCCGTGTTCAGGTCGCGGGCCGACAGGACGACCTGGGTCAGCTCGCCGTCGATCTCGTAGCGGTCCACGTCGACGTCGTTGAGCTGGTAGTAGGGCAGCAGCTCCTCGAGGCGGGGGAACGTCTGGCCGAGCACGGTGGACGACGGGTCCCAGAGCCGGATGTTGCGCACCGTGTTGCGGTTGTCGGTGAGGTCGACGCCCTCGGGGTCGCGGTTCAGCTCGTAGTCGACGCTGCGGACGTCGCCGAGGCCGAGCGCGTCGCGCGTGGCGGCGATGTTGCGCTCGATGAACGGCTCCTCGGTCGAGGACTCGTTCGGCTCGACCTGGAACCGCTGGATGACCTGCGGGTAGATGCCGCCGGCCACCACCGCGACCAGGCCCCAGAGGCCCACGCCGAGGATCGGCAGCACCCAGCCCCGGCGCCAGATGTTGACGATGAACAGCACGAAGCTGGCCACCGAGATGAGCACCAGGAGGTTGAGCACGGGCAGCTGGGCGTTGACGTCGGTGTAGCTGGCGCCGTCGACGACCCCGCGGGTGGAGGTGGTGAGCTCGAACCGCTGCAGGAAGTAGCCACCGGCGCGGATGAGGGCGAGCACGCCCAGCAGCACCGAGATGTGGGCCTTCACCTGCGAGGTGACCCGGGGCCCCACGCTGCCCGGACCCACCGGCTGCACGCGGATGCCGCCGTTGGCGAAGTGGGCGGCCACGGTCACCACGAGGATGATCAGGATCGAGGCGAAGGCCCAGTCGGCGACCGAGGACAGGAACGGCAGCTGGAACACGTAGAAGCCGAGGTCGGTGTCGAACTGGGCATCGGTCGTGCCCCAGTCTCCGCCGTTCACGAACAGCAGCCACGAGCGCCACTCCTGGCTCATGCCGAGGCCGGCGACCAGCGCCAGCAGCAGGGCGACGGCGGCGCGGAACAGGCCGGTGCGGTGCCCGATGGCGTCGCGGAAGCGCTCGAGCGCCTCCTGCTCGGGGCCCGGCGGCGGGAACTTCGGGGCCAGCCGGTCGGCGATGTAGAGGTTCAGCCAGCAGATCAGGAAGAAGGCGGTGACGAAGATCACGGCCAGGGCGACCTTGGCGCCGAGCACGCCCTGCCAGACCTCCTCGTAGCCGAGGGAATCGAACCACAGGAAGTCCGTGTAGAAGCCGGCGATCCCGCGCAGCGACGTGATGAGGACGAACAGGGCGATGGCGGCGAGGATGAGGACGGTCCGGCCGCGGTTGGAACCGCCCGACCCCCGGGTCCGAGCCGACGGGGGTGGCATGTCAGAGGGGGGTCGCATGGGAGCGACGATCCTACCGGTGGCCCCGGTCCGCCGGTCCGCGACGGCGGTGGCTCAGTCGGCCACGAGCAGGCAGCGGCAGCCCGGGTGGGCCTGCGGGCAGGCGTCGCCGGTGGGGAACGCCTCCCCCGCGTCGATCGATCCCGCCAGCGCGTTGTCCTGGGCATCGGGGCAGGGGCCCTGGGCGGGGTCGATGCGCCACCGCACCTTGCCGTGCTCGCCCGCCGCCGTCAGGGTGCCCCGGCCGTAGGCCGAGAGCAGGGCGTCGCTGGCGGCGGGCCCGACGTGCTGCACCTTCCACTCGCGGTACAGCGCCCGGAGCCGCTCGTCGAGCTCGTCGGCGTCGCCGTCGACGTCGGCGGCGGCCCGCTCGACGCGGCGGTGGAAGGGCTCGACGATCGTCCGGCCGAGCGCCTCGGCCAGCGGGCCGACGTCGGCGCCCTCCGCGCCCCCGGCGCCGGCGGCGGCCCGCAGGTGCTCGGTGGCGAGGGCGGCGTAGCCGCCGACCTGGCCGTCGACGTCGGGCAGGAGGGTGCCCGGCTCCGTGGTCGAGCTCCGCCGGAGCAGGTCGAGCACCTCGTTCTGCTCGTCGGCCAGCCGGCGCTTGAGGGCCCGGTTGAGGGCCCGCTCGATCGGCTCGAGCGCCTCGGCCCGGTGGGCGAGGTCGGCCTCGTCGGCGAGGAACTCCGGCGGCACCCGGTCGACGTCGCCGGTCGGTCCGCCGTCGGCGCTGGCCTCGACCGCTGGCTCGCCACCGTCGCTGCCCTCGGCCTCGCCGGCGTCCGCTTCGACGGCGTCCGCATCGCCGGCGTCCGCCTCGGCGGCGGCCGCTTCGCCGGCGTCCGCATCGGCGGGGTCGGCGTCAC
>JBKHXT010000153.1:0-19643 GCA_046565885.1 Acidimicrobiia bacterium
CAGCTCCCGCCAGTACGGCTCCTCGAACTGGTCGCGCAGCAGCGGGTTCCAGTCGGTCTTGGCGCTGCCGGTGGCCATCGGGGCGGAGGCTAACGGGGGCCGTGGGGACCGATTCGTCGACGATTCGGCGCGATTCGTCGGGACCGCTCCGGCGTCGCCAGCCCCGGTGCGGCTGCAGCAGGCGACGCCGGAGCGAGCCGTCGACGCCCCGGCGTCGTGGACCCCAGCCGCGATGCAGCAGGCGACGCAGGAGTCGGCGACCACGCGCCGGCGCCCCTACGGGCGGGCCAGCACCTCGCCGTGGAGGACGGCGAACCAGCCGTCCGGTGCCTCGGCCCAGCGGCGGAAGGCGGCGGCGAAGGTGCCCAGGTCGTCGGTGGTCGCCAGGCCCCGGTCGACCAGCTGGCGGGCCAGCTCCGACTCCACGACCCGGTCGGCCCAGAGACCGCCCCACCAGGCCCGGTCGGCGTCGTCGGTGAAGCACCACACCGAGGCCGATGCCTCGACCGACGAGAACCCGGCGGCGAGCGCCCAGCGCTTCAGGTGCCGCCCGGCGTCGGGCTCGGCGTCGTTCGAGCGGGCGACCGCCCGGTACGCCGCCAGCCACCGGTCGAGGTCAGGGTCGAGCGGTGCCCAGGTGAAGGCGCCGTAGTCGGCGTCGCGGACGGCGACGAGCCCGTCGGCTCGGCAGACCCGGCCCATCTCCCGCAGCGCGGCGACCGGGTCGGACAGGTGCTGCAGCACCTGGTGGGCGTGGACCACGTCGAAGCTGGCGTCGTCGGCGGCCAGCGCGTAGACGTCGCCCTCCTCGAAGCGCAGGCCGGGCACGCCGGCGTGCTGCTCGGCGGCCAGCGCCACCACGTCGGCGCCCCGGTCGATGCCCAGCACCTCGCCCGGCGCCACCCGCCGGGCCAGGTCGGCGGTGATGGTGCCGGGACCGCACCCGACGTCGAGGATCGAGAGGCCCGGCCGCAGGTGCGGCAGCAGGTACGCCGCCGAGTTCTCCACCGATCGCCAGGTGTGCGAGCGCAGCACCGAGGCGTGGTGGCCGTGGGTGTAGGTGTCGTCGGGCACCGGCCGAGCCTGGCAGCCGCCGGAGCGGCCGACGAACGGGTTCAGCCGTGACCCTGCGGTCGCTCCGCTCCCTGCGGCTGAGCGCCGCTGGCGCTCTGCTCGCTCAGCCGAGCAGCGACCCGTCGGCGAGGGTCGTGTCGAGGCGGTCGAGCAGCTCGCGGTCGTGGTCGTCGCCGGGGTTCCCGGTGGTGAGGAGCTTGTCGCCGAGGAAGATGCTGGCGGCGCCGGCGTGCAGGCACAGCGCCTGCAGCTCGTCGCTCATCTGGCTGCGCCCGGCGGAGAGCCGGACCACGGACGCCGGCATCATGATCCGGGCGGCGGCGATGGTCCGCACCAGCTCGAGGCCGTCGAGCTCGTCGGTGCCGTGCAGCGGCGTGCCGGGCACCTGGACGAGGAGGTTGATCGGCACGCTCTCGGGGTGCGGGTCGAGCTGGGCCAGCTGCGCGAGCAGGCCGGCTCGCTGGCGCCGGCTCTCGCCCATGCCGACGATGCCACCGCAGCACAGGCGTACGCCGGCCTCGCGGACGTGGCCGATGGTGTCGAGGCGGTCCTGGTACGTGCGGGTCGTGATGATCTCGCCGTAGAAGTCCGGCGAGGTGTCGAGGTTGTGGTTGTAGTAGTCGAGGCCGGCCTCGGCGAGCGTCTTGGCCTGGGCGTCGGTGAGCATCCCGAGGGTCACGCACGTCTCCATGCCGAGGGCGCCCACGGCCTCCACCGCCTCGGCCACCCGGTCGACCTGGCGGTCGTTCGGCTCGCGCCAGGCGGCACCCATGCAGAAGCGGGTGGCGCCGGCCGCCTTGGCGTTCTGCGCCGCGGCCACGATCTCGTCGGTCTCCATGAGCCGCTCCGGCTCCAGGCCCGTGTTCCACTTGGCCGACTGCGGGCAGTAGGCGCAGTCCTCCGGGCAGGCGCCGGTCTTGATCGAGAGCAGGATGGCACCCTCCACCACGTCGGGCCGGAAGGCGGCCCGGTGCACGGACTGGGCCTCGAAGAGCAGGTCGTGGAACGGGCGCTCGAGGAGGGCGAGCGCCTCCTCGGTGGTCCAGTCGTGGCGGGGGGAGGTCGCGACCATGGCCGCCACGTTGGTCGACCGGCGAGGCGCCGACCAACCCGGCCTCAGGCCCTGGGCACCCGCTCGTGGTGCGCGCCGCAGATGAACACGGCGAGGCGGGCCGGCACGTCGCCGCGGTTCGACCAGCGGTGGCGCGTCCCGTTCTGGACCACCGTGTCCCCGGGCCGCAGCGTCACCGTGGCGCCGTCGTCGAGCTCGAGGGTGACCTCGCCCTCGAGGACCACCTCGAAGTCGACGGTGGCGGTCGTGTGCATGCCCGGGTCGTCGGGCTCCATGTGCTCGGCCAGGCCGGGGAGCTCGCGGGCCAGCTCGGCGAGGGCGGCCTCGACGTCGAGGTCGGCGGGCGCGCCGGCGCCGCCGTCCGGCGGGATGGTGAAGAACCCGAAGCGGAAGCCGCCCACCGGCGGGAAGTAGGTCGAGTGCGCCGGCATCGAGCCGTCGTCGGGGAACCGCGGAGCCTCGTCCCCGCCCCACAGCCGGTGGAACTCGCTGCCCGGCAGCAGCGCCGGGGCCACCGGCGCCACCTGCTCGTCGGACACGAACACCGCCTTGCCCGCGGCGTCGTGCCCGGTCACCACCCGTCGTACGTCCACGTCTCCCCCTCGTCTGGTCGTGGGCGCTGGAACCTACGGCGTGGAACAGCGGCGCCGCCGACGTGGTTGGGTCTGGTCATGCGCATCGATGTGTGGTCCGACGTCGTCTGCCCGTGGTGCTACCTCGGCAAGCGGCGGCTCGAGCAGGCCCTCGACGGCCTCGACTTCGCCGACGAGGTCGAGGTGCGCTGGCGGGCGTTCCAGCTCGACCCCACGGCCACGGCCGAGCCCAAGGACCTCGCCGAGGCCATCGACCGCAAGTACGGACCCGGTGCGTTCCGCGGGATGACCAAGCGCCTCGGCGCGCTCGGCGACGAGGTCGGCATCGACTACCGCTTCGACATCGCCCAGCGCGTCACCAGCGTCCCGGCGCTGATGCTCGTCGCCTGGGTCGAGGACCAGCTGGGCGCCGAGGCCGCCGGCCGGCTCCACGAGCGGCTCTTCCGGGCCTACTTCACCGAGGGCGCCAACATCGCCGACCCGGCGAACCTGCTCGAGTGGGCCGTGGAGGTGGGCGCTGACCGTGAGCTGGCCGGCGAGGCCATCGCCACCGGCGCCGGGCGCGACTCGGTCGCGGCCGACCTCGAGGCGGCGGCCGAGCGCCAGATCACCGGCGTGCCGGCGTTCGTGATCGAGGACGCCCACCTCATCCCGGGCGCGCAGGACGTCGACACCATGCGGAGCCTGCTGACGCGCATCCACGACAAGCTCGCCGCCCGCTGAGCGGCCGCCGGCTCAGCGGGTGGGGTCCGGGTAGCCCCACCGATGGCCGTCGTTCCACGCCGACGCGACGTTGCCGAAGGGCGGGTACCCGCCGGCGTCCTCGAGCATCCGCGCGGCGTGGAGCAGGTTCCAGGCGAGGAACGTGGCGTTCTTCATGGTGAAGTCGTGGCCGAAGCCGACGGGCAGGTCGCGACCCTCGACCTCGTCGCCGTAGCTCGGACCGGGCCCGACCTCGCCGATCCAGCCGGCGTCGGCCTGGGGCGGGATCGTGAAGCAGATGTGGCCGAGCCCGTAGAGGATGCTGGCGCTGCAGTGCTTCACGCCGTCCTCGTTGCCGGTGACGACGGCGCCGCCGACCTTGCCGTAGTAGAGGTACTGGCCCTTCTCGTTGGTCTCGCCCGACCACGAGTACAGGCGCTCGATGGCGAGCGTGGCGACGCTCGACTTCTCGCCCAGCCAGATCGGCGTGCCGATGACCAGGATCTGGGCGTCCATGATCCGACGCTGGATCGAGGGCCACGCGTCGGTGTCGGTGCCCCCGTCCTCCCGGTCGAGCTCGGACATGTCGGGCGACATGCCGAACGCCACGTCGTGGTCGACGAGCCGGACGTGGTCCACCGAGGCGCCGGCTCGCTCCATGACCGTGGCGACGTGGTCGAGCAGGTGCTGGGTGTGCGACGGCGCCGGCGAGCGCTTCAGCGTGCAGTTCAGGAAGACGGCGGACAGGTCGTCGTAGGAGGCGGGGGCGCCGGGCGTGGTCATGGCCGCCCATGGTGGTGCAGCCGCCCGGCCACGTCAGGTCGCCCCGTCGGTCAGCCGCCCATCGTCCGCGCCGCGATGAGCTCGGCACGGCGGAAGCACGGGCCGCCCTCGTCGTCGACCTGGGTGATCACGCCCTCCTCGGCCATCGTCCGGACCTGCTCGACGGGGACGCCCAGGAGCTCGGCGGCGGCGTCGGTGCCGAGCAGCTCGTCCGGATCGCCGTCCTGCGGGTCGGTCTGTGCGGTGTCGGTGCGGTCGCTCATGGCGGTGTCCGTACCCGGAGGACCGCGTCGCTAGCGTCGTGCCGTGCCCCAGCTCTCCCCCCGACAGTGGGCGGTCGTGGGCGGCGTCGTCGCCGTCATCGTCGTCATCATCGCCGCGCTCGCCCTGTCGGGCGGCGGCGACGAGGACGTGGCCGCCGACCGCGAGACCACCACGACGACGACCGAGGCGACCACCACCACGGCGGCGCCCGAGCCGGCCCCCGGCTACCCGCTCACCGGCCTGGCCATCGACGATCCGGCCCGGGCCCAGCGCCCCGTGCTCGCCGTGAAGATCGACAACGCCGAGCCCCGCACCGGTCGCGGCGGCCGCCCGCAGGCCGGCATCAACGTCGCCGACGTCGTGTACGAGGAGGTGGTCGAGGGCAGCGTCACCCGCTTCCTCGCCCTGTTCCACTCCACCGACGCCGATCCCGTCGGCCCGGTCCGCTCCGCCCGGACGACCGACCTGCTGCTCATGCGCCCCCTCTCCCGGCCGCTGTTCGCGTGGTCCGGCGCCAACGCCGGCGTGGCCGGGCAGGTGCGGGGCGCCGACCTCGTGAACGTGGGCGTCGACGCCAACCCCGGCGCCTACTACCGCGCCGACGACCGCCCGGCGCCCTACGACCTGATGTCCTCGACCGGCGCGCTCTACGGCGGTGCCGCCAGCGAGGAGCGCCCGCCGCCCTCGCTGTTCTCGTACCGGGCCGAGGGCGAGGCGCCGGCCGGGCAGCCGGTCGACGGCGTCCGCATCGTCTTCGGCGACGGACCGGGCAGCGCCCCGGTGGAGTACCGCTGGGACGGCCAGGGATGGGCGCGCACGCAGCGCGACACCCCCCACGTCGACGCCGCCGGCCAGCAGGTCGCCCCGCCGAACGTCGTGATCCAGCTCACGCCGTACCGCGAGGTGCAGTGCTGCGACGCCGCCGGCTTCCCCATCGTCGAGGCCGAGCTGGTCGGCGAGGGCGACGCGTGGATCCTCACCGGCGGGAACCTCGTCGAGGCCCGCTGGTCGCGGCCGACCGAGGGCGACGTCACCACCTACACCACCGCCGACGGCGAGGAGGTGGGCCTCACGCCCGGCCGCACCTGGGTCGCCATCGCCCCGCCGGGCAGCACCACCGTCCTGTAGTCAGCCGGCCCGGAGCCGGTAGCCCATCCCCCGCACCGTCTCGATGCGGTCGGCGCCGAGCTTGCGCCGCAGGTAGCCGATGTAGACGTCGACGACGTTGGACTCGGGCGCGAAGTCGTAGCCCCACACCATCGACAGCAGCTGCTCGCGCGACAGGACCTGGCCGGGGTGGCGGAACAGCGCCTCGGCGAGCGTGAACTCCCGGGCGGACAGCTCGACGCTGCGACCGTCCACGGTCACGGCCCGCCGGCGCAGGTCGAGCAGCACGTCGCCGGCCTCGAGCATCGTCTGCTCGGTGGTGCCCTGGTCGCGCAGGCGGGCCCGCACCCGGGCGAGCAGCTCCTCGAACCGGAACGGCTTGGTCACGTAATCGTCCGCGCCGGCGTCGAAGCCCGCCACGGTGTCGGACGTCTCGGCCCGGGCCGTCAGCACGATGACGGGCAGGCGCTCGCCGCGCTCGCGGATCTGGGCGAGCACGGCGAAGCCGTCCTGGCCGGGCAGGCCGACGTCGAGGATCACCAGGTCGAAGTCGTCGTCGGTGGCCACGGCGGCGGCCGTGATCCCGTCGCCGACGGCCATGGTGCTGTGGCCGTTCGCCTCCAGGCCCTTCTGCAGGAACGAGACGATACGGTCCTCGTCCTCGACGATCAGGATCCGCGCCACGGGGCGGCCTCCTCGGTCGGGGCGGCGACGGCGGGGGTCGCCGCCGGGGCGGGCAGGACGAGCACGAAGGTGGCACCGCCGCCGGGCGTGTCGCGCAGCTCCAGCCGGCCGCCGTGGGCCGCGGCGATCGCACCGGCGATCGCCAGGCCGAGGCCGGCGCCGTCGGCGCTGGTGCGCCGGGCCGACGTGCCTCGGCCGAAGCGCTCGAAGATGCGCTCGCGGTCGTCGGGGGCCACCCCCTCGCCCGTGTCGACGACGCCGAGCTCCAGCTCGTCGCCCCGCACGGACGAGAAGACGGTGATGCGATCGCCGGCCTCGGTGTGCTGCACGGCGTTGCGGACCAGGTTCATCCACGCCTGGGTCACCCGCTCCCGATCGAGGTCGGCCACCACCACGGCCCCGGCCCGCAGCTCCCAGGACCGGTCGCCGATCGGGCGGGCCTTGGCCAGGATCTCGGCGGTCAGGTCGGCGACGTCGACCGGTGCGGCCACGACGAAGTCCGGGCGCTCGGCCCGGGCGATGAGGAGGAGGTCCTCGACGATGCGGGCCATGCGGTCGAGCTCGTCGAAGACGACCTCCCGCGTCGCGTCGCCGAGCGGTTCCGACGGGTCGGCCAGCTCGAGGTGGCCCCGGATGACGGTGATGGGCGTGCGCAGCTCGTGGCCGGCGTCGTCGAGGAACGAGCGCTGCGCGGCGAAGGCCCCCTCCACCCGGTCGAGCATGTCGTTGAAGGTGCGGCTGAGCTCCGCCAGCTCGCCCGTGCCCTCCACCGGCAGCCGGTGGTCGAGGTGGTCCTGGCGCACCGACCTCGTCGCGTCGGCGAGGTGGCGCAGCGGGGCGAGGACCCGGCCGGCGATGACCCAGGCGAGCGCCGAGGCGGCGACGAACGCGACGAAGCCGACGGCCGCGGCGGTGCGGACCGCCTCGTCGACCTCGTCGCGCTCCGAGGCCGGGAAGCGGGCGACCACGAACGTGCCGAGCCGCTCGCCGTCCGGGCTCGACACGGGCACCACCAGCCACCGGACGTCGCCGCCCGGCGTCGTCGCGCTGCCGTAGGCCGGCCGGGGCGCCGCCGCCCACGCCGCCACCAGGTCGGCCTGCTCGTCGAGGGCGTAGGGCGCGTTCGCGCTGCGCAGGTAGGGCCGGCTCCCCACGAGGCCGAGGAACTCCTCGTCGGCGCTCGGGACGTTCCGGGCGAAGAACGTGTCGAAGATGGCGGCGACGTCGGTGCCGAACGGCTCGCCGGTCTCGGGATCGATGCCGCCGGCGAGGCGCTGGAACTCACCGACCTCCTGGGCGAGGTCCTCGTCGATGCGGTCCTCGAGCCGGGCGAGCAGCAGGGCGCGGTTGGCGACCACCGACAGGGCGATGGTGCCGGCGAGCAGCGCCAGCGCGGCGACGAGGATGCGGGCCCGGGTGCTGGCCAGCAGGCGCGACGCCATCAGTCGTCGTCCTCGTCGTCGTCGGCGTCGTCGGCGTCGTCACCGGCGTCGGGGGCGTCGTCGTCATCGTCGTCGTCGAGCACGACGGGGGGCGGAGGCGGTGCCGGGGCGGCGGTGACCGGCGGGGCGGACGGTGCCGGCGGCGGGGCGGGGGCGGTGGTGGTGGGGCTGGGCGGCGCCTCCTCGAGGGGCACGGGCGGCGGGACGACGACCTCGACCTCGGCGTCGACCGGCGGGGCATCGCCCTCGCCGTCGGGCGCCGGTCGCAGCACGACGGGCGCCGGGGGCGCCGGCGAGCGGTCGGCTCCGACGGCCACGACCCCGGCGGCGACGATCACGGCCACGGCGGCACCGAGCGCGAGGGCGGCGACCGTCTTCCAGGGCACGGCACATGGTGCCCCCAGCGGCGTGAGCCGGCGATGAGGCCTGGATGAGAAGGTCCTCATCGACGGCTCATGCGCGGCTCACGTCGCCGGCGGACGATGCGCCCATGGAGCTCGACGACCCGTCCCTCCCGGCGGTGATCCACCTCACCGGACCGGGGGCGAGAGACGTCGTGGGTGCCGCCGTCATCGCGGCCGGCGGCGTGCTCCACGACCTGCGGGCCGGCCACGTGCAGTACCGCCCCGGCGCCGACCTCGTCGTGCGCTACCGGGCGGACGTGACCTGGGCCGACGGCCGGCGGTCGAGGTCCGAGACCCTCCTGGCCGCCGCCGACCGGCGCGGCCGGCTCCCCGGCACCATCCCCGTCGAGGCCGACGCGGACGGCGAGCCCATCGTGGCCTCCGTCTGGCGCTGGCCGTTCGATCCCGCCCTGCCCGGCCTCGAGCGGGCGGCCACGCCCGGTGGCCTCGACGGCCTGACCCGTCCCGTGCTGGGCGGCACGCGAGGCATCGAGGTCGTGGCGTACCGACCGACGGAGCGGGCCGTCGTGCGCATCGACGGCGAGCGCCGGACCGGCTACGTCAAGGTGCTGCGGCCGGACGACGTCGACCCGCTGGTGGCGCGCCACCACCTGCTCGCCGACGCCGGCCTGCCCGTGCCCGAGGTGCTCGCGGCGTCGGTGGCGGAGGGCGTGGTCGTCCTCGCCGACGCCGCCGGCACCACCCTGCGAGAGCGGGTGAAGGCGGAGCTGCCCGGGTGGCCCTCGGCCGCCGAGCTGGCGCGGCTCCTCGACGCCGTCCACGAGCTGCCCCCGCCCGGGCCGAGCGGGCGGGCGAGCCGCATCGCCGACGGGTCGGGCCACGCCGCACTGCTCGCCCGCGTCGCCCCCGGGCTGGAGGCGCCGCTGCGGGCGCTGGCCGACCGCTTCCGGGCCGAGCTCCCCGCCGTCCGGGCCCGGTCGGGCGCCACCGTCCACGGCGACGTGCACGAGGGCCAGCTCGTGGTCGGCCCTGGCGGTGCGGTCACCGGGCTGCTCGACCTCGACGACGTCGGAGCCGGCGACCCCCTGGACGACCTCGCGACCCTCGCCGCCCACCTGCGCTTCCGGGCCCAGGGCGCGGAGGGCGCCGACCACGTGCGCCGGCGCCTCGTCGCGCTGAGCGACGACCTGCGCCGCCGCGCCGCCGACCGCCACGGCCGGGAGGCCACCGACGTCGCCGTGGCTGCCGTGCTGGTGGGGCTGGCGACCGGGCCCTTCCGGCTGCAGCGGCCCGGCTGGCCGGCGGCGGTCGCCGCCACCGTGGCCGACGCGTCGGTGCTCGCCGGCGTCGCCGCCTCCGCGGATGAGGGGCTTCTCAAGACCGCCTCATCCGAGCCTCACGCCGGTGCCCGAGCGTGAGCACCGTCGAACGACACCACCCCCGACGAAAGGAACCCCGCATGCGACGTGCACTCACCTGGAAGGCCGCCGTGGCCGGAGGCGCCGTGCTCGGCGCCGGCTTCGGCAGCATCGCCCTCGCCGGCGCCGACAGCTCCCCCACGCCCCCGAGCACCGTCGAGCTGCAGTCGGCCCAGCGCCAGCTCGCCTCGCCCGGCGCCCCGCTGTCGGTGATCCCGGCGGCGCCGGCCGATCGGATCGCCTCCGTGGCCGCGAGCGCGCCGTCGCCCTCGCCGACCCCGGCGCCGGCGCCCGCGCCCGCCGCCGCGGCCGAGTCGGCCCCGAGCGCGCCGTCGGCCCCGACCCCCGCGTCGGCCCCGTCGCCCGCCCCCGCGCCCGAGCCGGTGGCGCAGTCGGCGCCCAGCCCGGCCTCGGCCCCCACGCCGGCGCCCGCTCCGGCGCCGGCGCCCGCCGAGCCCGACTCCCCGGCGAGCCCCGCCAGCCCGGCCAGCGTGGAGTCGCCGGCCTCGGCCGACGGCTGACCGGCGGATCCGGCCCACGGGGCCCGGGCGGCGCGCCCGCCGTCCGGCCCCCGGCGCGCCCGATGGCGCCCTTCGCGTAGCGTCCGGATCCCGCCACCGATCCACGAGGACCCCATGACCGACGCTCCCCAGCACGGCTTCGACACCATGCTCCTGCACGCCGGCGCCGAGCCGGATCCCGCCACCGGGGCCGTGCAGGTGCCGATCTACCAGAGCACCTCCTTCGCCTTCCGCGACGCCGAGCACGCCGCCAAGCTGTTCAACCTCGAGGAGGTCGGCTTCATCTACAGCCGCCTCACGAACCCGACGGTCTGGGCGCTGCAGAACCGCGTGGCCGCCCTCGAGGGCGGCGCCGGCGCCGTCGCCTGCTCGTCCGGCCACGCCGCCCAGATCATGGCCCTGTTCCCGCTCATGGGCCCGGGGAGGAACGTCGTGGTGTCGACCCGGCTCTACGGCGGGTCGATCACCCAGTTCTCCCAGACCATCAAGCGCTTCGGCTGGTCGGCCACCTTCGTCGACTTCGACGACGTCGACGCCGTGCGCTCGGCGTGCGACGACGACACGCGGGCGATCTTCTGCGAGTCCATCGCCAACCCCGGCGGCTACATCACCGACCTGCCGGCCATCGCCGAGGTGGCGAACGAGGTCGGGGTGCCGCTGATCGTCGACAACACGTCGGCCACGCCCTACCTGTGCCGCCCGATCGAGCACGGCGCCACGCTGGTCGTGAACTCGACCACCAAGTACCTGACCGGCAACGGGACGGTCACCGGCGGCATCGTCGTCGACTCGGGCACCTTCGACTGGATGGCGTCGGACAAGTTCCCGTCGCTCTCCCAGCCCGAGGAGGCCTACCACGGCCTCGTGTTCGCCGAGGCCCTCGGCCCCATGGCGTTCACGTTCCACGGCATCGCCGTCGGCCTGCGCGACCTCGGCATGACCATGAACCCGCAGGGCGCCCACTACACGCTGCTCGGCATCGAGACGCTGAGCCTGCGGATGCAGAAGCACGTGTCCAACGCCGTCGAGGTGGCGACGTGGCTGGAGGGCCACGACCTCGTCGAGAAGGTCACCTACGCCGGCCTGCCCTCGTCGCCGTACCACCACCGCATGGAGAAGATCTGCCCGAAGGGCGCCGGCGCCCTGTTCACCATCGGGCTGAAGGGCGGCTACGACGCCTGCGTCAAGCTCGTCGACGCCCTCCAGCTGTTCACCCACGTGGCGAACCTCGGCGACACCCGCTCGCTGGTCATCCACCCGGCGTCGACGACGCACCGCCAGCTCAGCGCCGACCAGCTCGAGTCCGCCGGCGCCCCCGCCGACATGGTGCGCCTCTCCATCGGCATCGAGGACCCGAAGGACCTCATCGCCGACCTCGACCAGGCCCTGGCCGCCGCCCACTGACCGGAACTGGCAGCGGTGGCGTACCGAGGCCCACCGGGCCGTGGTACGGAGCCGCTGCCAGTTTCCTCCCCGCCCCGTCCCCTTCCTCCCCCCTGCCGGGGGTCAGACGGGTTCGACCGCCAGGCGGCGGGAGCGGCGCTCGCTGCGCACGGCGTCGGTCGCCAGCACCGTCAGGGCGATCCAGACGAGGGCGAAGCCGGCGAGGCGGGCCGGCGGCAGGTCCTCGTCGAGGATGACGACGCCGCAGATCAGCTGCATCGTCGGGGTCACGTACTGGAGCAGGCCGAGCATCGACAGCGGGATGCGGGTCGCCGCCGTGGCGAACAGCAGCAGCGGCACGGCGGTGACCACGCCGAGCCCGGCGAGCAGCAGGTCGCGCCAGGCCGAGCCGTTGGTGAACGACAGCTCACCGCCGGCGGCGAACACCGAGAGGCCGACCAGGGCGACCGGGGCGAGCACCGCCGTCTCGATGGCCAGCGAGGTGAGGGCCTTCGCGTCGGCGTCCTTCTTCAGGTAGCCGTACATGCCGAACGAGCCGGCGAGCACGAGGGCGATCCACGGGACCCGCCCGTTGGCCACGCTGAGCACGAGCACGGAGGCGACGCCGAAGCCCAGCGCCACCTTCTGGGCCGGGCGCAGCCGCTCGTGGAGGACGATCACCCCGAGCGCCACCGTGAACAGCGGGTTCACGTAGTAGCCGAGGGCGGCGTCGACCACGTGCCCGCTGTTCACCGCCCAGATGTAGGTGAGCCAGTTCACGGAGATGAACACGGCCGCCAGGGCGAGGCGCTGCAGCGACCGGCGGTGCCGGACGAGGACGACCAGCTCGCGGAAGCGCCGCTGGACGACGAGCACCGCCAGCACGACCACCAGCGACCAGGCGATGCGGTGGAACAGGATCTCGACCGGCGACACGTCGTCGAGGAGCCGGAAGACGAGGGGGAAGATCCCCCAGAGGGCGTAGGCGCTGAACCCGGCGAGGACGCCGACGCGCTGCTCGGTCAATCGTCGAGCCGCAGCGCGGAGACGAAGGCCTCCTGCGGCACCTCGACCCGGCCGATGTTCTTGGCCTTCTTCTTGCCTTCCTTCTGCTTCTCGAGCAGCTTGCGCTTGCGGGTGATGTCACCGCCATAGCACTTGGCGAGGACGTCCTTGCGCTTCGCCTTCACCGTCTCGCGGGCGATGATCTTGCCGCCGATCGCCGCCTGGATCGGCACGTCGAACATCTGACGAGGGATGAGCTCCTTGAGCTTCTCGGCCATCTTCGAGCCGTAGTCGTAGGCCTTGTCGCGGTGGACGATGGCGGAGAACGCGTCGGCGGCGACGCTGTTCAGCAGCACGTCGACCTTCACGAGGTTCGCCCGCTCGTAGCCGACGAGCTCGTAGTCGAGGCTGGCGTAGCCCTGGGTGCGCGACTTGAGCTGGTCGAAGAAGTCGCGCACGACCTCGGCGAGGGGGATCTTGTAGGTGATCTCCACTCGCTCGGGCGACAGGTACTCCATGCGGGTCTGCTCGCCACGGCGGGTCTCGCACAGCTCGATGACCGGGCCCAGGTACTCGGCCGGCGTGAGGATCGAGATCTTGAAGATCGGCTCCTCGATCCAGTCGGTCTCGGTGGGCTCGGGCAGGGCGGAGGGGTTGTCGACCTCGATCCGCTCCCCCGACGTCGTGACCACCTGGTACGCCACCGACGGCGCGGTGATGATCAGGTTCAGGTCGAACTCGCGGGCCAGGCGCTCCCGGATGATCTCCATGTGGAGCATGCCGAGGAACCCGCACCGGAAGCCGAAGCCGAGCGCCTGGCTGGTCTCGGGCTCGTAGGTGAACGAGCCGTCGTTGAGGCGCAGCTTCTCGAGGCTGTCGCGCAGGTCCGAGTACTCGTCGCCGTCCACCGGGTACAGGCCGGCGAACACCATCGGCTTGGGGTCCTGGTAGCCCGACAGCGCCTCGGTGGCACCGTGGCTCGACGTCGTCACCGTCTCGCCCGATCGGGCCTCGGCCACGTCCTTGATGCCGGCGATGAGGTAGCCGGTCTCGCCGGGGCCGAGCGCGTCGACCGGCGTGGGCACCGGCGTGCGCACGCCGATCTCGTCGGCGTCGTGGGTGGCCTTGGCCTGCATGAAGCGCAGCTTCTCGCCGGTGCGCAGGGTGCCGTCCATGACCCGGACCGACGAGACCACGCCGCGGTAGGTGTCGTAGTGCGAGTCGAAGATGAGCGCCCGCAGCGGGGCGTCGGCGTCGCCCTCGGGGGCCGGGATCTTCTCGATGATGGCGTCGAGCAGCTCGGGCACGCCCTCACCGGTCTTGCCGGAGACGTTCAGGATCTCCTCGGCGGGCAGGCCGAGCACCGACTCGATCTCCTCGGCCACCCGGTCGGGCTCGGCGGCGGGGAGGTCGATCTTGTTCAGCACGCCGATGATCTCGAGGTCGTGCTCGAGGGCCTGGTAGCAGTTGGCGAGCGTCTGGGCCTCGATGCCCTGGCTGGCGTCGACGAGCAGGACCACGCCCTCGCAGGCGGCCAGGGACCGCGACACCTCGTAGCCGAAGTCGACGTGACCCGGCGTGTCGATGAGGTTGATGACGTGGTCGCGCCACTGCAGCCGCACCGACTGGAGCTTGATGGTGATCCCCCGCTCGCGCTCGATGTCCATCGAGTCGAGGAACTGCTCCTTCATGTCCCGGGCCTGGACCGCGCCGGTGACCTCGAGCAGGCGATCGGACAGCGTCGTCTTGCCGTGGTCGATGTGGGCGATGATCGCGATGTTCCGGATGCGATCGAGCGGGGTGCGGGGCGTGGCCATGAGGTGCGGGTCCCGGGGGCGGGACCACTCGACGCTACCGGCCCCCGAGATCGGCGACGAACCCCCGACGCACCTGCCGGGTTGTCCCGGGCGGTCCGGCCACCGCTACGATGTCCGCTTCCGTGCGCGCCGTCGCGCCCGCAGTTCTCGAACGATCCCCTCCCGGAGTCCCCGTGGCCAACATCAAGAGCCAGATCAAGCGCAACCGCCAGAACGAGCGGGCTCGCCTGCGCAACAAGAAGGTGCGCAGCGAGATCCACACCCGCACCAAGAAGGTGCTCACCGACGCCCAGGGCGGCGAGGAGACGGCCGAGTCCCTGAAGGCCGCCATCAAGCGCATCGACTCCGCCGTGTCGAAGGGCGTGCTCCACAAGAACACCGCCGCCCGCAAGAAGTCCCGGCTCGTGAAGCGGGTCCGCGAGCTCGAGGCGGCCGCCTCCGAGTCCTGACCCGGCCACTGGATCTGCGCTGACGACCCCGCTGCGGCGGGGTCGTCCCGCGTCTGGGCTCAGCGAGCGGTCTTCGCCACCCGGGCGAGGCGGGCGACCAGGACCTCCATGCTCAGCTCGGCCGGCCAGTCGATGGTGCCCCGCAGCTCGAGGTCGGTCCGGGCGAGCAGGCGGATCGACTCCCGCACGCCGTCGGGGCCGAGGCGCCGGGCCTGCGCCAGCGCCTTCTTGGCCGGGAACGTCGAGCCCTTGAGGCCGAGCACGGTGGCCGCCTCCTTCTCGCCCCGGACGGCGGCGCCGTCGAGGCGCTGGATGCGCTGGAAGTGCGTGTGCAGGGTCGCCATGACCTGCATCGGGTGTCGGCCGGCCCGGAGCATGCGGGTGAGGGTCGTGATCGAGGCGGCGATGTCGCCCCGGTCGATGGCGTCGGTGAGGTCCCAGGGCGGCACGCCGCCGGCCTCGCCGAGGAACGGCTCGACGTCGGCCACGGTGAGCCGCGTCCCCTCGCCGTAGGTGGACGCGAGCACGGCGAGGATGCCCGGGAGCTTGCCGGGGTCGTCGCCGAGCCAGTCGACGAGGTGGCGCTGCGCGTCGCGCTCGAGGCGGACGCCGGCCTGCTCGGCCGCCGTCGACACGAAGTCGGCGACGTCCCGGCCGGGGTCGGTGCTGATCACCTGGCCGCCGACCGCCTCGACGGCGTCGGCGAGCGCCTTCGGCAGCCGGCCGGTACCGCCCCACTCGAGGACGAGGACGGTGCTGGGCAGGGGGTCGGCCAGGTAGGCGACGAGGAGGGCGAGGTCCTCCTTGGCCTTGAACCGGTCGACGTCGCGCCCGACCACGACGCGGTGGTCGGTGAAGAACGGCGACGTCTGCGCGGCGTCGACCAGCGGCCGGAGCCGCTGCTCCTCGTCCAGGGTGGGCTCGTCGACGGCGAGGGTCGGGTCAGCGTCGCCGACGTGCTCGGCCACCACGGCGGTGCGGCGCGCCGAGCGCAGGATGTCGTCGGCGCCCTTGACGACGACGACCGGCGGCCGGCTCATGCTCGCACCACCGCCGTGGTCAGCCGCTCGACCACCGTGGCGACCCGGCGGATCGACCGGGGCTCGCTGGTGCGGACCACCCGCACGCCGGCGGCCAGGGCCACCGTGGCCCGGCCCCAGGCGGCGGGCCCGGTGGCGTCGAGGTCGAGGACGGCGACGGCCCCGTCGACCGGCGAGTCGCTCGTGACCAGCAGCCGCTCGGGTGGGATGCGGCCGGCGGCCCGGCGGACGGCCGGCACGAGCACGGCCAGGCCCCGCTCGCCGGCCGCGTCGAGCGCGGACTCGGTGGGGTCGGCGAGGCCAACGACCACCGCACCGGCGTCGGCCAGGCGGCGGACGCCGGCGGCGTCGGCCGCGTCGCCGCCGAAGGGCGCCTCGGGGGCGTCGGCGCCGTGGCGGACCCAGGCCAGGTCGGCGTGGCGACGGTCGGCGGCGGAGGTCTCCGGCGTCGCGATGACGACCACGCCTCGGCGCAGGTCGACGCGCTCGGAGCCCAGCACCAGGTGCACGCGGCGAACCTACCCCTGGCCGTCGCGCGCCCCGGCGCCCCACCCGATGCGCGCCCGCAGCACCGGCTCGGCTTCGTCGACCCGCACCTGGAAGCCGCCGACGCGCACGACGAGGCCCGGTCTCGGCACCACGTGGTCGGGCACCGGGCTGCCCGGCGGGGCGAGGACGGCGTGCACGGGGAACCGGGCACGCAGCGCTCGGACGACCTCCGAGGGCTGGTCCCGGGCCGACCGCACCACCACCACGGTCACGGCGTGCACCCGTCGCCGGCGCAGCACGTCGAGCACCTCCGTGGCGGACGCGCCGACGTCGAGGTCGACCACGGCGACCGGTCCGTCGGTCCACACCGTCGCCGCCCACCCGACCTGCTCGGACCCGGGCGGCACCGGTGACGCGCCGGCGAGCAGCACGGCGACCGCCACGGCGAGGGCGCCCACCGCCCGCCACGGCGGCGGCCGGGTGAGGAGGAGGCCGGCCACGGCGAGCACGGCGACGTGGCGGAGGTCGACGTGGCCGAGCGGCAGGGCCGCGCTCCAGGCGGCGACCCGCTCGAGGGCGGCGAGCGCGAGCGCCGACGGGAGGTGCAGGACGGCGCCCACCGCACCGCCGACCACGCCGGCGACGAGCCCGGCGGTGATCCCCCACACCATGAGGCCGGCGGCGAGCGGGGCGGCGGCGACGTTGGCGGGCAGCGCGGCCAGGGGCATGGCGCCGAAGACCGGCACCAGCACCGGCGCCACGGCGAGCTGGGCGCCGATGGTCGTGGCCAGCGCCTCGCGAGCCCACCGGGGGCCCGGCAGGCGCTCGACCAGCCGTGGGGCGAGGACCAGCACGCCGAGGCACGCGGCGACGCTGAGCCGGAACCCGACCGACCGGCTGAGCAGCGGGTCGACCAGCAGGAGGCCGATCATCGCCAGGCCGAGGTGGCGCACGCCGCCGGAGCGGCGCCCGGTCGTGGTGGCCCACAGCGCGACCGCCGCCATCGCCGCCGCTCGGACCACCGACGGCTCGAAGCGCGTCAGCAGCGCGAAGCCCGCCACGACGCCGACCGCCAGGAAGAACCGGGGCCAGAGGCGCAGCCGGCGCAGCAGCGGGCCCACCGCCACCAGGACGAACAGGACGTTCGAGCCGGACACGGCGAGGAGGTGCGTGAGCCCGGAGGCCCGGAAGTCGGCGGTGAGCTCGGCGGGCTGGGCGCGGTCGTCGCCGAGGGTGATGCCGGCGAGCAGCGACCGGTGGCGCTCGGGCAGCGACGCCGTGCCCCGCTCGAGGGTGCGGCGGAGCCGGTTGGCGAGGGCGGCGTGCGGCGCAGCGGGGACGTCGGCGGTCACCATCTCGATGCGCAGGCGGCCGGCCAGGTGGCGGGCCTGGGCCCACGGCATCGCCCGCTCGAACCCCGAGACGGCGCCCCGCACGACGACGCCCTCGCCGGCGAGCCGGGGCGCCAGCGCCGCGGCCGCCGCCGGCGAGCGGGCCTCGGCGAGCAGGCGGCGGCCGTCGAGGCGGACGTCGGCCCGCACGCCGCCGCCGGGGCGGGGCTCGGGGTCGGTCAGCAGTACGGCGACCCCGGCGACCGGGCCCTCCGGCGGGGGCCGCAGGCCGTCGAGGGACCGCGCCGCCAACCCGGACGTGAGCACGCCGACCGCCGCGGCGGCGAGCAACACCCGTCGCCAGCCCTGGCCCCGCACCGCCGCCACCGCGCCCGTGGCGGCGACGGCGAGCAGGACCACGGGCACCGACCGGGCGGCGAGCGCGCCCACCCAGGCAGCGACGGCGACCACGCCGACGGCGAGATCGCCGGCCGTCGGGGACGACCCGGGCGCCGAGCGCCCCCCGTGCCGGCCGCCGGCGACGACCTCAGACACGGACGAGGTCGCGCAGCGCCGCCAGCTTCGCCTCGCCGATGCCCCGGACCTCGAGGAGGCCCTCGACGCTGGTGAAGGGCCCGTGGCGCTCGCGGTGGTCGATGATCGCCGCCGCGGTGGCCGGGCCGATGCCGGGGAGCTCCTCGAGGGCGCGGGCGTCGGCGGTGTTCAGGTCGACGAGCCCGTCAGAGGCGGCGCCCCCGCCGGCCGCGGCCGGCGCCGGCGCCGCAGGAGGGACCTCGCCGATGCGGGGCACGTAGATCTGCGAGCCGTCGGCGACGGGCGCCGCCAGGTTGACGGCGGCGGGATCGGCGTCCGGGGTGAGGCCGCGCGAGGCCTCGATGGCGTCGATCACCCGGGCGTCCGGCGGGAGGCGGTGCACGCCCGGGGCGACGACGGCGCCGGCCACGTGCACGACCACCGGCTGCGGCGGCGCCGTGGTGGGCGCGGCGGGCGCCGGCACCTCGACCAGCGGCAGCGAGGCCTCCACCGGCGGCGGCGCCTGCCGGGTCAGCCACCAGCCGACGCCGAGCAGGATCCCGACGAGGGCGACGCCTGCGACGGCCGCCCGGGCGCCGACGCCGGTGGTGTCGAGCAGCTCGTCCCACCAGGCGCGCACGCCGGCGACGGCGGTGGATCGGGGCTCGACGGGGTCGTCGGGTACGTCGGCCCAGGGCTCGACTCGGCCGAGCATGGCTTCCTCCGTGCGGGGGCCGGCGCGACGGGCCGGCGGTCGACTCGGGGAAGTCGTCGCCACGGTAGCGCTTCGGGCGCGCGGCCGGACGGCGACCGTGGGAAGATCGTGTCGTGGGTCGACGTCGAGGCGACGGGGTGCGCTCGGTCGAGGCGGTCTACGACGCGCTCGCGCCCGCCGTCCTCGGCTACTTCCGTGCCCAGCGGATGGCCGATCCCGAGGGCTTGACCGGCGACGTCTTCGTCTCGGTCGCTCGCCGCCTCCACGACTTCGACGGCGACGACGAGGCGCTGCGGCGGTGGGTGTTCACCATCGCCCACCACCGTCGCGTCGACGAGATCCGCCGAGCCGCCCGGCAGCCGCTGACGACCACGACCGACGGCCTCGACCTCGAGGGCCCGCCGCTCGAGGACCCGCTCGACCCCGCCCTCGTGCGCGCCCTCGCCACGCTCACCGACGAGCAGCGCCAGGTGGTCGTGCTGCGCCACGTCGCGGACCTGTCCGTGGCCGACGTCGCCCGGGTCACGGGGCACTCCGAGGGCTCGGTGAAGATGCTGTGCAGCCGGGGCCTGGAGGCGCTGGCGGGCCGGCTGGCGCCCGCCGCCGACCCGGCGTGACCTGATCGGGGTCGCCGTCGTTCACCAGGGTGATGCGCGACCACGACGACCTCACCGACCGGCTCGCCGACCTCGGCTCGGCCCCCGTGCCCGACGACGTGCGCGACGGCCACCTCCACGCCATGCGCGCCGCCACGCCGACGCCCGACTCGCCCCGCCGCTTCGGCAAGCTCGCCGTCGCCGCCGCGGCGCTCGTCGGCTTCGCCGCCGGCTCCACCGGCTTCGCCATGGCCGGCGC
>JBKHXT010000154.1:0-3473 GCA_046565885.1 Acidimicrobiia bacterium
TGGAGGCCATGGCCGCCGACCCGGCCCACCACGTGACGATGGAGCTGCTCGCCGGCGACATCCAGCTCATCAACAACTTCCACGTCCTCCACGGCCGCACCGCCTACGAGGACGACCGCGAGCACGGCCAGGTCCGCCACCTGAAGCGCCTGTGGCTGGAGACCGACGCCTTCACCAGCCGGCCGCCCTACTTCGCCAACCGCAACCACTGGGAGGCGAAGCGCTCGGCCAGCCGGATGCGCGCCTGACCGCTACGGGTTCGCCTGGATGAACTGGTCGATGCCGGCGGCGAGGACGTCGGGCGCGTCCTCCTGGCAGAAGTGCCCCACGCCGGGCAGCTCGACCACCGGGGCGTCGGGCCACAGCGCCCGGAAGTCGGCGATCGCCCGGGCCGGCGGGATGGCGTGGTCGGCCATGCCCTCGTAGAGCACGGCCGGCTTCTCCCGCAGGGCAGGTACCCCGCCGAGACCGGCGAGGACGTACTCGGCGATGCGGCCCGTGTAGGCGTCGATCGGGAACTCGTAGCCGCCGATCGCCGACTCCCACGTCGGGAACGGCGCCGAGTAGGCCCGCACCCACGTGTCGGTCATCGCCTCGGGGTTGTGGACGCCGATGATCCTCATGACCGACAGCACCGTGGAGCCGAGGTTGCGCAGCACCGCCTCGGTGCGGCCGCTCTCCATGCCCTCGCCGATCCACCGGAACCACGGCGACGTGTTCACCTGCGGGACGTCCGGGTCGCTCACCTGGCCGTAGCCGGCGAGGGTGTTGGCGAGGAACAGCCGCTTCACCCGCTCGGGGTGGCGGACGGTGTAGGCGGTGCCGATCGGGCCGCCCCAGTCCTGGAGCACGAAGGTGATGTCGGTGACGCCGAGGTGGTCGAGCAGCGCGGCCAGGTTCTCGGTGTGGGCCTGCAGCGTGTACTCGCGGTCCTGGGGCGTCTCGGACTTCCCGAACCCCATGTGGTCGGGGACGATCACCCGGTACCGGTCGGACAGGCGGGGGATGATGTGGCGGTACAGGTACGCCCACGTCGGCTCGCCGTGCAGGCACACGACCACCTGGCCGTCCCTCGGCCCCTCGTCCACGTAGTGCTGGACGAAGCCGTGTCCGTCGAACGTGTGCGGGGCGAAGGGGAAGGTGCCGTCGAAGGTCTCGTCGAGAGGGATCACCGCGCCGGACCGTATCCCCCCGGGCTGGGCAAGGATCGGGGCGTGGCCGAGGACGTCGAGACCACCGAGGACGGGCGCTGGATCGCGGTCGGCGGCCGCCGCTGGCGGGCCACGGATCCGTCCATCCCCGAGCCGCTGCGCCAGGAGCTGGTCGACGAGCTGATGGACGCCCGCCGTGCCGTCGGCGCGGCCAAGCGGGCCGACGACGACGCGGCGGAGGCCCGGGCCCGGGCGCGGGTGCACCACGCCAAGGTGGCGCTCGGCGAGCGGGGCCAGCCGTGGTGGGAGGAGCCCGAGCCCGAGGCCCGGCGGGCGCGGCTGCGGGCGGCGGTGCTGGCGCTGAGCGAGCGCCGGGCGCCGGACAAGACGATCTGCCCGTCGGACGCGGCCCGCGCGGTGGGCGGCGAGGCCTGGCGGTCGCTCATGGACGAGGCCCGCGACGTCGCCCGGCAGCTGGCCGTCGAAGGCGAGGTCCAGGTCAGCCAGAAGGGGGTCCCGCTCGATCCGGCGGGTGAGTGGCGGGGCCCGATCCGAGTCAGGCGTCGACCAGCGCCAGGCTGACCTCGACCTCGTCGCCGGCCTCGATGCCCTCGGCCCGGCGGATCTCCTTCTTCACGGGGAGCACGTAGACGCCCCGCTTCGAGTCCGGGAAGACCGACGTCGACCACGTCGACGACCCGACGGCGACCCGCACGCGCACCGAGCCGAAGCCCCGGGACAGGTGGGAGGTCCGGGCCTCGATGTCGTCGGAGACGTCCTCGGGCACGGCCAGGAAGTGCCAGGCGGCGTCGCCCTGGTGCAGCCACACCTCGGCCCGGAAGCGGTACGTCATCTGCCGCGCACGGTACGCGGGCTCAGGCGCGGGCCGGTGCGATCGGCGCCAGCAGCGGGTGCTGCCCGAACCAGCCCGGAATGGCCCGCACGAGCTGCGCCGGCCCGGCCAGCGAGACGGTGCCGTCGGCCAGCACGTCGGCCCACGAGCGGTCGCCCATCCAGACCTCGGTCAGGCTGCGGACGTCGGTGCTGAGCACGACGTCGACGGTCCGCTGCGGGTCGGTGAGGCACAGGTCGACGGCATCGGGGTCGACGACGATCCAGAAGCGCCGTGGTGCCGGCGTGCGGACCTGCAGCTCGATCACCACCGTGCCGGCGGCGAGCCCGGGCGTGAGGTTCCGGCGGACGTCCCAGAGGAGGAAGTCGGCGTCGAGGTCCTCGGGGCCGTAGGCGCTGCGCACCCAGCGCTGGGCCCACGTGCCGAGGCCGTCGACGACGGGCAGCAGCTCGTGGCCCGCCTCCGTCAGCTCGTAGACCGGTCCGCTGCGGTCGTCGATGCGGTCGACGATGCCGGCCCGCTCGAGCTCGCGCAGGCGCTTGGAGAGGGTTGCCGGCGGGCAGCCGGGCACGCCGCGCTGCAGGTCACCGAAGCGGCGGCTGCCGCACAGCAGCTCGCGCACGACGAGCATCGCCCAGCGCTGGCAGAGGATCTCGCACGCCTTGGAGACGGGGCAGAACTGCCCGTACCCGGTGGCCATGCCCGGACGGTACGCCGATCGAGCGAACGGCGCCGCTTCAACCGTTGAAGTGCCGGCGACCGTGCGCTCGTCGGATGCTCGGACCACACCCGAACCCACGAGGAGACCCATGAGCAACCGCGCCGCCATCAGCCTGACCACCGGCCTCGAGGACGCCGAGAAGGTGACCGTCGCCTACCTCGTCGCCGTCGGCGCCGCCGAGTCCGGTCGACCCACCGTCATGTTCCTCACCAAGGAGGCCGTCCGCCTGGCGGTCGAGGGCACCGCCGTGGGCGTGGCCTGCGACGGCTGCCCGCCGCTCGCCGACCTCCTCGCCCGCTACGAGGCCGCCGGCGGCACCTACCTCGTCTGCCCGATCTGCTGGAACAGCAAGCAGCTGCACGACTCGAAGATGGTCACCGGGGCCGAGCTCGGCGGGACGGTGCAGCTGTGGGAGTGGATCGGCGCCGGCGCCACGACGTTCAGCTACTGAGTGCGGCTCCTGGAACGGGCTCCAAGCGGCGTCCAAGGAGCGTCCAACCGGGGCGGGGGACGGTGGTGACGTCCGAGAGAACCCACACCAGGAGCACCGCCGTGATCACCGTCACCCCCGACACCTACCCCCTCGCCATCGACGACGAGGTCGTCGTCACCACCCGCCGGCCGATGTGGCCCCTGGCCGGCGCCCTCGCCGGCGTGGCCAGCCTCGTCGGCGCCATGGCCGGCCTCGGCAGCGTCACCGACGAGGACGCCTACCTCGACGGCGTCGGCATCATCGACCAGCTCGACC
>JBKHXT010000155.1:0-4891 GCA_046565885.1 Acidimicrobiia bacterium
AGCTCGGGATCCGCGACCTGTGCGACACGATCCACGCCGCCGGCGGTCAGGTCTACGTCGACGGGGCGAACCTCAACGCCCTCGTGGGCGTGGCCAAGCCGGGTTGGTTCGGGGCCGACGTCAGCCACCTCAACCTCCACAAGACGTTCTGCATCCCCCACGGCGGCGGCGGCCCCGGCGTGGGGCCGGTGGCCGTCAAGGCGCACCTCGCCCCGTTCCTGCCCGGCGACCCGCTGGCGGGTGACGGTGGGGCGGTCGGTCCGGTCTCGGCGGCGAGGTACGGGTCGGCCGGCATCCTCCCCATCCCCTGGGTGTACATGAAGCTCATGGGCGGGTCAGGGCTCGCCGACGCGACCGCCGTCGCGATCGTCGCCGCCAACTACGTCGCGGCCCGGCTCGACGGGGCCTTCCCGGTGCTCTACACCGGCGCCCACGGCCGGGTGGCGCACGAGTGCATCATCGACCTCCGGGAGATCACCCGGGCGACCGGGGTCACCGTCGACGACGTCGCGAAGCGGCTCATCGACTACGGCTTCCACGCGCCGACGATGAGCTTCCCGGTGGCCGGCACGCTCATGATCGAGCCGACCGAGTCGGAGTCGCTCGCCGAGCTCGACCGCTTCTGCGAGGCCATGGCCGCCATCGCCGACGAGATCGCCGACATCGAGTCCGGGTCCGTGGCCCACGACGCCTCGGCCCTCGCGCACGCCCCGCACACGGCCGAGGACCTGCTCGTCGACCGCTGGGACCGCCCCTACACCCGTGAGCAGGCCGCCTACCCGGTGCCCGAGCTGCGGCGGGCCAAGTACTGGCCGCCGGTCAGCCGCATCGACGGCGCCGCCGGCGACCGCAACCTCGTGTGCGCCTGCCCGCCGCCGGAGTCGTTCGAGGACCAGCCGTAGCGGGGCAGGACGGACCGCTGGGGACTAGCCCTGCTCGGGCGGCGCCTCGATGAGCGCCTCCCGGCGGGCCAGCAGCTGCTCGACGTCCATGTCGGCCAGCCGCCGGACCGTGCCCAGCAGCTGGTCGAGGTCGAACGGCTTGGCCTCGTAGGCGTCGGCGCCGGCCTTGTAGCCCCGCGCCCGGTCGGCGGCCCCGGCCCGGACGGTGCACATCACGACCGGAACCTCGCGCAGGCGGGGCTCGGCCCGGATGTGGTCGAGCACCTCCCAGCCGTCGATGTCGGGCATCTGCACGTCGAGGACCACCACCGGCCGGCCGCCGGCGTCGACGGCCTGGCGGAGCACGTCGAGCCCGGCGAGGCCGTTGGCGGCGGCCGCGACCTCGTGCCCGTCGAGCTCGAAGACCATGCGGGCGAGCATCCGGATGTCGGGATCGTCGTCGACGAGGATGATGTCGGGCATCAGCGCTCCGGGGTCCCGTGCTCGACGGGCATGCCGACGTGGCGCATGAACTCGTCCACGATCGAGCCGCCCTTCGCCGGTTCGGCGTCGTCCTCGCCCGCCGTGGACGCACCGGGCGGCTGGCGGCGCAGGCGGATGGTGAACGTGGTGCCCTTGCCGGGGGCGCTGGCGACGTCGATCGTGGCGTCCATGGCCTGCACCAGCGACCGCACGATGTAGAGGCCGATGCCCGTGCCGCCGAAGCGGCGGACGTCGGTGCCCTCGGCCTGCCAGAACCGGTCGAAGCAGCGGGCCTGCTGGTCCTCGGTCATGCCGATGCCCTCGTCGCGGCACCGGATGAGGACGTGGGTGTCGTCGACCGTCGCCTCGAGCACGACCGGACCGCCCTCGGGCGAGTACTTCACGGCGTTGTCGAGCAGGTGGTCGACGACGGTGCTGAGCCCGTCGAGGTCGGCCCAGGCGAGGGGCAGGTCGTCGGGCAGCCGGCGCTCGACCGTCCGGGCCGTCGCCGACTCCACCTCGCGGCTGCGCTGGGCGAGGACGTCGTCGACGCGGCACATCGTGGGCTCGAGGTCGACGTGACCGGCCTCGATGCGGCTGGTCATGAGCAGCCGGTCGACGATGGACGACAGCTGCGCGGCCCGGGCCTCGATGGCGGTGGTCGCCTCGCGCTGCTGGTCGGGGCCGAGGGAGACGGTGCGCAGCATCTGGGCGAAGCCCCGGATGACGGTGAGCGGGGTCTTCAGCTCGTGGGACGCCGTGGCGAGGAAGAGGGTCTTGGCCTCGTCGGCCTGCTTGACGCTGGTGATGTCGCGGAAGGAGTGGATGACCTCCACGACCTCGCCGTCGGGCGACACCAGCGGGGTGGCGCTGGCGAGCAGGGGCTGGCGCTGGCCGTTCGGGCCGGTGCGGTGGACCTCGACCGTGGCCTCGCCGTAGCTCTCGAGCAGCTGGCACCGCCCCTCGCAGGCCAGGGTGCGGGCGCCGTCGCGCAGCGCGACGAGGGTGCCGCAGCGCTCGTCGACGACCGTGGCGGCGTCGCACCCGAACACGCCCTCGGCGGCCCGGTTGACACTGCGGATCCGGCCGTCGGCGGTGGTGGTGAGCACGGCGTCGCCGATGGCGGCGAGGATGGCCTCGGCCTTGTCGCTCACCAGCCGCAGGCCGGTGGCGGCCCGGGTCTCCTGGGTGGTCTGGTCGTCGACGAGGAAGACCAGCAGCGCCGCCATGCCGGCGGTGGTGAGCGCCGCCGACAGCGTGGTGGCCTGCTCGCCGAAGCGCCCGGCCACGACCTGGCTGGTCACGACGAACAGCGCCATCACCAGCCCGAGCAGCCGACCGCCGGCCCAGGTGTGCAGGGCGACGAAGAGCAGGCCGGCGAGGGCGACCTCGGTGTCGAGGCCGGTGACCGCCCCGAAGGCCAGCAGCACGGCGGCGTCGGCGGCCACGGTGACGGCCAGCAGCGGGCGGCTGGGTCGGCGCTGGCCGGTCCCGGCGAGCGCCACCACGGGCACGTAGACGACGGCGAGCCCGAGCCCGAGCCAGAGGCCGTCGACGTCGACGAAGGGGGCGAGCGCGCCCAGGATGCTCGCGACCAGGAGGCGGGACAGGAACAGCACGATGCGGCGTCGGCGGCGCTCGGTCTCGAGGTCGACGGCCTCGTGGTCGAGTCGCCCGAGGGCGAGGGGCTCGTCGAAGGCCACGACGGCCCCGGCACCCTGCCCCTGCGGCCGGCTCCGCCGCCCGTGCTCCATGCCCGCAGCGTACGAGCCCGAGGGCCCCGTCCCCGCCACCGAGCCCCGGAGCGCAATCGTCCGGTCCGGAAGCGGTCGGATAGCCTGGCCGACCGCTATGGCCACCCGGATCGAGATCGAGCTCACCAGCCGCCAGGACGAGGGTCGCACCTTCACCTGGCGCGCGGCGGGCGCCCGTCAGCCCAAGGGCGTGGCCGAGGCGTCGCTGTTCCCCGAGGGCTCGAACGTCGGCGACGAGTTCCGGGTCGAGGCCGAGATGGACCTCGACGGCATCCGCATCACGTCCGTCCTGCCCGCCAAGGGCAAGGAGGACAAGAAGCCCAAGGCCCAGACCCTCGAGCTGCTGTCCCGCGACGAGGGCCCCCTCGTCACCCAGGTCCTGGCCGAGAAGGGCCGCGGCGGTCGCGACCGCGGCGAGCGCCGGGGTGGCCGCCGGGGCGAGGGTCGGGGTCGCCGAGGTGAGGGTGAGCGCGGCGAGGGTGGCGAGCGCGGTGACGGCGAGCGTCGTGAGCGCCGCGACCGTGGCGAGCGCCGCGGCGGTCCGCCCCGCACGCCGGCCAAGCCCAAGCTGCCGCCGAAGCCGAAGCCGCCGCGCCTGAAGGCCGGCAAGGCCCACCGCAACGAGCTGATCGACTCGCTTCCGGACGAGCAGAAGGCCGTGGCCCAGGAGCTGCTGCGCGGCGGCCTGCAGGCCGTGCGCCAGGGGCTCGAGAAGCAGAACGAGCAGCGCAAGGCCGAGGGCCAGGACGCCATCGACGAGGGCCCCATCGTGACCCTGGCCGAGGAGCTGCTGGTCAAGGTCCGCGCCGCCGAGTGGCGCGACCGCGCCGAGGCCGCCCTCGAGCAGTCCGAGGTCGTCGACCTGCGCGACCTGCGCACCGTGGTCACCGCCGCCGACGGCGCCGCCAAGGACGACGAGAGCCGGGCCCTGGCCGCCAAGCTGCGCACCGCCCTGAACGAGCGCCTCGACGCCGACCAGCAGGCCTGGGTCGCCGAGGTGGTCGAGATGCTGGACGACGACCGGGTCGTGCGGGCGCTGCACCTGTCGTCGCGACCGCCGAAGGCCGGCCAGCCCCTCCCCCCGGAGGTGGCCATGCGCCTCGTCGAGGCGGCCAACGCCTCCATGAGCGCCGAGACGTCGCCCGATCGCTGGACCTACATCCTCGACGCCCTGGCCCACTCGCCGGTCCGCCGCCAGGTGGTGCCGGTGTCGCTGCCGGCCAACGTCACCGACGACCTGAAGGCGGCCATCGCCCGCCACGGCAGCCGCCTGCCGGAGATCGCCCAGATCTTCGGCATCGAGCCCGACCCCAAGGCCGGTCGCGCCGACCGGGGCCGCAAGCGCCGGCCCGGCGGCGGCAAGCCCAAGGGCAAGGGCAAGGCCGAGGAGCCCAAGGCCGAGGAGCCCAAGGCCGATAAGCCCGAGGCCGAGGCCGAGGCGACGGCCGCCGAGCAGGCCCCGGTCGAGGAGACCGCCGCCCCGGACGCCCCTGAGGTCACGCCACCGACCGACCCGGTCGAGCAGGCGGGCGGGGCCGAGCAGCCCGGCGAGCAGCCCGAGGCCTGACCCCGACAGTCCTGGCCTACCGATCCCCTCGCCGGCGGGGGCATCCGTAGGCCAGTTCGCTCAGCGGGACTCGGTGCGGGAGGTGCGGGCCTGGCTCTGGCGGCCCCGGAACTCCCCCGTCGTCGCGTCCTCGTCCCAGCGGGCGCCGCACGACGTGCACACGCACGAGTCGATGCGCAGCGAGGCCAGGTACAGCCGGTCGACCT
>JBKHXT010000156.1:0-10699 GCA_046565885.1 Acidimicrobiia bacterium
CCCGTGCAGCTCTCGGCGGTGGCCAGCGACCACCCTCGCTCCTTGGCCCGGCGGAGCACGTCCTCGGCCAGCTGCTCGACGTCGTCGGGGAGCACCGGCGAGAACGACTCGGTCTCGCCGCCGGCGCGCGAAGGGTCATCGGGGGTGTCGGTCACGTGGCTCCGATACCCCGATCGGTCGGCTCATCTTCCCGAGCGGGCGGGTCCCTCGAGCGGCGGCGGGTCGTTGGTGACCCGGGGGAGGCGCCGGATCCGGTACACGGCGGTCACGAGCCGGGTCCACAGCCGGTCGCAGTCGAGGAAGCGGGGGTTCACGCCGCCGCCTCCGGCGCGAGGCGGAAGCGGCGGGTCGCCGGGAGGTCGACCGTGACGGCGCCGCCCTCCACGGGGCTGGACGCGCCGCCGTCGCCCTCCAGGCGGTACGTCCGGCCGGCCTCCAGCTGCTCGAAGCGGAGGGTGAGCTGCTCGACCGGCCCGCGCCACGGTTCGAGGACGAGGTCGAGCGACTCGCCGTCGAGGCTGCGGGCCTGCACGACGAGCACGTCGTCCCAGGCGGTGTCGCGCAGGACGGGGCCGACGGGCGGGACGAAGCCCCGCTGGTTCAGGTCCGACGGGCCGAGCGGCGTCGACCACCGGACGATGAGGTGGCCGCCGAAGGCGGAGGACCCGGCGTCGAGCGGTCGGTCGGGCCAGCGCTTCCCGGTGGCGCACTGGCGCTCGGCGCCGGCGATGGCGGCCTCGGCCAGGGCGGCGTCGCCGACGAGGCGGGCGCCGGCGATCACCTTGTTCCACCCCGGCAGCGGGCTCGAGCGCGTGCGGTGCCGCTCGAGCTCCGGCGGCATCTCGAGGTCGAGGGTGCCGTCGGTGACCATCGCCGCCAGGCCGGCCATGGCCGGGCCGGCGCCCCGCAGGTCGAGCGCCCGCGCCCGGCGGGCGTGGGCGGGGAGGATGTCGGCGAACCGGCCGGTGCCGTTGGCGGTGTAGTGGCCACCGGGGACCTCGCCGGTGTCCCACGACAGGCCGACGTGGTTCGAGCGGATGTGGGCGTAGGTGCCGTCGGGCGTGAGGTACTCCTGCTCGAGCGTGCGCTGCCACGAGTCCCGGTTTCGCTCCCACAGGTCGGTGCCGTGGAGGCGGTCGTGGCCGTACATGGACTGCGCGCCCATCACGTTGCAGACGGTGAACGACCAGCCCGGCTCGCACGGGTAGAACCCGAGCTCGCTCCGCTCGTAGTTGGCGTGCACCGCCTCGACGATGGAGTGGTGGTCGTACGCGAACTCCCGCCCGTCCTTCCACACGAAGGTCAGCGACCCGGGCTCGTCGAAGCGGGTGTCGCCGGTGGCGGCCTCGTACATGTTCAGCACGTCGCCGAGGAACGCCGAGAACATGATGTTGTCCCGGGCGATCGGGTCGGGGTTCGCGTCGAGGTTGCCGAGCAGGTTGAGGGTCCGCCAGTAGCGCCACACCCGCAGGTCGGTGTGCTTGGCCACCAGGCGGGCCAGCGCCTCGGTGATCTGGTGCGGGGCGTTGGGCAGGTGGTTGGCGGCGTAGAGGCTGAGGGCCCAGCAGTGGGCGTTCAGCTGGTAGCGCAGCTGGGTGCCGCCGTGGAACTGCTCCCCCCAGTCCAGGCCCTTCAGCCCGTCGTCGGGCTGGTGGGCCAGCTCGTAGCACCAGCGCAAGAGCTCGGCGTC
The DNA here is from genome assembly GCA_046565885.1 of Acidimicrobiia bacterium. Taxonomy (GTDB): domain Bacteria; phylum Actinomycetota; class Acidimicrobiia; order Acidimicrobiales; family Salinilacustritrichaceae; genus Salinilacustrithrix. The sequence goes on from JBKHXT010000156.1 coordinate 1,691, forward strand.
CATGGCGTCGGGCTCGCGGGTGGCGGGCACGCGCTCGGGCAGCTCCACGGTGGCGAGGTACTCGTTCAGCTCGGCGACCTTCGAACGCTTGGCCCGGAAGCGGCGCTCGAACCTCCACACCGCGGCGGCGACCAGGGCGGCGGCGAGCAGGTACGCCAGCGCGATGCCCGGCCCCCACGTGGTGCCGCGGTCGAGGACGAGGCGGGGCGCGTCGACCATCGCCCAGGCCGCCACGGCGCTGCCGAGCCACACGAGGGGGATGGCGAGGTGGGCGGACAGGCCCCACCACAGCACGAGCGCGACGACGGCCAGCGCGGCGGTGACCAGGAACGCCACCGGCCGGGCGAGGTAGAGGAAGCCGCCGCCGGGGACGGTGAGCGACAGGCCGAAGGCGCGGGCACCGTCGGTGGCCACGCCGAAGGTGAGAGCGGCGCCGACCGCCTGGACGAGCAGCAGCCCGACGGCGAGCCGGGCGAGCAGCCGCCGGCTCACCGGGCCCAGTCGGGGCGGGTCAGGGTCGAGCAGGGGGATGCCGTCGGGCGCCGTGGACGGGGTGACGGGAGGGGTGGCGGTGGCGGTCACGGGCGTGCTCCTCGGGGCGGGCGGTCGAGGGTGACCTGCGGGCGTCCGGTGACCCGGTGGTACGTGTGCACGAGGCGGCTCCACGCCTTTGCGCAGCTGATGAACATCGAGATCACGCCGCACCGCCGATCGGCTCGAGTCGCCGGCGGGTCGGTCCGTCCTCGGCCAGCACGAGGTCGACCTCGGCCGTGCCGTCGGCGACGGCGACGAGCTCGACGGCGTCGTGGCCGCTGCCGGTCCCGGCCAGGCGGTACCGGGCGCCGGGCTCGAGCCGGGCGAAGCCGAGCCGCACCGGCGCACCGGCGGGCAGCTCGTGGCGCTGGAGGGCGAGGTCGAGCGACCGACCGTCGTCCGAGCGGGCGAGCGTGACGAGGACGCTCGGCCACGGGGCCGACGCGAGCAGCGGGCCGGCCGGCGGCACGTGCCCCCGGACGTTGAGGTCGCCGGTGGTGAGCGGCGTCGACCAGCGGACGATGGCGTGGGTGGCCAGGTTCTGCACGCCCGCCGCCACCGGCCGCTCGGGCCAGCGGTCGCCGGTGGCGCACTGGCGGTCGGCGGCCCGCTGCGCCGCCGCCGCGAGGCGCTCGTCCCCGATCATGCGGGCGCCGGCGATGAGCTTGGTCCACCCGTTCAGCGCCGTGCGCCGCGCCCGGTTCCGCTCCCACTCGAGCGGCAGCTCCAGCGCCAGCTCGCCGTGGTCGTCGACCATCGCCGACAGCGGCGCCAGCTTCTCGGGCAGGCCGCGCACGGCGAGCGCCTGCCCGCGGGCGGCGAGGTCGGGCGCCACGTCGGTGAACTGGTTGGTGCCGGTGGTCAGGTACTCGCCACCCGGCGTCTCGCCGGTGTCCCACGACAGGCCGGTCCGGGTGCAGCGGATGTTGGCGTAGTTGCCGTCGGGCAGCAGGTACTCGTCGAGCAGCGTCCGGCGCCAGCGCTCCTCGACCTCGGCCCACATCGAGGTGCCGTGGGTCGAGTCGTAGCCGAGCAGCGCCTGGGCGCCGATGGTGTTGCAGGCGGCGAAGGCCCAGCCCGGCTCGCACGGGAAGAAGCCGAGGCGGCTGTCGGCGAAGTTCCGCTGCACCGCCTCCATCCAGCTCCGGTGGTCGTAGGCGAACTCCCGGCCGTCCTTCCACACGAACGTGAGCGACCCCGGCTCGTCGAAGCGGCGGTCGCCGGTGGCGGCGACGTACATGTTGATCTGGTCGCCCGTGAACCCCGAGAACATGATGTTGTCCTTGCGGAGCGGGTCGGGGTGCCCGTCGAGGTTCCCGACCAGGTTCAGGCCCCGCCAGTAGCCCCACACCCGCAGGTCGGTCTGCTTGAGGACGAGGTTGCGCAGCACCTCCTCCATCGGCTGCGGGGCGTTCGGCACGAAGTTCACGGCGTAGGTCGCGAGCGCCCAGCCGAGGTAGTTCAGCTGGTACCGCACGCAGGTCCCGCCGTGCAGCTGCTCGCCCCACTCGAACCCGCGGAAGTCGTCGAGGGGCTGGAGGGCGAGCTCGTGGCACCAGCGCAGCAGCTCGGCGTCCATGGCGTCCGGCTCGCGCACCGGCCGTGACGGCTCGGGGACCGTGGCGGTGCGCAGGTACTCGTTCAGCTCGGCGACCTTCGCCCGCTTGGTGCGGTACCGCCGCTCCCACGACCACGCCGCCGACCCGACGATGCCGGCGGCGACCGCGGCGGCGACCGGGACCGCCCAGTCCCAGCGGGTGCCGTCGTCGAGGACGACGGCGGCGAGCCCGCTGAGCGCCCACACGAGCGGGATGCCCCAGATGAGGCTCATCGCCCACCACAGCACGATGCCGAGCACGACCAGCGCGGCCGTGAGGGCCACGAGCAGCGGTCGTCCGGTGTGCAGCAGGCCGCCGCCGGGGACGATGAGCGAGGAGCCGACCACCTCGGCGGTGGGCCCACCGCTGGCGATCAGCACGGCCGCCAGCGACTCGATGGCCAGCAGCGCCAGGGCGGTGCGGGCGAGCAGGCGGCGGGTGACCGGGCCGGCGCGGCGCGGCGACTCGGGCAGGAGCGGCAGCGAGGGCGCGCCGACGGGCTCGGTGCGCTCGGGGACGACGGCGGTCATGGGGTTCCTCCGACGGTGGCGGGCGTGCGCGTGGCACGGAGGTGGCGGGCGTGGCGGTCGAGGGCGACGGCCAGCGGGTCGTGGCGCACGGTGGGGCGGGCGACGATGCGCTCGGCGCCCGGGTCTTCGACGAGCGCCAGCCAGACGCGGCCGGCGGCGATCAGGCGCGCGTCGTCGCGGCGGCCGACGCCTCGGGCGGCGGCGCCGAGCACCCGTCGGCGCAGCTCGGGCCAGTCGGCGTCGTCGACCCACCCCCGCTCGTGGGCGAGGGCGCCGGCGGCGGCGTGCTCCCAGTCGAGGCACCGGCCGGCGGCGACGCCGAGCGGCGTCCACCACCACGACGGACGGTGGCCCCGTCGGGCGGCGAGCGGGCCGGCGAGGGCGTCGCCCCAGCGGCGGCCGGCGTCGCGGTCGCCCAGGCGGTCGAGGGCGAGGGCGGCGAGGGTGCCGTCGAGCGTGCGCACCCAGGTCGGCTCGCTCGCCGGGACGCCGAGCGGGCTGCGCCGGGCGTCGGCCACGAACCGGCTCCGCGCGGCGTCGTCGAGGAGCCCGGCCAGCGCGAGCGCGGCCCGGGCGGGTGCGTGGTCGCGGGCGAAGGGGTCCGGTCCGGTGCGGAGGCGGGCGACGAGCCCGATGCGGCGGGCCCGGCGGGCGACGTCGTCGGCGAGCACCGCCGCCCGGGCGTCGTCGTCGAGGTCGCCGGACAGCGCCGCGATCGCGACCGCCCGGCAGCGGTCGACCGGGCGCAGCTCGACGAGCGCGGTGACGTGGTCGTCGGGCACCTTCCCGCCGGCGAGCCAGGCGAACCCGGGGACGCCGCCGAGGGTCGCGCGGGCCCACCCGAGGGCGGCGGCGACGAGGACGACGACGGGGAACTCGTGGGCCGCCCGCCGCACGACGTCGTCGCCGTGGTCGGCGCTGCCCCAGGCGGCCGAGGTCGCCATGGCCGCCACCACCACGGCCACCAGGATCCAGTCGGTGCCCCAGCGCAGCCACGCGGCGGTGGCGGCGACGGCGGCCACGAGGAAGGCGGCGGCCAGCACGGGCTGCGCCTCGGCCAGGCCGGCGCCCGGCACGAGCACGCTGCGGGCGGCGTGCACGCCGGCGTGCCCGCCGGCCGCCCAGAGCACGAGCGGCACGGCGGCCACCGCCGCCGCGGCGATCCACCGCCGACGTCCGTGGGCCACCGCGTCCACCTCCGCTACAGGAGGGCGAGGGCGTCGAGGTCCAGCGCCTGGCGGCCGTGGCGCTGGGCCATGGCCGTGAGCATGTCGTTGCCGCGCTCGGTCTCCGCGGCCTGCACCGTGGCGATGACGGTGATGACCATCCCCCACAGGCTCCCGAGGCGGTAGTCGCGCCACGCCCGGTCGGCGTCGTAGTCGACCCCGGCGGCGCCGAGCCGGCGGCGGTAGTCCTCCACCAGGTCGGCCTCGGCCGCGGCCCGGGCCGTCGGGTCGGGGAAGCTGCCGCTGATGACGTAGGCGACGTCGCTCATCGCCGGGCCGGCGCTGACGGTCTGCCAGTCGCAGACCACGAGCGGCGGGGCGCCGTCGGACTCGCCGAACAGGAGGTTGTCGGCCCGGAAGTCGAGGTGGATGACCGTCGGCGGGGTGTCCGAGCCCGTCACCCACGCCCCCACCTTCGGGGCGAAGTCGGCGGCGAGCTGGGCGACGTCCGGGTCGAGCCGGTCGCCGAGGCGGTCGAGGAACCCGGGGAGCGTGGCGCCGTACATGGCCTGCGCCATCATCGCCACCTGCTCGGGCGCCGGCGCCGGCTGCCCGTCGGTGAAGGCGGTCTCCAGGGAGGGGTCGCCCCAGCGGGGGGCGTGGAGGGCGACCGCCTGCTCGAGGGCCAGGGCGATGCGGTCGGCGTCGAGGCCCTCGAGCTGGTCGCCCTGGCGGCAGCCGGCGAGGTCCTCCATCAGCAGCACGAAGGCCTGGGCGTCGCCGTCGTAGCGGGCGACGTGGCACTCGGGCGTGCGGATGCCGACGGTCGGCCGCACCTGCCGGTAGAAGAGCCACTCCTTCAGGTAGGTGCCGCCGGCGAAGGCCGTGGTGCGGGCGTGCTCGTCGGCGGACGGGAACTTGCCCACGAGCGACGCCGGTCGCCCCTGGGGCTCGTCCCAAGTCAGGCGGAACCGGGCGTTGCGGCCCGTCTGGCCGGTGCCGATGTCGCCGACGTAGTCGACGTCGAGCACCTTGGCGCCGCCGGCCACCCCGGCCTCCTCGAGCGCATCGGTGAGCCACGGCGCGTCGACCTGCGACGGCTCGCTGCGGATGTCGGCCACGGTGATCCCCCTGTGTCCCCGGTCCCTGCCCCGCAGCGTAGGCCGGTGGCAACGCTCGTTGCCAGAGGGTCGCCGCTCAGCGCGGGAGCCGCTGGCGGAACCAGAGCTGGAGGAGCGCGAAGTCGAGGACGCCGACGCCCATCACGACGGCGACCGCCCGGCCGGCGCCGGTGAGGTCGACCGTCGCCAGCACGACGACGGTGGCGGCGACCCAGGCGAGGTCGGCGATCGACGTGAGCAGTGCCGTGGTCCGCAGGTGGCGCGAGCGGGCGCCGAGGGCGACGTCGATCGCGAACAGGACGAGGCCGGCGGAGACCACGCGGGTCCAGCCGGCGCTCCCGAGGCCGAGCTCGTCGACGAGGGCGTCGGCGGCGGCGAGGCCGACGACGCCGGCGGCCAGCGACGTGGCCGCGTTGGCGAGCAGGACCGTGCGGAGCCGGGTGGCGGCCGTGGCGGCGGGGCGGGCGGTGGTCGGTGCGGTGATGGTGGTCATGGCGCCATGGTCCGCCGGGCCGGGAAGCGGGGCGATTACCCGTCAGGTCATCGTCGCCATGACCGGGCCGGTCGTACGGTTCGGCCATGACGACCGCGACGCTGCCGGTGGGCGACCTGCTGCGCGACTGGCGCCAGCGCCGCCACCGCAGCCAGATGGACCTGGCCCACGAGGTCGGCGTCTCGCCCCGGCACCTGAGCTTCGTGGAGACCGGCCGCGCCCGCCCGAGCCCCGAGATGGTGCTGGCGGTCGCCCGCCACCTCGAGGTGCCCCTGCGCGAGCAGAACGCGCTGCTGCTCGCCGCCGGCTACGCGCCCCGCTACCGCGAGACGCCGATCGACGACGAGTCGATGGCCCGGGTGCGCCGCTCGCTCCAGCGCATGCTCGACGCCCACGACCCGTACCCCGGCGTGGTGATCGACCGCCAGTGGGACGTCGTGCTGGCCAACCAGTCGGCGTGGCGGCTCACCGAGGGCGTGCCCGACGTCCTGCTCGGCCCGCCGCTGAACGTGTTCCGGATCTGCCTGCACCGCGACGGCCTCGCCTCGCGCACCCGCAACTTCCCCGAGTGGGCCGCCTACCTGCTCCACCAGATCGACCGGACCGTGCGCCTCACCGGCGACCGGCGCCTCGCCCAGATCCGGGACGAGGTCCGCTCCTACCCGAACGTCGCCGCCCTCCCCGAGCGGCCCGTCGACGACGACCCGCCGCTGCTCGTCCCCGTGGTGCTCGACCTCGGCGGCCGGGACGTGGCGATGTTCACGACGCTCACCACGTTCGGCACGCCGCGCGACGTCACCCTCGACGAGCTCGCCGTCGAGCTGTTCTTCCCCGCCGACGACGCCGCGGAGGCGGCCCTGCGCGGCGGCTGAGCGGGCTACACGTCGGCGGGGCCGCAGGTGGCGGTGGCGTCGGGCTCGTAGGGCGGGGCGATGGGTTCGTCGTGGCGGGCGGCGCAGGCGATCTCCCACGGCAGGGGCCACGGGTTCGGTGCGCAGCGGTCGAGGCCGCCGGACTGCTGGAACATCACCGCCGCCGGCTCGCCCGGCGCGTCGCAGCCCGGGCGGGCGTGGTGGCGGCCGAGGAGGTGGCCGACCTCGTGGTTCACGAGCATGCGGCGGTAGTCGTCGAGCGAGCCGGTCCAGGTGGGCGTGGCCTCGCGCCAGCGCTCGGCGTTGAGCGCCACCGTCGGACCGATCTGGCACGAGAACTCGCCGCCGGTCGTGTAGGGCGCGCACGTGCCGTCGACGACGTCGCCCTCGGCCACCAGCACCCGGTACGGCGCCTCCTCGGAGAAGCGGAACTCGAAGCCCGCCTGCTGCCACCCCCGGGGATCGAGCAGCGTCTCGCGGACCACCTCGTCGAAGGTCTCGGTGCCGTCCTGGGTCCAGCGCTCGAGGCGGAGCTCGATGACCACCGGCGCCGGGGCCGTCGTGGTCGTCGGCGCGGCCGTCGTCGAGGTGGCCGCCGTGCTGGGCGTCGGCGCCGGCGCCGGTCCCGCCTCCGGCTCGCCACCCCCGCACGCCGCCAGCGCGAGGCCCGCCGCCACGGCCAGCGCCGCCGACCTCATCGGGTGCGGGGCATGGCCACGGGCAGGGCAGGGACGTCGCCCGAGGCGGCGCCGACGAGGCCGAGCGTGCCGCGCAGCGCCCGCCCGAGCACGTCGAGGCGCTCGGGCACCAGGCGGTAGAGGACGAAGTAGCCGTCGCGCCGGCCGGTGACGATGCCCGCCGCCTCCAGGATCTTCAGGTGCCGGGAGATGGCCGAGTCGGAGAGGCTCAGCAGCTGGGCGAGCTCCTTGGTGGAGCGGGGGTCCTCGGCGACGAGCCGGGCGATCTGGAGGCGGGTCTCGTCGCCGAGGGCGCTGAAGCCGGTGACGACCTCGTGGTCGGTGGCGTGGGGCACCTCCGGCGCCCGCAGGTCGCGCAGCGGGAAGATGACCGACACCGGCCACGGCGAGGTCATGTCGATGAGCACGCAGGGCCAGCCGTACACGGTCGGGACGAAGAGCATCCCGCCCCGGTCGGCGACGTCGCAGCTGCCGTCCCACTCCTTGGGCACGACGATGGTGCGCTCGTCGGCGTCCCAGCGGCCCTCGGGCAGCAGCTCGCCGACCAGCTCGCCGAGGCCGCCGGTGACCAGCGCCCGGGCGCCGGCGGTGGCGTCGGCCTCGATGCGGGGCACGATCCGGTGCCACTCCGCCTCGAAGGCGGCCTCCCAGTAGCGCTCGAGGAGGCGGGCGTAGCGGTCGCGCAGGGCCGCTGGGTCGGAGAAGGCGAGCTCGGCCAGGCCGCGCAGCTCGTCGTCGCCGGCGCCCCGCAGCACCCGGTCGCGGTAGGCGGGATCGTGCACGACGGTCGGGTCGCCCTCGTCGAGCAGCGTGCACTCGATGCCGCCGTAGGCGAAGGACAGCTCGTAGGCCACCAGCTCGTCCGGCAGGGCGGCGAGGGCGGCGAGGTCGCCCTCGAAGCTCTGGCTGTCGTCGGCGAGGCCGGCCTCGAAGATGCCGGGCACGAAGGTCCCCTGGAACGGCCGGAACAGCGTGCGCACCTCGGCCTGCAGGTCGGGCGCCAGCTCCCGGCACCGGCGGACCCACGGCAGGTGCAGCGGCGCCCGCTTGGGTTGCACGACGACGCGCAGGGACAGCGCCGCCTCGAACAGCGGCGACCACGCGAAACCCACGAGGTCCACGGGGCGGCTGGATGGGAAGGTGAAGGTCGCCGAAATCTGATCCTCAATTCCGTTGATCAGTTGATCTCGGCACTCTAACGGAGGATGCTCGGAGGCGAAAGGAGGAACTCCCATGCACCCCTACATCCACGAGCTCACCGTGCCCGTCATCCAGGCCGAGCGCCGCCGCCAGGCGCCGGCCCGTCGACCGGCCCGTCCCCGGCTGGTCCGCCGGACCGGCGCCGGCCTCGTCGCCGTGGGCACGGCGCTGGCCGCCACCGGGCGTCGGCTCCAGGAGCCGGCGCCCGGCGCCGCCGCCTGCGCGACCTGCTAGCGGTCCACGCCGCTCAGGCGGCGCGGCCCTCCCACCGGTCGAGCCCCGCCGCCGCCCGCAACCGCTCGAGCCGCTCGAGCATCCACCGGTTGGCCACCAGGACCTCGAACGTCGTCACCTCGGCGTCGCGCAGCGACGTCCCCGCCGGGAACTGGCGCCAGGTGAGGTCGACGTCGAGGCCGCCGATCCGGTTCCAGTAGTGGCGCACGGCCCGGCCGTCGACGTCGGCCCACCCCCGCACCAGCTCGCCGCCGAGGTGCTCCTGGACCAGCACCGACGTCACGGCGCACTGGCCGTGCGCCGGGTCGGCACCGACGTAGGTCTCGGGGCAGTAGGTGGTGTCGATCGACCACCCCCGCTCGAGCCGCTCGCGGAGGTCGATCATCGTCTGCGGCCGCGTCGCGGCCGCCCTGCCCGTGCCCGTCACCGCGCCGATGATGCCTCCGCTCGCCCCGCCGGCTGCGGATGCCCCGGGCGCTCGGTCAGTGGCGGCGCCGGACGATGCGGCCGCCGCGCTCGGCGGCCACGTTGACCGCCCGCTTCGCCACCCGCGACCCGGCGGC
>JBKHXT010000157.1:0-9968 GCA_046565885.1 Acidimicrobiia bacterium
TCTTCGCGATCTGGGCGCCCTTGTCGTAGCCGATGTGCGGGTTCAGCGCGGTGACGACCATGAGGTTCTGCTCGAGGTTCTGGGTGATGCGCTCGCGGTTCGGCTCGATGCCCCGGGCGCACTGCTCGTCGAAGGAGCGGCAGGCGTCGCCGAGCAGGGCGATGCTCTCCAGCACGTTGTGGGCCATGACCGGCTTGAACACGTTCAGCTGGAAGTTGCCCTGGGTGCCGGCGAAGGCGACGGCGGCGTCGTTGCCGAACACCTGCACGGCCACCATGGTGAGCGCCTCGGACTGGGTGGGGTTGACCTTTCCCGGCATGATGCTGGAGCCGGGCTCGTTCTCGGGGATCTTCAGCTCACCGATGCCGTTGCGGGGGCCGGAGGCGAGCCAGCGCACGTCGTTGGCCATCTTCATCAGCGCACCGGCCAGCGTGCGCAGCGTGGCGCTCGTGTTCACGAGGGCGTCGTGGGCGGACAGGGCGGCGAACGTGTTGCCGGCCACGCGGAACTCGTGCCCGGTGCGCTCGGCCAGCTCGTTCGCCGCCAGCGACCCGAACCGGGGGTGGGCGTTCAGCCCCGTGCCGACGGCGGTGCCGCCGATGGCCAGCTCGAGGAGGCCGTCCTCGCTGCGGCGCACCTGCTCGAGCGCCCAGTCGAGCTGGTGCACCCACCCGCCGATCTCCTGGCCGAGGGTGACGGGCGTGGCGTCCTGGAGGTGCGTGCGCCCGACCTTCACCACGTCGGCGTTCTCGACCGCCTTGTCGCGCAGCGTGTCCCGCAGCTGGATGACGCCCGGGTACAGCTGGCGGTGCAGCTCGAGGACGATGGCCACGTGCATGGCCGTGGGGAACGTGTCGTTGCTCGACTGGCCCCGGTTCACGTGGTCGTTCGGGTGCACCGGCGTCTTCGATCCCCGCTCGCCGCCGGCCATCTCGATGGCCCGGTTGGAGATCACCTCGTTGGCGTTCATGTTCGACTGCGTGCCGGACCCGGTCTGCCAGACGACGAGGGGGAAGTGGTCGTCGAGATCGCCGGCGATGACCTCGTCGGCGGCCCGCTGCACCAGCTCGCTGATCTCCTCGTCGAGCTCGCCGAGCTGGGCGTTCGACCGGGCGGCCGCCCACTTCACGAGGCCGAACGCCTCGATGATGGGCCGACCCCACACGAAGCGGTCTCGCCCGATCGGGAAGTTGCCGATGCTGCGCTGGGTCTGGGCGCCCCAGTAGCGGTCGGCGGGGACCTCGATCGGCCCCATGGAGTCGGTCTCGGTGCGCATCTCCTCAGCCATGGGGCGACCGTATCGGCGGTACGGTCCGGTCCGTGCCGGACGACCGACCTCGCGACTGGGCCCGGCCGGTCGTGCACTGGGCGATCGAGGCCGTCGACGTCGACGCCCAGCGCCGCTTCTACTCGACGTTGTTCTCGTGGGAGATCGGCGACGGCGGCTTCGCCCCCATCGAGGCCGGCTTCGGCGGACCCGAGCCCGGCCCCGCCGGCCACCTCCAGCGGGGCGACACGCCGAGGGTCAGCCTCTACGTCCAGGTGCGCGACCTGCGCGAGACGCTCGACCTCGCTGTCGAGCTCGGCGCCACGGTCACAGCCGAGCCCTTCCAGCTGGAGGGGCAGCCGACGCTGGCCTTCATCACCGACCCCGAGGGCAACCCGGTGGGGCTCGTCCAGCAGTAGCGCGGATCAGCGGTCGGGGCGCACGACCACGACGGCCACGTCGTCGTCGGAGTCGCCGCCGAGGGCGTCGGCGAGCGCGGCCGCGGGGTCGGCCTCGCCCATCACGTGCGGTGCGAGCGAGGCGAGCCGGTCGAGGCCCACCTGCAGGCTCTCGCCCCGGCGCTCGATCAGCCCGTCGGTGGCGAACACCACGCCGGCGACGTCCTCGTCGTGGCGGTGGGGGCGGCGGACGGCACCGGGGAACGCCAGCGGCGGCGTCTGGGCGTCTTCGCAGAACCGCGCCGTGCCGTCGGCCCCGACGACGAGCGTGGGGAGCGCGCCGCACGAGAGGTGCTGGAACCCGCGGCCGTCGGCGTCGAAGCCGGCGACGACCACCGCGGCGAACGACACGCCGTCGATGCTGGGCGCCGCCCGGTCGAGCACCTCGACGACCTCGCCGAGGGAGCCGCCGATGGACGCGGCCGTTCGGGTCGCCGCCTGGAGCTGGGCCATCGCCACCGTGGCGTCGAGCCCGTGGCCGACCACGTCGCCGAGGATGACGGAGAGCCCGCCGTCCTGGTCGTCCTCCACGTCGTAGAAGTCGCCACCGACGGCGGCGTGGGCCGCCGGGCGGTACGCGGCGTCGAGCCGCCACGCCGACGTGCTCGAGGCGCCGGCCTCGGCGTGCACCCGGCGCTGCAGCGAGCGGATGAGCGACGAGTGGCGCAGCTCGACCGACACCGTGGCGGCGACCGCCTCGGCGAGCGTGCGCAGGACCTCGACGTCGCCCGCCGACCAGGCGTGCTCCTCGGTGTCGATGGCGCAGAAGCTGCCGAGCACGTGGCCCTCGTGGTCGCGGATCGGGACGCCGCAGTACGCGATGACGCCGAGGTCGGCGATGGCGGGGTGGCCGGCCAGGCGGTCGTCAAGCCGGGCATCGGACACGACGAGCGGCGCGTCGTCGACCACGACGTGCTGGCAGAAGGAGTGCGACAGCGGCGTGCCGCCCATCGGGTTCCCCGGCTCGCCCAGACCGAGCTCGGCCGCGAAGTGCTGCGCCTGGTCGTCGACGAGCGACACGAGCCCCACCGGGGTCCCGAGGAGGCGGGTGGCGAGGTCGAGCAGCGGCTCGAACGCGGCCTGGTGCGTGCCCCGGTGCAGGCCCGAGGCGCGCAGCGCCAGCAGCCGTTCCTCGTCCTCCAGCGGGTTTCCCACCGGTCGAGTGTGCCAGCCGGCACCGGCTTCCGGCGCGATCAGTCGAGCGTCGTCCAGCGCTCGATCCGGACCGTCGCCGGGTCGATGCAGTCCCGCAGCGCCGCCACCGCCGGGGCGTCGGTGGCCTCGGCGGCCGTGGCCGACGCGTCGTCGTACCAGAGCGTCTCGACCAGCCAGCGGCCGTCCTCGCCCCGGGCCGTCGTCCGCCGGATGAAGCCGGTCTCGAACGGCGCGACCTCGTGCTGGACCCGCCGATCGGCGGCCAGGAACGCGGCGTCGGCGGTGCCGGCGGCCAGCCGGAACGTCCGGTGCTCGATGATCACGCCGCTCGGCCTACCACGGGTCGGCCGGGTGCCCGCCTACGGTTGCCGCGTGCCCACCACCGCCACGCCCGCATGAGCCGCCTCGACGAGATCGGCGAGCGCGACGGCTGGCGGTGCTGGCTCTGCGACGAACCGGTCGACCCGGACATGTCGGTGAACGACCCGCGTGGACCGAGCATCGACCTGCGGACCACGAAGGCCAAGGCGAAGAAGAAGGGGGCCACCGACGAGCGCCTCGCCCACCGGGGGTGCAACACCGGCAAGGGCGCCAACGACCCGGTCGTGCCGTGGCCCGAGTACCTCTTCGTCGTCGACCCGGCGCCGATCATCGCCGCCGTCGAGCGGCTCGAGCGCAAGGGCGGCCGCGAGGTCATGGCTCGCTGCCCCACCGCTGACGACGCCGACGAGGTCGCCGCCTGGCTCGAGGACCGGGTTTCCCGGCTGGCGCCGGGCCTCGGCGCCCGGGCCGAGGTGGAGGCCGGCGGGGGCCAGCACCTCGTCGCCCTGCGCGCCTGACCGACGGCGCCCACCCCAGCGCCGCTGCAGCGAGCGACGCAGGACACCGCGCCCGGCGAATCGACAGAGACCGGCGCTGCCCACCCCAGCCCGGCTGCAGCAGACGACGCAGGACACGGGTCCGGCGAATCGACGGCGAATCGCTCCCCAGCGCTCAGGACGTCGGTTCTCGGACCGCCGTCGGCGCCGGCGTGCGCTCGGCCCGGGAGGCGAAGTAGGCGCCGACGACCACCAGCGCCACACCGAGCACGCCGGTCCAGCCCACCCGCTCGTCGCGCACGAGCACCCCGAGGACCATGGCCACGACGGGGATCAGGTAGGTCGCCATCGCCGCCCTGGTGGAGCCGACCGAGCCCACGAGGGTGGCCATGACCACGAAGGCGATGCCCGTGCCGACGGCGCCGATGAACGCCACCGACAGCACCGGCCCCCACTCGAACGTCGACCCGGGTACCGACCACAGCCCGAACGGCGCCGTCCACACGGTGGCGAGGGCGAGCATCCGGGCCATCACCCCGAGCGACCCGTAGCGGCGCTGCAGCGGGGCGGCGATGTTGATGGCGAAGCCGTAGCAGACGGTGGCGGCCAGCGCGAGCACGACGCCGAGCCAGGCCTCGTCGCCCTCGCCGAGCTGGTCGAGGGAGACGAGGAGCGTGCCGGTGAGGCCGACGCCGAGGCCGGCCGCCTGCGCCGGTCCCGGCGGGGTTCGCAGGAGCACGCCGGCGACGATGGCGGCGAAGATCGGCATCGCCCCGTTCAGCATCCCGGTGACGGCCGAGGAGATGTGCTGCTCGGCGAGCGGGAACAGGGTGAACGGGATCGCCACCCACAGCAGGGACAGCAGGACCATGCGGAAGCGGTCCTCGTCGGCGATGCGCACCCGGGCCCGCGGTACGGCGTTCAGCACGGCGGCGCCCAGCGCGACCCGGCCCCAGGTGATGAGGCCGGGCTCGATGGCGTCGAGGGCGATGGCGATGAAGAGGAACGACGAGCCCCAGATCAGCGCGATGGCGCAGAACAGGCCCCAGTCGGTGAGGGAGAAGGCGCCGGGGTTCAGGCTGGCGGTGGCCTCGAGGGCTCGAGCCCTCGCCGGTCGGGACGAGCTCACCCCTGCGCCGGCTCGCCGTCGACCGCCCCGCCGTCCTGCCCGTTCGACGACCCCTCGTCGCGCCGCACCCACATCACCTGCTGGGGGAACGGGATCTCGATGCCCTCGGCGTCGAAGCGGTCCTTGATGCGCCGGTTCAGCTCGCGGCTCACCGCCCACTGCCGGCCCGGCTGGGTCTTCACGACCAGGCGGATGGCGATGCCGCTGGCCCCGAGCGCCTGCACGCCCCAGATCTCCGGCTCCTCGAGGATGTCGACCCGCCAGGTGTCCTCACGCCAGAGCTGGTCGGCCACCTCCTTCACGACGTCCTGGGCCTTGCCGAGGTCGGTGGAGTAGGCGACCTCCACGTCGAGCAGCGCCCGGGCCCACTGCTGCGACATGTTCCCGACCCGGCGGATCTCGCCGTTCGGGACGTGCCACACCGTTCCGTCGACGGCCCGCAGCTTGGTGGTGCGCAGGTTCACGACCTCGACGGTGCCGACCGCCTCGCCGACGTCGATCACGTCGCCGACGCCGTACTGGTCCTCGGCGAGCATGAACAGGCCGGACAGGAAGTCCTTGACCAGCGACTGGGCGCCGAAGCCGAGGGCCACGCCGGCGATGCCGGCGCCAGCGATGAGCGGGCCGAGGTTGATGCCGATCTCGCTCAGCGCCGTCATGATCGCGATCGAGTAGATGACGATGCTGGCCGTGCTCTTCAGCACGAGGCCGATGGTCTCGGCCCGCGAGGCGGCCCGCAACGGGGCCATCGACGACGTCGCCTGCAGCGCGCTGGGCGTGAGGCGCCGCAGCTTCTTGCGGACGTGGTCGGCGTCCTCGTTCGTCGTGCGGGCCACGAAGGAGGCGATGAGCCGGCGCACGATCCGGTTCACGACCAGCGCCACGAGGAAGATGAGCAGCACCCGCAGCGGCACGGTGGCCAGCCAGTCGGCCGCCCGGGCGACGAGCTCGTTCTCGGTCCACGTGTAGACGTTCCGGCACACCAGGCCGGCGTCCTCGACGGCATCGACCTCGCACGCCTCGATGACCTGCTGGTCCGTCACCTGGAAGAGCGTCACGTGGCCGCACCGTACCGAGGGGCCGCGACCGATCCCACCACGGCGGGCGCGCCGGTAGGTTCCGCGCATGACCGTGGAGCTCCGCCTCGGCGAGACCGTCGACCCGTCCTCCGGCGACCGCACCGGCGGAGCGATCTCGATCGACGCCGCTGACCTCACCACCCACGGCGTCATCGTCGGCATGACCGGGTCCGGCAAGACCGGTCTCGGCGTCGTCCTGCTCGAGGAGGCGCTCCGGGCGGGCATCCCCACCCTCGTGCTCGACCCCAAGGGCGACATGACGAACCTGGCGCTGCGCTTCCCGGGCCTCACCACGGAGGAGTTCGCGCCGTGGGTGCCCGCCGGCAGCGACCCGGCGGCCACGGCCACCACCTGGCGGGAGGGGCTGGCGTCGTGGGGCCTCGGCACGGCCGACGTGGCCGACCTCGACGCCCGCAGCCGGGTCACCGTCTACACCCCGGGCTCGACCGCCGGCGTGGGCCTCGACCTCGTCGGGTCCCTCGCGCCCCCGACCGGCGTCGACCAGGAGGGCCGGGCTGACGAGGTCGACGGCGTGGTGAGCGGCCTGCTGGCGCTCGTGGGCATCGAGGCCGACCCGCTCTCGTCCCGCGAGCACATCCTGCTCGCCAACCTCGTCGAGCGGGCCTGGGCCGCCGGCGAGCCCCTCGACCTCGGCCGCCTCGTGCACCAGGTGCAGGAGCCGCCGCTGCGCAAGCTCGGCGTGCTCGACCTCGACTCGTTCTACCGGGCCGCCGACCGCTCGAAGCTGGCCCTCCAGCTCAACGGCCTGCTCGCCTCGCCGGCGTTCTCGGCGTGGAGCCAGGGCGTTCCCATCGACGTCGGGGCGATGCTGGCACCGGTCGACGGGAAGGCGTCGTGCTCGGTGATCTACCTCGCCCACCTCGGCGAGGAGGAGCGCCAGTTCGTGGTCACGCTCGTGCTCTCCAAGCTCGTCACCTGGATGCGGGCCCAGCCGGGCACGCCCGACCTGCGGGCGCTCGTGTACATGGACGAGGTGTTCGGCTACGTGCCGCCGACGGCCGCCCCGCCGGCGAAGAAGCCGATCCTGACCGTCCTCAAGCAGGCCCGCGCCTACGGGGTGGGCATGGTGCTGTCGACGCAGAACCCGGTCGACCTCGACTACAAGGCCCTGTCGAACGCCGGCACGTGGATGGTGGGGCGCCTGCAGACCGAGCGCGACGTCGCCCGGCTGCGCGACGGCCTCACCGCGGCGTCCGGAGCGGTCGACGTCGACGCGCTGGGCACCACCATCGCCGGTCTCGGCAAGCGAGCGTTCGTCCTGCACTCCACGAAGGGCTCGGCGCCCGCGGTGTTCACCACCCGGTGGGCGCTCGACTACCTGGCCGGGCCGCTGACCAAGGACCAGGTCGGCGCCCTCCCCGGCGCCGCGGTTGCGCCGACGGCACCGGTCGCCGCCAGCCCGGCGGCGGCGCCCGCCGGGTCGACCACGCCCGTCGCCGACCGGCCGGTCGCCCTCGCCGACGACGAGAGCCCGGTGCCCCCGACCGTGGCCGACGACGTCCCCGTCCGCTGGGTCGACCCGGCGGCGCCGTGGCTGCCGGAGGTCGGTGGCGATCCGACGTCCACCCGCCACGCCGCCGTGGTCGTCGTGCGAGCGGCGCTGGTCTACGACGAGACCAAGGCCGACCTGCGCCACGCCGAGGAGTTCGAGTGCGTGCTCACCGACCTCGGCGCCGCCGTCGACGTCTCCGGGAGGCACGTGGTCGACCACGACGACCGCGACCTCCGCGACGCCGCGCCGGCCGTGGCCACCTACCGCCTGCCCGAGGCGCCGCTCGACCGCTCGGGCTGGTTCGCGGACGTCCGCAAGGCGGTGGTCGACCACCTCTACGCCGAGCGCACCCTGGTGCTGCGCCGCAACGCGGAGCTCGACCTGTGGTCGCGGCCCGGCGAGTCGGAGGGCGACTTCCTCGCCCGCTGCCGAGCAGCGGCGGCGGCGAAGGTGGAGGAGGAGGCGGCCGACGTGCGCGCCCGCCTCGAGCGGCGCATGGGCACCGTCCGCACCGCGCTCGAGCGGGAGCAGACCCGCGTCGCCGAGCTGCAAGCCCGCGCCAGCGACGCGAAGCAGCACGAGGTGCTCTCGGCGGCCGGCGACCTGCTCGGCGCCTTCCTCGGCGGCCGGCGCTCCGCCCGGTCGGTGCTCACCAAGGTCAAGGGCGCCTCCTCCCGGCGCAACCAGACCTCGGCCGCCGGACAGCGGGTGGAGACGGCGCTCGAGAAGGTCGAGCAGCGCACGGCCGAGCTCGCCGACCTCGAGGCCGAGCTCGTCGACGCGCTCGCCGACCTCGACGCCGACTGGGCCGAGAAGGCGGAGGCGATCGACGAGGTCGAGGTCGGCCTCGAGAAGACCGACGTCGAGGTGCGCCATCTGGTGCTCGCCTGGCTGCCCAGCTAGGACGCCGCTGAGTAACTCGGTCGTAGGCTCGCGTCTTGGGTCCGGGGAAGTGGCCGAACCGAAGAGCTGGCGTGGAGAGGGTGTGAGCCGGCCACCTTGGTTGGGTTGAACCCGTAGGAGAGGTCCCTTCGTTGCCCTCCCCGGACCCGCCGGTCAGGTGAGCGCCCAGCCCGCGTCGGTGTGAGTGAGGCCGAGGTTGATGAGTCGGCGCAGGTTGAGCGCGGCGGCGCGGTGGGCGAGGCCGACTCGGTTGCGGTCGATGCCGCGGAAGCGGACGCGTCGTTGTCCGTGGGCGACGAGCCAGGCGATGCTGCGTTCGACCATGGGTCGATGCTGGCGGTAGTCGTCGACACCGCTGCCGTTGCGCCAGTCGGCTCGGGCGGCGGCGAGGAGTTCGTCGTGGTCGCCGACGCGCAGGACCCGGCCGTCGCGGTTGGTGGTGCAGCGTGTTCGCGACGGGCACGAGCGGCAGCGGTCGGTGCCGAAGTGGGCGTTGCCGTTCGCTCGGATCTCGACGGTGTGGCCTTCGGGGCAGGTGACGGTGCGCCCGGCGTGGTCGATGACGAAGTCGTCTCGGCTGAACTGATCCGCGGCGAGCTTGGCTCGGCGGGCCAGCGGCAGGGGCTTGATGATCACCCGATGGCCCGCGGCGTCGAGATCGGCTCGGACCTGGCCGGACCCGTAGGCGGAGTCGGCCAGCACATCGAGGTCGGTCTCGCCGTCAAGGAGGGCGACGCCGACGGGTCCGTCGCCGGCGCTGGCGGCGGTGAGCTCGCAGCCGGTGATGATCCCGGTCTCGGGTTCGACAGCGACGTGGGCCTTGAAGCCGTCGCGGTAGTTGGAGCGGGACTTGTGCATGTGCCGCGACTCGGGGTCGACGGTCGAGATGACTCGGTCGGGTGCGACCTTGCGGGCGATCCGCCATGCCCCTTCGCCGTGCTCGGGGTCGGGTTCGACGTCCTGTCCGGCCACGAGCGCCAACAACGCCACGAGCTGGCGGTCGTCATCGTCGAGGACGACACCGTCGAGGGCGTCGAGCACGGCGCGCGCATCGTTGACCAGCCCGGTCACGAGAGCGTCGCGAGCGGCAGGGTCGTCCCACGCGCATGCCGGTTTGCCGCCGGCGTCGTAGTCATGGGCGCTGACCTCGACCGCGGCGGCCGCGGGGAGGGCCTTGCGGACCCGGCGGATCATCGAGACCAGCTGGGTCACCGTGTCCTGGGTGGCGACCGCATCGTCGAGCAGCGTGGAGTCCAGGGCCCGGCGGTTCTTGCCCTTCAACACCCCAGTCTCGGCGACCACCTGACGGACGGCGTCGAAGATCCGCTGCGGAGCATCGCTGGCTCGCAGCTTGTTCCGCCACAGCGTGAGCACCGTTGGATGGAACCCCTCATCATCCAGAGCCAGGCCAGCGGCGACCTTCCAGCGCAGATCGGTCCGCAGCGCATCGATCGCCTCCCGATCCGAGCGGCCCTCAAGCGCCTGCAGGACCATCACCGTCGCGATCACATCGGCCGGCACCGAAGGCCGGCCCCGCCGCGATGGGAACAGGTCCTCGAACATCGCATCAGGGAACAACCGACGGCGGTGCTCGGCCAGGAACCGGTGCACGGATCCCTCCGGGACCAGATGCCCGACCAACGCAC
>JBKHXT010000158.1:0-16578 GCA_046565885.1 Acidimicrobiia bacterium
CTGTCGGGCGACGCCCTGCAGGGCGACGTCGCCTTCGCCGACGTGCTCGGGCGGATGGGCGCCGAGGTCACCTGGCACGACGACGCCGTCACGGTCGCCGCGGGGGAGCGGCTGGTGGGCATCGACGTCGACATGGAGCCGATCTCCGACACCGTGCCCACCCTCGCCGTCGTCGCCGCCTGCGCCGAGGGTCCCACGACGATCCGGGGCGTCGGCTTCATCCGGGCCACGGAGACCGACCGCATCGCCGCACCCGTGGCCGAGCTGCGGCGGTGCGGCGTGGACGCCGAGGCCACCGACGACGGCATGGTCATCCGCCCGGCGCCGCTGCGCCCGGCGACCTTCGACACCTACCGCGACCACCGGATGGCCATGGCGCTCGCGCTGCTGGGCCTGGTCGCACCCGGCATGGCGGTGCGCGACCCGGGCTGCGTGGCCAAGACGTTCCCCGGCTACTGGCGCCTGCTCGACGAGCTGCGAGCCGGGGCGCTGCCACCGGCTCGCGCCGGCGCGGGCGGCGCTGGCTAGCGTCCCCGCCATGTCGAACGGCTCGTCGACCGCCGGCCTCCGCGTCATCGCCATCGACGGCCCCGCCGGGTCGGGCAAGTCCACGGTGGCCCGCCGGCTGGCCGAGCGGCTCGGCCTGCAGTACCTGGACACCGGCGCCATGTACCGGGCCGTCACCTTCGCCGCGCTGCGCCGCAACATCGACCCCGCCGACACCGCACCCGTGGCCGCCCTCGCCCGGAAGGTCGACCTGGAGGTCACCCTCGACGGCGTGGTGGTCGACGGCGTCGACGCCACCATCGAGATCCGGGGCCCGGAGGTGACCAGGGCGGTCAGCACCGTGGCCGCCAACGCCGAGGTCCGCTCGGAGATGGTGGCCCGCCAGCGCGAGTGGGCCCGCCGGCGGGGCGGTGGCGTCATCGAGGGTCGCGACATCGGCTCGGTGGTCTTCCCCGACGCCGCGCTGAAGGTGTACCTCGATGCCCGGCCCGAGGTGCGGGCCGCCCGGCGGTCGAAGGAGGTCTCCGACCTCGACTACGAGACGGTCGCCGCCGACATCGCCCGCCGCGACGCCCTCGACCAGGGCCGCGAGGCGTCGCCGCTCACCCGCTCCGGCGACGCGGTCGAGGTCGACACGAGCGACCTCGACGTCGACGAGATCGTCGAGCTGATCGCCGGGCAGGTCGAGTCCGATGGCTGAGGCGTCGCCGCCCGACCAGCCGAAGGGCACGGCGACGAGCGAGCTGGGCCGTCCGCCTACGTCGTTCGAGCGCGGGCTCTACCGCGTCGTGCGGGGCCTGGTCGCCGCCATCGCCCGGGTCTGGTTCCGCCTCGAGGTCCACGGCCGCGAGCACCTGCCCGACGGGCCCTTCGTGCTCGCCCCGGTGCACCGGTCGAACATCGACTTCCTGCTGGCGGCGTGCGTCACGCCCCGGCGGATGCGGTACATGGGCAAGCACACGATCTGGAAGTACCCGTCGCTCGGGCGCTTCTTCACCGCCCTCGGGGCGTTCCCGGTGCACCGCGGCTCCGCCGACCGGGAGGCGCTGCGCCGGTGCGAGGCGGCGCTGTCGGGCGGCGAGCCGCTGGTCATGTTCCCCGAGGGCACCCGCCGCAGCGGACCCGAGGTCGACGAGCTGTTCGACGGCACGGCCTTCGTGGCCGCCCGGGCCGGCGTGCCGATCGTGCCCATGGGCATCGGCGGCTCCGAGGCGGCGATGCCGAAGGGCGCCAAGGGCATCCGGCCGGTGAAGATCGTCGTCGTCCTCGGCGAGCCGCTGCGGGCGCCGGCGGGCGAGGACGGCGGGCGGCCGTCGCGCCGGGCCGTGCGCGAGACGACGGCCCAGCTGCGGGCCACGGTGCAGGCGCTGTTCGACGACGCCCAGCAGCGGGTGGGTCGCCCGAACCGCTGAGCGGTCTCAGCTCGTCGGCGAGCTGACGAGGGCGCCCAGCACGTCGCTGGCCGCCACCTCCCGGTCGACCACGGCGGGCCGGTCGGAGAGCGTGCCGCCGACCGCCAGGGTGGCGACGACGTCGAGGGCGGTGAGCAGGTCGCGCAGGTTCCGGGGCGGGGGGAAGTACTCCTCCTCGTCGGTGATGCGCACCTCCTCGATGCCCTCGGCCGGGTCGAGCTTGTCGATCACCCAGCAGACCAGCTCCTCCGGGGCGCTGGCGCCGGCGGTGACGCCGACCACGCCGGTGAGGTCGTCGGGGACCTCCTCGGGCGTGTTGACCCGGTGCACGCGCTGGCAGCCCATGTCGCGGGCGAGGGACTCGAGGGCCCGGGTGTTCGACGAGTTCGCCGAGCCGATCACGACGATGGCGTCGCAGCGCCCGGCCAGCTCCATCAGCGCGCCCTGGCGGTTGGTGGTGGCGAAGCACAGGTCGCTGCGCCCGGGCGTCCACACGTCCGGGAAGCGCTCGCGGGTGCGGTCGAGCACGCCCTGCCAGTCGCGGTGGGACAGCGTGGTCTGGGCGAGCAGGGCGACGCGGTCGTCGAACTCGGGCAGGGCGTCGACCTCGTCGATCGACTCCACCCGGTGGATCGCGTCGGGGGCGACGGCCATGGTGCCGACCGCCTCCTCGTGGCCCTCGTGGCCGACGTAGACGATCTGGTAGCCCTTGCCCGCCCGCACCTTCACCTCGTGGTGGACCTTGGTGACGAGCGGGCAGACGGCGTCGACCACGTAGCCGCCGCTGGCCTGGGCGGCGGCCACGACCTCGGGCGCCGACCCGTGCGCGGAGAGCATCACGGGCCGGCCCGGCGGGACCTCGGCGATGTCGTCGACGAACACCACGCCGAGGTCCCGGAACCGCTGCACCACGAGCTGGTTGTGGACGATCTCGTGGTAGCAGTACACGGGCGGCTCGAAGGCCCGGACCATCCAGGCGAGGGCCTTGATCGCCATCTCCACGCCGGCGCAGAAGCCGCGGGGCGCGGCCAGGAGGACCTTGTCGACTGCCACCCCGTCAGGCTACGGCGGCGTCCGCCAGCTTCCAGGACCAGCCGGGCAGCTCGGCGGGACCGCCGGGCCAGCCGGGGATCACCGAGCGCTTGGCGAAGCCGTCGTTGACGGCGACGCAGGCCCAGTCCTCCCAGCCCCGCAGGCCGTTGGCGCGGTTGTGGAGGTAGAGGCGGGCGGCGGCGTCGATGTTGCGACGGGGCCGGAGGACCTGCTCGTAGCCGCCCTCGATCCACTTGTCGGCGGTGGCGCGGATGAACTGGAACACGCCGGCGGCCGAGTAGCGGTAGCCGGTGCGGGGGTGCGGCGAGTTCAGGTACTTGCCGTCGAACACGATCGCCTTCTTCTTGAAGGCCGACTCGCAGGCGGCGACGGTGACGGCCTCGGCGGCGACCCGGCGAGCCTCGTCGTGGGAGCCGCCGGCCTCGAGGGTGCGGCAGGCGAAGATCTCGGCGACCATCCGGGGCACGTCGGCCTGCGCGGGGCCGGCGTCGCGGCAGCCCTTCCGGGTGGTGGTGGCCAGGTCGCCCTTGGCCACGGGGGCCTGGACGTCGTCGAGGGCCCGCAGCAGGGCGGCGACGCCGGCGTCGAAGCGGGCGCCCATCGGCGGGTTCTCCACCTGGGGGGCCTCGGGGGCCTGGGCCCCGGCCGCGGGGGCCAGGGCGAAGGACGAGGTCAGGGCGAGGCCGGCGGCGCCGGCGCCGATCGCCAGGCGCGCACGAGCGCGTCGGAGGCGGGAAGTCATGTCGCAGGACACTCCGGGGGACGGCCCACTCGGGGGCAGGGGGTGGATCGGAGGGGTAGGGCTGCGGCTGGCAGCTGGCGCCTCGTCGGCGCTCAGAGCAGTCAATCGGCCGCTGCGCGCGGTTCCTCGTCATCAGATCGCAAAGTGACTTCAGACCTGGTCCACCCGCACCAGGTGACGGACGTCACGCCGGCGAGCCGAAGCGGGTCAGAAGAAGAGCGGGATGCTGGGCGAGCTCACGAACGCCGCCGCCAGCAGCTCCAGGTCGGCGTCGGTGGCGCCCGTCAGCCGGCCGGCCGCCCGCAGCGCCCGCACGTCGCCCCCGGCGTAGAGCACGGCCAGGTCCTGGGCGGTGACCGCCACGTCGCCGGCGCCGCCCCGCACGAGCCGGCCCTCGCCGCCGGCGACCTCGAGCACGTGCGGGCCGCCGTTGGCCAGCAGCACGTCGTCGACCACGTCGAGCGCGACGCGTCCTTCGACCGAGCGCGGGTAGCGGCGGGCCTCGATGGCGGCGGGGGCGTCGACGAGGCGCAGCATCAGCGGCCAGTCCTCGGCCCGAGCCGCCCGCTGCAGCTGGGGGAGGTGGGGCGCCAGCAGCGGCGCCGGGAGCGCGGTGCGGATCTGCCCGACCGTGGTGCCGTGCCCGGCGACCAGCGCCAGGGCGGCGCCGACGGCCTCGTGGTCGACGCCGGCGACCACCTCCACATCGATGTCGTACATGGCCGTCTCGGACCGGTCGTAGCGGTACCGGACGGCGGCCACGTCGGTGCCGTCGCGCCGGCCGACGTAGGTGAAGCGGTTCACGCCGCCCTCCGACTCGGCCCGCCGGGCACCGTGGGCCCACCAGTCCGGGTCGATGCGGAACCAGCCGTCGAGGTCGGCGGCCATCCGGTCGTGCAGCTCGCGCACCACCGGATCGGCCGGCGTGGTGGCCCGCCAGTCGAGCGTGGTGGCCGGCGCGACGACCTCGCCCACGGCGAAGCGCCGCCGCTCGAACCAGGCGACCACCTCGTAGCCGACGCTGCGGTACAGCGACGCCGTCGTCGGGTACAGAGCGCTCACCACCTCGCCCCGGGCGGACATGCGCTGGAACGACTCCACCAGCATGTGCCTGGCCGCCCCACGGCCACGGGCCTGCGGGGCGACCGCCACGCCGGACACGCCGCCGCAGCGCACCTGGCGACCGCCCCACGTCTGGTGGAAGTCGAGGGTGATGACGGAGCCGACCAGATCGTCACCGTCGTAGGCGCACACGACCCGCTCGGGCGCCAGCTCGGGCGCCTCCGGGTCGAACGGCGACGTGGCGTTGAACGCCTGGCGCATGAGCGCGTGGCGCCGCTCCTCGTCGCCGGGGCGGATGGACTCGATCGTCAGCTCCACGGCCGGACGCTACGTCGGCGCCGGCGCCCCGGCGGTGGAGGTTCCGGCCGGCGGGACCAGGGGCATCCCGTCCGACGCCGGTAGCCTGGTGCCGGTGAGCCTGCCCCGCGTCCTCGCGGTCGCGCCCGGATCACCCGCAGCCCGAGCGGGCCTCGTCGCCGGCGACGAGATCTGCTCGATCGACGGGGTCCAGCCGCGCGACGTCATCGAGTGGCGCCTCCTGGTCGATGAACCGGAGGTGCTCCTCGACGTGCGCCGCGGCGGCCTCGAGCAGCAGGTCACCGTGTCGAAGGGCGCCGGCGAGCCGCTGGGCGCCGAGGTCGACGCGGCGATCTTCGACGAGGTGCAGACCTGCGACAACCACTGCGAGTTCTGCTTCATCTACCAGCTGCCTCCGGGCATGCGGCGCAGCCTCTACCTGAAGGACGACGACTACCGCCTGTCCTTCCTCTACGGGAACTTCACGACGCTCACCCGGTTCACCGAGATCGACCTCGAGCGCGTCATCACCGAGGGGCTCAGCCCCCTCTACGTCAGCATCCACGCCACCGACCCCGACGTGCGCGCCGACCTGCTCCGCAACCGCCGCGGCGCCACCAGCCTGCGCTGGCTTCGGGCCCTGCTCGACCACGGCGTCACGGTGCACGGCCAGGTGGTGGTCTGCCCGGGCATCAACGACGGGCTCGTGCTGGCCGACACCCTCGCCGGCGTGCTCGACGAGTACCCGGAGCTCGCCTCGCTCGCCGTGGTGCCCCTCGGCATCAGCGACCACTCGAACGAGCCGCGCATGCGCTTCCACACCCCCGAGGAGGCGGCGGTCGTCGTCGACGTCGTCGAGGCGTGGCAGCAGACCTACCTCGACGTGCTCGGCCGCCGGCTCGTCTTCGCCGCCGACGAGTACTACCTGCTCGCCGACCGGCCGTTCCCGCCGGCCGAGGCCTACGAGGGCTTCGCCATGCACGAGGACGGCATCGGCATGGCCCGCACGTTCGAGGCCGAGCTGCTCGGCCGCAGCGCCGAGGTGGTCCGGCCCGAGGCCGGCTTCTTCGCCTGGGTCGACGGCGCACCGGCCGAGGGCTACCGCGCCCCCCGCACCACCGGCGGCTGCGGGACGAACGACCTCGTCAGCCAGCCGGTGGCGCTCCGCCCACGCCGGAACGCCCCCGTCGGCGTGCTCACCGGCCCCTACGGCGCCCGGGTGCTCGGGCCGCTGCTCGACCAGCTCGGCCGGCCCGACGTGCGGCTGCTCACCGTCGAGAACCGGTTCTTCGGCGGCAACATCGGCGTCACCGGCCTGATGGTGGGCGAGGACATCGCTCGCGTCCTGGCCGAGCAGCCCGAGGGCCACCGCTACCTGCTCCCCGACGTGTGCCTGTCCCAGGACCGCTTCCTCGACGGCCTGACCGTCGCCGACCTCCCCCGACCGGTCGAGGTCGTCCCCACCGACGGCGCCTCCCTGCGCGCCGCCCTCGGCGTGCCGCTCGCTGCGGCCGCCCCCGCCTGAAGAGAGCTGCCATGACCACCGCCCCGACCCGACTGCACCGGGTGGCCATCGTCGGCCGCCCCAACGTGGGCAAGTCGACCCTCGTCAACCGCCTCGCCGGTCGTCGCACCGCCATCGTCGAGGAGCGCCCCGGGGTCACCCGCGACGCCAAGGCCGTGGAGGTCGAGTGGGCCGGGCGCCGCTTCGAGGTCGTCGACACCGGTGGCTGGATGCCCGGCGGCTCGGCGCTCGACGAGAAGGTGTCCCGGACCGCCGAGCGGGCGATGGACGAGGCCGACGCCGTGATCTTCGTGGTCGACGGGACGGTCGGCGTCACCGAGGACGACGCCCGCGCCGCCGACGTGCTGCGCCGCAAGGCCAAGCCCGTCCGCCTGGTCGTGAACAAGATCGACGACCCCAAGCGCGAGCACCTGATCTGGGAGTTCATGGAGCTCGGCCTGGGCGAGCCCGTGGCCCTCAGTGCCCTCCACGGCAACGGCTCGGCCGACCTGCTCGACGAGCTCGTCGCCCGGCTGCCCGACGAGGACGACGAGGAGCCCGACGTCGAGGTCGAGCGGGGCACCGACGAGATCGCCGTCGCCATCGTCGGGCGCCCGAACGTCGGCAAGTCCACGCTGTTCAACCGGCTGACCGGCGCCGAGAACTCCATCGTCCACGACATGCCCGGCACCACGCGCGACACCGTCGACACCGTGGTGGAGACGCCCGAGGGCACGATCCGCTTCGTCGACACCGCCGGCATGCGCCGCCGCTCCAAGGTCGACGACGGCACCGAGTACTACTCGGTGGTCCGGGCGCTGCAGGCCGTCGACACCGCCGACATCGCGATCCTCGTGATCGACGCCACCGAGGGCGTCACCGCCCAGGACCAGCGCCTCGCCGAGCGCGTCGACCTGGCCGGCTGCCCGGTCATCGTCCTGCTCAACAAGTGGGAGGTCACCGCGGACGAGCAGAAGGAGCGGACGAAGTACCAGATCGGCGAGCGCCTGCACTTCATCGGCGACTCGCCCGTGCTCCAGGTCTCCGCCCTCACCGGCAAGGGCGTGCACCGGCTGTACCCGGCGCTCGGATCGGCGATCCGGGCCTACGAGACCCGCATCCCGACCCGCCAGGTCAACGAGGTCATCCGCCGGGCCCAGCAGTCCCAGCCGGCGCCGCACGGCGCCCGGGTGCTCTACGCCCTCCAGGGGGCGACGAACCCGCCGACGTTCACGATCTTCGCCAACCGCGAGCTGCCCCGCACGTACGTCCGCTACCTCGAGCGGTGCCTGAGCGAGGCGTTCGACCTCGGGGCCACGCCGCTGAAGCTGCGGGTCCGTCGCCGCGACTGACGTGCACCGAGAGCCGACGAGAGTGCACGTGAGGCCCCCGATCCTCACCGGCTCGCAACCCGGTCCGCACGGGCTCGCCGCGGGACGCCGGTAGGGTCGCGCGCCCATGGAGCAACCGATCCTGGCGGTCGTCGCCCTCCTGTGCGCCGTCGCGGCCGTGGTCTGGGGCCGCTCCGCGCTCCGGTTCCAGAGCAGCTGGCAGCGCATCCAGGGCGAGTACGGCGAGAGCTCGGACCAGGCCGTCCTCGCCGGCGCCGCGTACCGCAAGGAGCTCCACGCCTCGCTGCTCTACGGCCTGCTCGCCGTGGCCTGCATGGTGGTGGCCATCTCCGGCACGCCGGAGGCGGTGGCCCTGTTCGGCCTCGTCGCCATCCCGGTCGTCATGTCGATCTACTACAACCGCGACTTCCGCCGGGTCGCCCGCATCGCCGAGGACCGCAACGAGCTCGAGCGCAAGGCCCAGGAGGTCCTGACCCAGGACGAGCTGGCGCCGCGCAAGTGGGCCGCCCGCCTCGCCCCCGAGGAGCTACCGGACTTCCCCGGCTTCGAGCTCGGCCGGGTGTACGAGCCGGGCACCGGCATGATGGCCGGCGACTTCTACGACGTGTTCCGGGTGTCGCCCAGCCGCATCGCCGCCGTCATCGGCGACGTCACCGGGCACGGCATCGAGGCGTCCATCACCGCCTTCCAGGCCAAGTACCTGCTGCGGGTCTTCCTGCGGCAGTACCGGGACCCGGCCCAGGCGATGGAGGAGCTCAACTCGCAGATGTCGGCGCTCGAGCGGGTCGAGGAGTTCATCTCCCTGCTCGTGGTCGTCTTCGACACCGACTCCGGCACCCTGCGGGTCTGCTCGGCGGGTCACCCGGCCGGCTGGCTCTGGCACGCCAAGGAGGTGCGCCCGCTGCGCGCCACCGGGCCGCTGCTCATGCTCGACCCCGGCTCGCACTACCACTCCCGGGAGATCGACCTGGAGTCCGGCGACCTCGTGCTCCTCTACACCGACGGCCTCGCCGAGGCCCGGGCCGGTGACCAGTTCTTCGGCGAGGAGCGCATCGCCAACACGCTGCGCCGCGACCCGGGCGTCCCGCCGGACGTGCTGTGCAAGGCGCTGCTCGAGGCGGCCAAGGACTTCGCCACCGAGCCGGTCACCGACGACACCGCCATCCTCGCCATCCGGCGGAGCTAGTCCGTCGCCCACGGGGCGGCGGGGGAGTGACTAGTCCGCGTCGCAGGCGGACTGCACGGCCGGGGCCACCGCCTCGGCGAAGGCGGCGTAGAGCGACGACAGGGGAGAGGACGCCCGCCAGGCCAGCACCACCGTGCGGTGCGGCTTCGGGTCGCGCAGCGGCCGGGTGACCAGCCCGGCCCCGCGCCGGGCCTCGACGCCGATGGCGCTCGCCGGGAGCAGCGTGACCGCGCCGCCGGCGGACACCATCTGGCACAGCGTGGTGAGGCTCGTGCCCTGGATCGCGCCGCCGGCGCTGACGCCCACCGATGCGCAGGCCTCGATGGCCTGGTCGCGCAGGCAGTGCCCGTCCTCGAGCAGGAGCACGTGCAGGTCGGCCAGCGCGTCGGAGGGGAGCGGCCCGTCGCCCGCCTGCGGGTGGTCCTCGGCCATGGCGAGGTGGAACTCGTCGACCGCCAGCTCCACCGACGCCAGGCCCCGCCCGGGCACCGGCGCCGCCAGCAGCCCGAGGTCGAGCTCGCCCAGCTCCAGGCGCCGGACCAGGTCGTCGGTGCGCTCCTCGGCGAGCACGGGCTCCGAGCGCGGGTGGCGGCGGCGCAGCTCCCGCACGAGCGTGGGCAGCAGGTAGGGAGCCATGGTCGGGATGACCCCGACCCGCACCGGGCCGACCAGCTCGCCGCGGAGGTCGACGGCGGCGTCGGCCACGTCGTCGACCGCGCGCAGCGCCCGGCGGGCGGCGTCGATGACCCCGCGGGCGTGGTCGGGCACGGTGGCGCCGGTTCGGCCCCGCTCGAACAGGACGATGCCCAGCCGCTCCTCGACCTCCTTCACCTGCGTGGACAGGGCGGGCTGGCTCACCCGGCACGCCTCGGCCGCCCGGGAGAAGCTGGCGTGGTCGGCCACCGCCACCAGGTACTCGAGCTGGCGCACGGTCGGTCTCCTCGGCATAAGCGCAGGCTATCGACGGGTCGGAGGTGATCGCCCCGTCCCGTCGGCGGCCGGACCACTTCGCGACCCTCCCGGCGCTCGGGGCAAGATCGTGGGGTGCCGGCGTCCCCCGATCCGCTCGAGCAGCTGACGGCGGCGACCGAGCGCGCCCTCGCCGGCAACCTCGAGTCCCAGGGCGCCAAGCTCGAGGCGCAGGGGAAGCTGTTCGTCCGGGACCGGCTCGACCCGCTCCTCGACCCCGGCTCGTTCCTCGAGGACGCCCTGCTCGCCAACGCGCTCGGCGACGACCTGCCCGCCGACGGCGTGGTCACCGGCACCGGCACCATCGACGGCCGGCGCGTCGTCGTGGTCGCGAACGACCCGACGGTGAAGGCCGGCTCCTGGGGTGCCCGGACGGTGGAGAAGATGGTGCGCGCCAGCGAGCACGCGCTGACGCACGACCTGCCGATCTTCTGGCTCGTCGACTCCGCCGGCGCCCGCATCACCGACCAGGTCGAGCTGTTCCCCGGCCGGCGGGGCGCCGGGCGCATCTTCGCCAACCAGATCCGACTGTCCGGCCGCGTGCCCCAGATCTGCTGCCTGTTCGGGCCGTCGGCCGCGGGCGGCGCGTACATCCCGAGCTTCTGCGACGTGGTGTTCATGGTCGAGGGCAACGCCTCGATGTACCTCGGCTCGCCCCGGATGGCCGAGAAGGTGATCGGGGAGCGGACCACGCTGGAGGAGATGGGCGGCGCCCGCATGCACGCCAGCGTCTCGGGCTGCGGCGACGCGCTCGCCGACGACGACGAGGACGCGCTCGACCAGGCCCGGGCGTGGTTCTCGTACTTCCCGCAGACCTGGCGGGACGAGCCCCCGCGCTACGAGCCGGTGCCGCCGGCCCACCAGCTGGCCGACGACGTCGTCCCCGCCGACGAGGCCGTCGCCTTCGACATGCACGCGTTCATCGACGGCATCGTCGACGACGAGTCGTTCCTCGAGTACAAGCCGCTGTTCGCGAAGGAGCTGATCTGCGGGCTCGGCCGCCTCGACGGGCGCCCCGTCGGCATCGTGGCCAACAACCCGTCCCACCTCGGCGGCGTGCTGTTCGTCGACTCCGCCGACAAGGCCGCCCGGTTCGTGTGGCTCTGCGACGCCTTCAACATCCCGCTGCTGTTCCTCGCCGACGTGCCCGGCTTCATGATCGGCACGCAGGTGGAGCGCCAGGGCATCATCCGCCACGGCGCCAAGATGGTCACCGCCATCACCGAGGCGACGGTCCCGAAGCTGTGCGTGGTGGTGCGCAAGGCCTACGGCGCCGGCCTCTACGCCATGTGCGGCCCGGCCTTCGACCCGGACGCCACCATCGCCCTGCCGACCGCGAAGATCGCGGTCATGGGGCCCGACGCCGCCGTGAACGCCGTCTTCGCCAACAAGATCGCCGCCATCGACGACGAGGCCGAGCGCGACGCCTTCGTCGCCGAGCAGATCGCCGTCTACGAGGCCGACGTCGACCTGCTGCGCCTGGCGTCCGAGCTGGTCATCGACGTCGTGGTGCCGCCCAGCCGCTTGCGCGACGAGGTCGTGCGCCGCTTCGCCGCCGCCGGCACCCGCCGGCGCGAGTTCTCCGACCGCCGCCACGGCGTGCCGCCGGTGTAGGAGGCCGACGTGACCTGGGACCTGCCCGACACCATCTCGATCCGTGACGTGGGCCCGCGCGACGGCCTGCAGCCCGAGCTGCCGGTCACCGTCGCCGACCGGCTCGCCCTCATCGCCGCCCTCGTCGACGCCGGCGTGGGCGACGTCGAGGCCGCCGCCTTCGTGTCGCCCCGCGCCGTGCCGGCCATGGCCGGCGCCGCCGACCTGTTCCGGGCCCTCGAGCGCGACGAGCACGTCCGCTACTGGGCCCTGGTGCCCAACGTGAAGGGCGCCGAGCTGGCGGTGGAGGCGGGCGTCGACGGGCTGACGGTCACCGTGTCGGCCTCCGAGGCGTACTCGCAGCGCAACGTGAAGATGAGCGTCGACGAGTCCGTCGCCCAGATCGGCCCGATCGCCGAGATCGCCGGTGGCCGCCCGGTCGACGTCGTGATCTCGTGCGCCTTCGGCTCGCCCTACGACGAGGACATCGGTGCCTTCGACGTCGCCGCCATCGTCGACGAGGCCCAGGACGCCGGCGCCACCGAGATCACCCTCGCCGACACCACCGGCGTCGCCACGCCCGACCGCATCGCCGACGTGATCGCCACCACGGGCATCGACGTGCGCCTGCACCTCCACGACACCCGCGGCACCGCGCTGGTCAACGCGTTCGCGGCCATGACCCTCGGCGTGGCCGCCTTCGACACCGCGGTGGGCGGCCTCGGCGGGTCGCCCTTCGCCGAGGGCGCCGGCGGAAACCTCGCCACCGAGGACCTCGTGCACCTGTGCGACGGCCTGGGCATCGACACGGGCATCGACCTCGAGCGCATGGTGCGCACGGCGGGCACCGTCTCGGCGCTGATCGGCCGCCCGGTGCCGTCGAGGATCACCGCCACCCTCGGGCGGTGACGGTGCCCTACTGCGACGCCTGCGACCGCTTCTACAACCCGAACACCCTCGACCAGGCGGGCGACTGCCCCGAGGGGCACCACGTCGCCGACCCGGTCGAGGAGGAGCCGCTCCCGCCGGTCCCGTGGCACTTCAAGGTCATGCTCGCCCTGCTGGTGGCGTACCTGGCGTGGCGCTTCGTCGACTTCGTCGGCGCCCTCGTCTGAGGTTGGCCGGTGCGCCCGGCGGGGGAGTAGGTTCGTCCGTCCCACGGGCTGTGGCGCAGCTTGGTTAGCGCGCTTGACTGGGGGTCAAGAGGTCGGGAGTTCGAATCTCCCCAGCCCGACCAACAAAACCGCAGGTCAGAGCCGGTTTCTTCGGAAGCCGGCTCTTCTGTTTCCCGGCCAGAAACCGTCGATGTATGCAGAATGTATGTCGTACGATTCCTGGCGTATGGAATGGGTGCCCCACGACGAGCCCACGGTGCAGAAGCAGCGCGGGAAGTGGACGGTGCCCCAGGGCGGCTACGACCCGTCGACCGGCCGGCGCAAGGTCCGCCAGCTCGGCACGTTCGACACCAAGCGCGCCGCCACCGAACTGGCCAAGTCGGTGGCCGCTGGCCGGGCCGGCTCCGCCGACGAGACCGTCGAGGCCTTCGTCGTCGACGTGTGGCTGCGCTCCAAGGAGGGCCGGGTCGAGCAGTCGACGCTCGACCAGTACCGCTGGGCCGTCGAGCGCCACATCGTCCCGCTCATCGGTGCGGTCCGGCTCCGTGACCTGACGCCCGAGGTCCTCGACGACTGGATCGTCGACCTGAACGGCGCGCCGGAAGGGGAGAAGCCCCGACTCGGCGCCACGTCGACCCGGCTCGTGCGCAAGGTGCTCTCGATGGCGCTCGAAGAAGCCGTCGAGAGAGGACGGCTCGGTCGCAACCCGGTCGCACTCACCCAGCCGCCCAGGGCGAAGCGGGCGACGACCCGCAAGAGCTGGACCGTCGAGGAGGCGAAGGCGTTCCTCGCCGCCAACCGGAAGCACCGGCTGTACGCGCTGTTCCACCTCGGCCTCGTGACCGGGCTGCGGCGGGGGGAGCTGCTCGGCCTGCGGTGGAGCGACCTCGACCTCGAGCAGGGCACGGTCGAGGTCGCCCAGCAGCTCGCCGTCGTGCGTGGCCGGCCGGTCATGAAGGACCTCAAGACCGAGTCGAGCGATCGCATCCTGGCCATCGGCGGGCGCGCCGTCTCGGTCCTCGAGGAGCACAAGACCCGCCAGGCGGCCGAGCACGTCGTCCTCGGCCTCGACGCCAGCGCCGTCGAGCTGGTCTTCACCAGTGAGGTCGGCGGCTGGATCGACCCCAACAACGTCGGGCGGGTCATGGAGCGCATGGCCAAGAACGCCGGCGTGCCCCGCCTCACGCCCAAGGGACTGCGCCACACGGCGCAGTCCATCGGCCGTGTGGTCGTCGGCGACGACAAGATCATGCAGGAACGCCTCGGCCACTCGGACATCGGCATCACGCTGAACACCTACACCCACACCGTCTCCGAGCAGCACCGTCGCGCCGGCGATCTCATCGACGGGGTCTTCGAGTGACGCGACAAGCACGCTCGACCGAGCGCGCCCGTACACTGGTCGCCGAGATGTCGACCGCGGATCCTGCACCCGAGCGCGAGGAGCACCTGGAGCTCCCCGTTGAAGAGGTGCTGCGACGCGCCCCGATCCACCCGCCATACGGCGAGGACGTCATCGACGATCTCACGCAAGAGGAGGCCGATGCCTTCCTCGATGCGGTCCTGAGCTGAGCCTGGCGATGCCATCAGCGCGCGGGCCCATAGTGGTCGACACCGATGTCTTCAGTGCCCGGCTGGTGCCGAATTCGACCCTGGCCCGGCAGTACGAATCCATGCTCGTCGGGCGCGGCGAGGTGATCTCGTTCCAGACCGCTGCGGAGGTGCGCTACGGCGCTGAGCTTCGAGGCTGGGGCGATGCGCGCCTGGCTCAGATGGAGACGGCGTTCGGAAAGGTCAGGATCGAGTATCCCGGGCCCGACCTCGTCCGCACCTACGCGGAGCTCCGTGTCGCGTGCCAGCGAGCTGGACACGCGCTGTGCCAAAGGGAGCACGACGCGGACAGGTGGATCGCAGCTACTGCGATCCGACTCGGGCTCCCGTTGGTCTCGAACGATGGCGTCTTCGCAAACACGCCCGGCCTCGTTGTCGAGCCGCGGGCACAATGATCTGCGCAGCGGCTTGCGTCTCGGTCGATGCCGACGACGTAAGCCTGCGAACCATCCGAGAGCGGCGACAGCAGATCCATGATGCCCAACTCCCAGAATCCCGTGTTCCACATCGGTGGCCGCGTCCGCGTGCCGTGGGGTGCCGACCAGGTCGAGGGTGAGATCGTCGAGGTCTGGGGCGATCCGCCAGCTCACCTACGCGTCGCGCTCGAACTCGAAGAGGACGAGGCACCCGAGGTCCTTCTGCTGAGGCCGAACATCGTCTCGCCAGTCGCCTGACCGATCGCCGTCTGACGCATGGAGATCGAACCGACGCACTACAACTACCGGGTGCGGTGGTCCGCCGACGAAGGCGAGTTCATCGCCACCGTCGCCGAGTTCCCTTTGCTGTCGTGGCTGGACGTGGACCAGGTCGACGCTCTCCGTGGACTGGTCACCGTCGTCGCCGAGACGGTGGACGACCTGCAGGTCTCCGGCGAGCGTGTGCCCGAACCGATCCATCGGTGAGCCGCTCGCAGTCGACGGCCGCTCTGGCTCGACGGTGCCGTCTCGGCCCTGCGACTCTCGGTTGCTCACTGAACGAGCCACTGGGACAATGCGCGTGTGGCCCCCTGGGACCTCTCGGTCGACTTCCGCCGAGAAGACGCCGACGGGCTCACGCATGCGCACATCGACGACCTGGCCGAGGAACGCGAGGTGCGGTCTGGCGAGTACCTCCTCGTCGGTGACGACAACGCCGACCCGGCTGTCGCCCAAGTTGTCTCCGTCGACGGCAGCGGCACCGTCCTGTTGCGGGTGCTACCCGGCCACGCAGACGTTCATCGCGACATTCTGGGAGGCGAACGGGCATAGGGGAGTCGTGGGGCGGAACGCTCCCTCGAGGCGTCCTCGCTGACGGCGACAGGGCGCCGATCGGGATGACCGTCCGCTGACGTCCGCCAGCGTCGGCGGAGGTTGCAATCGCGTGAAACCCGCGATCGCCGCGCGATGTTTTGGCCTTCGAAAAAGCCTAGTGGGGTGAAGGGGGCGGACTGGCCGCTCCCGAGAGGAGCCCCCATGTCCAGCGATCGCCTCACGTACACGGTGGACGAGGCCGCCGACCTCCTCGGCATCTCGAGGAGTCTTGCCTACGAGCTCGTCCGACTCGGCGAGCTCCGATGCATCCGTCTCGGACGTCGAATCCTGATCCCACGCCACGCCGTCCACGACCTGGTGGAGGAGCCGCTCGGGGCACGGCAGTGACGCCGAACGTGGTCCACGTCGAGACGAGCGCGCATCGGGTCGCCGCTCGTCTCGGACCGACGGCCTGGCTCGTCCTCGAGCACCTTGCCCTGTCCTCGCGAGACCATGGCGACGACCTCGTCGCAGTCGAGACCGCTCGCTCGGTCGCCGCAGCCGTGGCGGTGAGCAAGGACACGGCGGCGGGCGCGCTCCGCCGACTGGCTGATGCCGGGCTCGTCGAGCGTCGGCCTCAGGTCCGCACCACAGGGCGGTTCGGCGCGGCGGGCTACGTGCTCCACCTGCCGGCCGGCCTCGCTCGAGCACGCCTCTGCAGCGACCAGGCGACGACCGCACCACCTCGGCCATCCAGGCCCGCCCGACGGCCCCGGCCGTCATCGACCGCCGACCAGCTCACCCTTCTCGACGCCACCCAGGAGCCGCAGCCATGAGCCCAAGCTCCGCCTCTCCGGCGATCGATCTGTCGCCCGCCAGCTTGATGGGACCACCTGTTCGCCAGTGGCATGGGACCACTTCTGGGCTTCGGTCAGGTCCGGCGACG
>JBKHXT010000159.1:0-11369 GCA_046565885.1 Acidimicrobiia bacterium
TCGACGGCGTAGTGGTTCCGCCGGCCCACCCGGGTGCGGGTGACGTACCCGGCGGTCACCAGGTCGGTGACGATGCCCTGGGCGGCCCGCTCGCCGATGCCCACCTGACGGGCGATCTCGCTGATGCGCACGTCGGGGTTGTTGGCGATGCAGACGAGCACGTGCCCGTGGTTGGTGAGGAAGGTCCAGTCCGGTCCGCCGTCGGCCACGGCCACAGGATACCGGCGCCGCCCGGCACCGGGCCGCCGAGCCCGGCGCTCGGAGACCGGAACCACTTGACCGGCGTCGTCGGCACCGAGCAACATACGCAGTGTGATTCCGGCTTCCGAAGACAGCCGACAGCCTCGGACCGCCTCCGAGGGCGGTGCGGTGGTGCGCTCGGCGTGGGACGCGATGCTCTTCGCCGAGCGCTGCGGCGGGTGGCCGCTGGTGCTGTCCCCGCTGGAGCCGACGGGCGCCGAGGAGGCCCTCCACGTCGCCGACGCGACCGAGGCCGCCGTCGTGCTCGAGCGCGACGGTCGCCCGTGGCTGGCCCGGCCCCGGAGCTCCTCCCCCGCTCGGCGCCGGGCCCGCTCGTGGTGACGTCGGACCTCGACGGGTCATCGGCGCCGGTCCGCGACCTGCTGGCCGGCAAGCGGCTGCTGATCACCGGGATCGCCACCGAGGGCAGCATCGCCCACGCCACCGCCGTCCGGGCGGTCGAGCAGGGCGCCACGGTGGTGGCCACGGCCATGCCCCGCGACCTCGAGGGCGCCCGGGCCGCGCTCGGCGGCCTCGGCACCGAGGTACCGGTGGTGCCCATGGACGCCACCGATCCCGCCGACGTCGAGGCGGTGCGCCACCAGCTCGAGGCCGAGGTCGGCGCCCTCGACGGGGCGCTGCACGCCATCGCCTTCTCGCCCCGGCCCGCGCTCGGGGCGTTCCTCGACGTGCCGTCCGAGCCGGTCGAGCTGGCGTTCCGCACCAGCGTGCACAGCTACGCCGTGCTCGGCGAGCTGCTGGCGGCGCTCGCCCCGGCGAGCGGCGCCAGCCTGGTGGGCCTCCACTTCGACGCCGCCCGCGCCTGGCCGACCTACAACTGGATGGGCGTCTGCAAGGCGGCCCTCGAGAGCGCCAACCGCTACCTCGCCCGAGACCTCGGTCCCCGGCGGATCCGGGCCAACCTCATCGCCGCCGGGCCCCTCCAGACCCGGGCCGCCTCGGCCATCCCCGGCTTCGACCTCCTCCTCGACTCCTGGGCCGGGCGAGCGCCGCTGGCCTGGGACCCCGGCGACGTCACGCCGGTCGCCGACACCGCCTGCTTCCTGCTGTCGGACCTCGCCCGAGCGATCACGGGCAGCGTCGTGCAGGTAGACGCCGGCCACCACGCGATGGCCTGACGGCGCTCACGTCGACGCCAGCGTCACCCGGTTGCGCCCGCCGCGCTTGGACTCGTAGAGGGCGGCGTCGGCGGCCGCCACCAGCGCCTCGGCCGTGGTGGCCTGCGTCGGCATGGCGGCCACGCCCACCGAGATCGTCACCGGCCTCGCCTGCCCGGGTGCCGAGAAGTGGTGCTCGACGATGCTGCGGAGCCGGTCGGCGACCAGCTCGGCGGCCCGGGCGTCGGTCTCGCGCATGAGCACGGCGATCTCCTCGCCGCCGTAGCGATAGACGGTGTCGCCGGCCCGGACGCTGCCGGCCAGCAGGTTGGCCAGCGCCTGGAGGGCGACGTCGGCCGCCTGGTGGCCGAGCTCGTCGTTGTAGGCCTTGAAGTGGTCGACGTCGGCCATGGCGAAGGCCACCGGACGGCCGTAGCGCTGGCTGACGCCGACCTCCTTGGCCAGGTCGGACTCGAGCCGCCGGCGGTTCGGCAGGCGGGTGAGCGGGTCGGTGAGCGCCAGCACCTCGGTCTGCTCGTGCAGGCGGGCGGCGCTGACCGCCGTCGCCGCCTGCACGGCGAGCGACTCGAGCACGGCCACGGTGCTCCCGCCGAGCTGCCCACGGTCGGCGACGTGGATCTCGAGGACGCCGATCACCTCGGCGCCGACGACCATGGGCACGGCGACCTCGCCCGAGGCCTCGTGGTCGGCCTCGATCGGCAGCCCGTCGTCGCCGAGCCCGTGCAGGCGACCGAAGCGGGCCGCCCGGCCGACCAGCCCGTCGCCCACCGTGACCGGTGCGAGCCCGATCGGCGCCAGCGCCGGACCGGTGCTGTCGGCCACCGCCTCGAGCTCGTCGCCGCCCTCGTCGCGCACCCAGACCACCACGCGGTCGGCACGGGCGATCTCGGCCGTGGCCGTGCACAGGCCCCGCAGCACGTAGCGCAGGTTCAGGCTGCCGGCGACCTCGCGGGCGAAGCGCAGCACCTGCCCGAGCTGGCGGTTGTGGGTGGCCGCGCGCTCGCCCTGGGCCTCGAGGGCCGCCCGGCCCTCGGCGAGCTCGCGCACGGCGGCATCGAGGCCGTCGTGGATCTGGTCGATCTCGGCGACACCGTCGCCGGTCCGGGGGCCCGTGGTGAGGTCGCCGGACCGCAGGCGATCGAGCCGGTGGCCGACGCCGGCCATCGCGTCGCCCACCGTGCGGCGCAGCCGCCGTCCCTGCCGCCAGGACAGGAGGCCGGTGGCCGCGGCGACGGCGAGCGCCGCCAGGGTCGTGCGCGTGGTCGCCTCCTGGTGGCGGTCCAGGGCATCGGCGCGCTCGTCGAGCAGCCGGGCGTCGAGCGCGTCCTGCGCGTCGCGGTAGCGGTCGAACAGCTGCTTGCCCGCCACGAGGAGCGCCTCCCCCTCCCGTTCGCGGACCCCGCCCGCCCGTCCGGCCTCCAGCGCGCGGCCGACCCAGCCGTCGATCCACGCCGACTGGGCGAGGCGCACGTCGAGGACGAGGGAGGGGATGTCGTCGCCGACCAGCTCCTCGACCCGGGCGTTGAGCGCCGGCAGCCGCTCGCGCCCGGCGTCGAAGGCCTCGAGGAAGCGGTCGTCGCCCGTGATGACGTAGGCCCGCAGGCCGCTCTGCTGGTCGATCATGGCGGCGTGGGCGGCCAGGCCGGCGGACCGGGCGTCGATCGCGTCGCGCAGCTCGGGGCCGTAGACGCGGGTGTCCGTCAGAAGGAACGCCGCCAGTGCCACCGACACGGCGGCGAGGCCGGCGACGGCCAGCAGCTGCCACCGGGCGATGACCTCGACGAGGCTCGATCGCCCCTGACCGCGCGCGCGTCCCTGCCGTCCCACTCCAGCTCCCCAGCTGCCTTCCGATCCCTGCGGGCGGGCACCCTACCGACGCCGATCGGCCGACCTCGGCACCCGTGCGCGCCAGCGCCCGGCGCGGGGCCTAGCGTGGAGGCATCGAACACGTCCGAGCGGGAACGGAACCGACCATGACAGGTTTCACGGTCCCGAAACGCGGGGCGGGTTGTCTGCGCCGCCGTCCTCGGGCATCGTGGTCCACCGACCTGACGAGGAGGAACTGATGCACGTGCTCACGACGGCGAAGATGCTCGGCCTGGAGGCCGACGAGCGCGGTGAGCTCTCCGGGACCATCGAGGAGCGCCTCGTCCTCGCCGCGCTGGAGGAGCTCGCCACCGCGCACCCGGACCAGGCCGACCTGTTCATCCTCGCCTCCGACCGCGTGCGCAGCTCCCGCTCGGCCGGCCTCGAGGTCCTCGACCAGGACAGCGTCTTCGGCCGCTACCGCGACAGCAACGAGATCCAGCTCCGCTACCGGGGCGAGATGAAGGAGGTCTTCGACGACCTGCTCATCGACCTCGCCATGCGGGGCGTCGACCTGTCCGCCGCCGAGACCGACGAGCCCACCGGCGTCAGCAGCTGACGCCGCGGGCCTCGCCCGCAACCGAGAGCTCGACGACGATCCCCCGCCCCGAGGCGGGGGATCGTCCGCGTCCGGGCCGCGAGCACGGCTCGGGGATCGTGTGGTTCAGTGGGCGACGCCGCCGGAGGGGACGCCGGCGGCTCCTCATCACCGACGCCATCCTCAGGGGGACGCACATGGCACGGATCTCGCTGACCGTCGACGGGACGGTCTACACCGACGACGTCGAACCTCGGACGCTGCTGGTGCACCACCTCCGCGAGGCCCTCGGCCTCACGGGCACCAACGTCGGGTGCGACACCTCGAACTGCGGGGCGTGCACGGTCCACGTCGACGGGCGGTCGGTGAAGTCGTGCACGATGCTCGCCGTCCAGGCCGACGGCTGCGAGGTGCTGACCATCCAGGGCCTGGCCGACACGTGGGACGGCGACGGGCTCCACCCCCTGCAGCAGGCGTTCAACGACTGCCACGCGCTCCAGTGCGGCTACTGCACGCCGGGGATGATCATGGCCAGCCTCGACCTGCTCAACGAGAACCCCGACCCGACGGCCGACGAGGTGCGCCACGGCCTCGAGGGCAACCTGTGCCGCTGCACCGGCTACCAGAACATCGTGAAGGCGGTGCGCAGCGCCGCGGTCGCCATCCGCCAGGGCGCCGGCGAACCGGCCCGGTCGGCCGAGGGGGTGCCGGCATGACCATCACCACCGAGGCCCCCACCGAGGGCGGGATCGGCAGCTCGCCGCGGCGCAAGGAGGACGCCCACCTCGTCACCGGCCAGACGGCCTGGACCGACAACCTGGCGCCGGTCGGCACGCTGCACATGGCCTTCGTGCGCAGCCCCATGGCCCACGCCCGCATCGGCACCATCGACACCAGCGCCGCCGAGGGCATGCCCAACGTGGTCGGCGTGTTCACCGGCGACGACTTCGCCGACGAGTGCCCCACCCTGCCCTGCGCCTGGCCGGTGACGCCGGACATGGTGCAGCCGGCGCACCCGCCGATCGCCCGGGGCAAGGTGCGCTTCGCCGGCGACCCGGTCGCCGTCGTGGTGGCCCGCGACCGGGCCAGCGCCGTCGACGCCGCCGAGGCGATCCTCGTCGACTACGACCCGCTGCCCGCCGTCGTCGACCTCGAGCGGGCGCTCACCGACGAGGTCGTGCTCCACGAGGACGAGGGGACGAACAAGTCGTTCTTCTTCTCGATGCCCACGGGCGACGACGTCGACGAGACCTTCGCCAAGGCCGACGTGGTCGTGAAGCGCCGCTTCATCCAGCAGCGCCTGCTGCCGACGCCCATCGAGCCCCGGGCGGTGCTGTGCATCCCCCAGGCCGCGGCCGGCGACTTCACCCTGTACACCGCCACGCAGATCCCCCACGTGCTGCGCACGATGCTGTCGATCATCACCGGCATGCCCGAGCACAAGCTGCGGGTCGTGGCGCCGGACGTGGGCGGCGGCTTCGGGGCGAAGCTCCAGGTGACCGGCGAGGAGGTCGTCGCCCTGCTCGTGGCCAAGCGCCTCGGCCGGCCGGTGAAGTGGACCGAGACCCGCTCCGAGACGAACCTGACCATGCACCACGGCCGGGGCCAGATCCAGGACATCGAGATCGCCGCCACCCGCGAGGGCCGGCTGCTCGGGCTGAAGGTCGACCTCATCGCCGACATGGGCGCCTACCTGATGCTGGTCACCCCCGGCGTGCCGATCCTGGGCGCCTTCATGTTCCCGGCGATCTACAAGATGGACGCCTACCGCTTCCAGTGCACGGGCGTGTTCACCTCGAAGACGCCCACCGACGCCTACCGCGGCGCCGGGCGCCCGGAGGCCACCTTCGCCATCGAGCGGATCATGGACGAGCTGGCCGTCGAGCTCGACATGGACCCCCTCGAGCTGCGGCGCATGAACTGGATCCGCCACGAGGAGTTCCCGTACGAGACCGTGGCCGGCCTCACCTACGACTCCGGCAACTACGAGGCCGCCACCGACCGGGCCGTCGAGCTGTTCGACTACGACGGCCTGCGGCGCGAGCAGGAGGAGCGCCGCCAGCGGGGCGACAAGGTCCAGCTCGGCATCGGCATCTCCACCTTCACCGAGATGTGCGGCCTGGCC
Source organism: Acidimicrobiia bacterium (assembly GCA_046565885.1). Taxonomy (GTDB): domain Bacteria; phylum Actinomycetota; class Acidimicrobiia; order Acidimicrobiales; family Salinilacustritrichaceae; genus Salinilacustrithrix. The sequence goes on from JBKHXT010000159.1 coordinate 5,909, forward strand.
CCGTCCCGGGTGCTCGGCCAGCTCGACTACGGCGCCGGCGGCTGGGAGGCGGCCACGGTCCGCATGCTGCCGTCCGGCAAGGTGCAGGTCGTCACCGGCTCCTCGCCCCACGGGCAGGGCCACGAGACGACGCTCAGCCAGATCGCCTCGTCGGCCCTCGGCGTGCCATTCGAGGACATCGAGGTGCTCCACGGCGACACCCAGGTGGCGCCCATGGGCATGGACACCTACGGCTCGCGCTCGCTGGTCGTGGGCGGCATCGCCCTCCAGCGGGCGGCCACCAAGGTGGTCGACAAGGCCCGCCGGGTCGCCGCCCACCTGCTCGAGGCGGCCGAGGAGGACATCGAGTTCGAGTCCGGCCGGTTCTCGGTGCGGGGGACGCCCAGCTCGGGCACCACCATCCAGGAGGTGGCCCTGGCGGTCTTCGCGGCGCACAACTACCCCGAGGACATGGAGCCCGACCTCACCGGGCACGCCGTCTACGACCCGACGAACTTCTCGTACCCCCACGGCACGCACCTGTGCGCCGTCGAGGTCGACACCGAGACCGGGCGGCCCACCATCCGCTCGTACGTGGCGGTCGACGACGTCGGCAAGGTCATCAACCCCCAGATCGTCGAGGGCCAGGTCCACGGCGGCCTGGCCCAGGGCATCGCCCAGGCGCTGTACGAGGGCGTGGTCTACGACGACGACGGCAACCTCGTCACCGGCACGCTCGTCGACTACCTGGTGCCGGCGGCGCCCGACCTGCCCGAGTTCACGACCGACCGCACCGAGACGCCGGCCGACAACGACCTCGGCGTGAAGGGCGTCGGCGAGGCCGGGACGATCGCCTCCACCCCGGCGGTCGTCAACGCCGTGGTCGACGCGGTCCGCCACCTCGGCGTGAGCGAGGTCGAGATGCCCTGTACGCCCGAGCGGGTCTGGCGAGCGATCCAGGACGCGCAGGAGGGAGCCCAGCGATGATCCCCGCCGCCTTCGACTACCTCGCCCCCACCAGCGTCGACGACGTGGTCTCGGCCCTCGCCGAGCACGGCGACGACGCCAAGGTGCTGGCCGGCGGCCACAGCCTGCTGCCGCTCATGAAGCTCCGCTTCGCCGTCCCGTCGGTCGTGGTCGACATCGGCCGGGTCGACGAGCTGCGGGGCGTCACCGACGCCGGCGACCACCTGGTCATCGGCGCCGGCACCACCCACCACGACGTGGTCCACGACCCGCTCGTCCGCGAGCACTGCGGGCTGCTGGCCGAGGCGACGTCGATGGTCGGCGACGCCCAGGTCCGCCATCGCGGCACCATCGGCGGGGCCACCGCCCACGGCGACTCGGCCGGCGACCTGCCGGCGGTCATGGCGGCGCTCGGCGCCACCTTCGTCGCCCAGGGGCCGGGCGGTCGGCGCGAGATCGCGGCCGGCGACTTCTTCGAGGGCTACCTCGAGACGGCGCTGTCGCCCGACGAGGTGCTCGTGGCCGTGCACGTCCCGAAGCTCGACGGCTCGTGGGGCTTCGCCTACGAGAAGTTCAACCGGGTGGCCCAGGCGTGGGCCGTCGTCGGCGTCGCCGCCCTCGTGCGGCGCGACAACGGCTCCATCGCCGAGGCCCGCATCGGCCTCACCAACATGGACGCCGTGCCCGTGCGGGCGTCGGCGGCCGAGGAGGCGCTGGCCGGGGTCGACCGCACGGAGGACGCCATCCGCGGCGCGTGCCAGCACGCCGCCGACGGCACCAACCCGCCGGCCGACCTGTCGGCGCAGCCCGACTACCGCCAGCACCTGGCGCGCGTGCTGTCGGCCCGGGCGGTGGCGCGGGCCGCCGGCTGACGCGGTCAGCTGCCCTCGGCGGCCTGCTGGGCCTGCGCGTAGAGCAGCTGGAGGAAGTCGGCGGCGCCGACCATCGACATCACCGACAGGGCGGCCCGGGTGAACCGGGGCGCCACCACGAGACCGGCCACGATCGAGGTCGCGGTCCACTGGCTCATGCAGAACGGGCAGGTGAGGAGCTCGCCCACGGCATGGCGCCAGCCGGTGGCCCGCACCTCCTCGTGGAGCTCGGCCGGGCCGGCCGGCCCCTCGAAGCGGGTGAACGCCATGCGCAGCGGGCTCGTGATCGCGTCCTTGGTGATCGTGCGCGTGGTGATGAACGTGGCGACGGCGCCGAGGGCCAGGTCGGCCGGCGACAGGTTCTCCGGCAGCTTGCGACGCCCGAGGAAGGCCACGACCGCCACCACGAGGACGTAGGTGGCGAGGATCACGCTGTACGCCGCGAGCGGCCGATCGTCGTCGGCGTCCCTCGCGTACTCCTCGGCGTGCTCGTGGAAGCGTTCGGCGGCGGAGGCCATCGTGGACCCCTACCCCGGGGCGTCGGGAACGAACCGCGGGCTCGCCGGTGTTGGGCCCTACCGTGCCGACCGTGCGCTCCGCCCCCGCCCCTCGCGTCGCCCCCTGGGGCACGCCTCGGCGCTGGGGCGTGTTCGTCGTCGGGCTCTGCTGCCTGATCACGGGCATCGCGCTGGCGATCACGGCCGACCTTGGCGTCGGCTCCTGGCAGGTGCTCGAGACCGGCCTCGTCGAGGCGACCGGGCTCCCCTACGGCACGGTCGTCCTGCTCGAGGCGTCGGCGGCCCTGGCCCTCGCCTGGCTGTGGCTCGGTGAGCGCCCGTGGATCGCCACCGTCGTGCTCGCCTTCGGCGGCATCGGCATCGGTGCCCTGCTCGACGTGCTCGAGACCCCCGACTCGCTGGTCGGGCGGGGAGCGCTGCTCGCGGTCGGCATGGCCCTGCTGGCGGTCGGCGTCGCCTTCTACCTGGCCTCCGACCTCGGCGCCTCGGCCCAGGACGCCCTCTTCGTCGGCTTCTACCGCCGCTACGAGGTGCGCCCGGCGGTGGTGCGCTTCGGCCTCGACGCCTCGGCCGTGGCGGCCGGCTTCGCCCTCGGCGGCCAGCTGGGCGTCGGCACCGTGGTGCTGACGTTCGCGGTCCCGGCGATGATCGAACCGGCGCTGCGCCTCGGGCACCGGCTCGCCGACACGCCCCTGCCCGCGGCGCTCGAGCGGCCGGCCACGGCCTCGGAGGTGCTGGCCGAGGAGGCCGTGATCGCGTGCGGCGATGACCTCCCAGGTCGTTGACCGTCCGCTGCCCGTCCGCTCACCTGTGCCCATGCCCGACGCATCGCTGACCGACCTCGCCCACGGCTCCATGCCCTTCACCGCCGAGCTGGGCCTCACCGTCGACGAGGGCTCGCCCGAGCGGGTCGTCGCCCGCGCCGACTGGCGGGCCGACCGCTGCACCGTCGGCGGCGCCCTCCACGGCGGCTACCTCATGGCGGTGGCGGACTCGGTCGGCGCGCTGTGCGCGTTCCTCAACCTCCCACCGGGCGCGGGCACGTCGACGATCGAGTCCAAGACGAACTTCCTGCGGGCGGCCACGGAGGGCGAGATCACCATCACGTCCGAGCCGCTCCACGTCGGCCGCACCACCGTCGTGGTCGTCACCGACGTCCTGCGGGCGGACGGGAAGCTCGTGTCCCGCACGACCCAGACGCAGGCCGTCCTGCCCGGACCCTGACGTGCGCACGACCCGGGTCGACGACCCCGCCGACCCGCGGCTGGCCGAGCTGGCCGGCCTCACCGACGCCGAGGCCCGCGCCGCCGTCGAGGCCGAGCACGGGTGCCTGGTGGCCGAGGGCCTGCTGGCGCTCGAGGCGGCCCTGGCGTCGCCCCACCCGGTCCGGTCCGTGCTCGTGGCCGAGCCCAAGCTCGACCGCGTCGCCGAGCTGGTGGGCGACGCCGACGTCGACGTCTTCGTCGGGTCGCCGGCGCTGCTCGAGGCCGTCACCGGGTTCTCGATCCACCGGGGCGTCGTCGCCTCGGTCGGGCGCCTCCCCCTCCCCGACCCGGCGGCGCTGGTGGCCGGCGCGCAGCGGATCCTCGTCGTCGAGGGCGTGAACGACCACGAGAACCTCGGCGCCCTGTTCCGAAACGCCGCCGCCTTCGGCGTGGACGCCGTGCTCCTCGACCCCCGCTGCGCCGACCCGCTCTACCGCCGCTCGGTGCGGGTGTCGCTCGGCCACGTCCTGCACGTGCCGTGGACGCGGATGGAGCCGCTCGACGTCGGGCTCCCCCGCCTCCACGAGGCCGGCGTCGCCACCCTGGCCCTCACGCCCGCCGGCGAGTCCACCGTCCACGACGTCGCCGCCCGGCGCCGGGACGAGCGGGTGGCGTGGGCCGTGGGCGCCGAGGGGCCGGGCCTGTCGGAGGAGGCGCTGGCCGCCGCCACCGAGCGGGTCCGCATCCCGATCGCCGCCGGCGTCGACTCCCTCAACGTGGCCACGGCCGCGGCGATCGCCCTCGCCCTCACCGCCCCGGCCTGACGCCCGCCCCCCGCAGCGAGCGGGACGGGATCAGGTCGTGGCCGTGCTGGTGCGCAGGCGGGTGTTGGCGGCGACGAGGCCGGCGAGGGCGACCAGCGCGCCGAGCACGAACGCCGCCCGCTCGGTGCCGAACGCGGTGACGGCGAGGCCGAGCGCCGGGGCGCCGAGGCCCTGGGACAGGTCGAAGAACAGCGAGAAGGTGCCCACGGCGTGGCTGCGCTCGTTGGTGGGGGCTCGGTTGACGGCCAGGGTGAACAGCGCCGGGAACAGCAGCGACATGCCGATGGCCAGCAGCACCGTCCCCACCCAGATCCCGGCCGGCGTGGCGAACGCCGCCACCGATCCGATGCCGGCGGCGATGGCGATCAGCGCGTACGACGACGTGCGCACCGGCCCGAGCCGGTCGGGCAGGCGGGCGCCGGCGATCCGGACGACGAGGACGATCACGCCGTAGACGAGGAAGAACGGGCCGGCGCCGTCGACGCCCACGTCGTCGACGTACAGGGGCAGGAAGGCCGAGAAGCCGGTGAAGCCGATCAGGCCGAGGAGCAGGATCGACCCGGGGAGGATGGCCGCCGGGTGGAGCAGCCCCCGCCGGGGCGCCGGGTCCGCCACCCGGCCGAGGTCGCGCGGGATGAACCACGACAGCAGGAAGGCGACGCCGGCGGCGGCACCGGCGAACAGCCACGTGGGCGTCGAGCCGGCCCGGGTGTAGATCGTCTCGCCGATGGTGGGCCCGAAGGCGAGCCCGGCGTAGATGGCCACGGAGAACAGCGACGCCGCCTCGCCCCGGCGGTGGTCCGGCGCCAGGTCCTGGGCGGCCGTGGCGGCGCCGATGAAGAAGAACGCCTCACCGAGCCCGGCGACGAGGCGCAGGACGACGAGGAACCAGATGGCGGGGACGAGCCCGAGGGGCAGGATGCCGAGGGCGGCCAGCCCGGCGCCGGCCACCGACATCGTGCGCCGCCCAACCACGTCACCGAGGCGCCCGACCCACGGGCGCACCAGCGCCGCCGACACGGCGAAGGCGCCGACCACGACGCCGACGGCGAGGCCGCTGCCGCCCAGCTCCTCCTCGACGTAGCGGGGCAGGGTGG
>JBKHXT010000160.1:0-5920 GCA_046565885.1 Acidimicrobiia bacterium
CGCCGGTGACGGCGCCGTGGCCGGTGGTGACGGTCACGAGCTGGTCGACGAGCGCCTTCAGCTGCGTGACCGGCGCACCGGCGGACCCGGAGGTCGGAGCGGTGTTGGCCATGGGCATCGGTGTACCCGATCGGTCCGGCGGGTTGGTGGTTGATACCGGGATCCTCACGAGCCGGAAACGCGCCCGTGACGTGCTCCTGCGGACGCCTCCCGGACGTCGTACGCTCGCACCAGGGGTTCCTGACGACGTGGGGGTGTGCCGGTGCCGCTGTTCCTGGTCGAGCGGAGCTTCGCCGACGAGATCGAGATGTCGGACGCCGACGTCAGCCGGCTCAAGGCCGTCTACGACGGCGCCGGGGTCGAGTGGGTGACGTCCTTCCTCAGCGCCGACAAGCGCAAGACCTACTGCCTGTACGAGGCGGACAGCGTGGAGGCCATCCTCGAGGCGGCCCGGCGCCACGACAGCCCGCCCGACACGGTGATCCCCGTCGACCGGATCGATCCGCGAGCCCTGCGCCCCTGAGCCGCGCTACGACGGCTCCTCGCCCGACACGCCGAGGCGCAGCGCCCACGAGGCCGCCTCGGTGCGGTTTCGGCAGCCCGACTTCACGAGGATCGCCCGCACGTGGTTGGCGGCCGTGTGGTGGCTGATGTGCAGGCGGGCGCCGATCTCCCGGTTGCTGCACCCGTCGGCAACGAGGCGCAGCACCGCGAGCTCGCGGTCGGTGAGCTCGGCTCCGGCCGGTCCGCGGGAGCGGGCCACCGCCGGCGCCCGCCCGCCGGCGTGGCCGATCTCCGCTCCGAGGGCGGCCATGCCGAGCCGGCTGGCCGTCTCGCCGGCGAAGCGGAGCAAGGTCAGGCCCCGCTCCACGTCCGCGCCGTCCGGGTCGTCGGCGAGGACGCGACCGAGCGCCGCCTGCGTCCTCGCCACCCACACCGGCATGCGGGCCGACGACTCGAGCCGGAGCGCGGCGTCGAGGTGGCCGATCGCCTCGGTGCGCTCGCCGGCGGCGGCGGCGAGCACGCCGAGGTACCGGTCGGCGGCGCCGTAGGCGGCGAGGAGGGTCCCCGCCACGACCACCGTCCCCCGGTACGGCGCCAGCTCACGGCGGAGGAGCTCGATGGTCGCCGCGTGGCCGACCGTCGCCGCCGCCTCCGACAGGTACACGAGCGCGGCGGGCCACAGGGAGTCACGGGGCACCGACCGCAGCGCCGTGGCGGCCAGCTCGTCGAGGAGGGAGGTGGCCTCCGCGGTCATGCCCAGCTCGGCGTACAGCACGGCGAGCGCCGGTCGCCAGGCGTGGTCCTCCCGGTGGAGGTGGGCGACGGCCTCCACCATGGGTCGGGCCTCGTCGAGGCGGCCCTGCTCGCGCCGGAGGCTGAACATCTGCACGCCGAACCCGCCGCTGGCGTCGCGCCCGGAGAGGAAGGCGCCGACCTCGTGCGCCGCCCGGGCCTCGGCCTCGGCCTCGTCGAAGCGGCCTTCCCCGACCGCGAGGAGCGCCCGGGCCTGGTGGTCCAGCACCCGGAACAGCGGCTGCCCGACGCGCCCGACGAGCGCGTGGTGGCGCATCGCCGTCCGGCGGGCGCCGTCGAGGTCGCCGGAGATGACCAGGCCGAGCAGCGCCTTGTCGAGCGCCCACAGCTCCCACTCCTCGTTGCCGGCGGCGACGGCGAGATCGGCGAAGTCGCGGGCGGCGGCGAGCAGGCGCTGGGTCGCCTCGGGCGTCCAGGCGGTGAACAGCAGCGCCATGTAGGCGGCCCGCAGCGTCTCGGCGTCACCGGTGGTCCGGGCGTCGGCGAGGACCGCCTCCCCCTCGGTGCGCGCCTCGGCGTCCCGTCCTGACAGCGCCAGGGCGCGAGCCCGGCCGGCACGCAGCCGCAGCACGTCCAGTGCGTCGCTGGCCCGCCCGAGCGCGGTCTCGATCACCTCGTACGACCTGTCACCGGGCAGCGCAGCTCGCCAGATCGCCTCGCCGTGGACGATGGCGCCGTCGATGGCGAGGGCGTCGTCGTGGTGGTCGGCGCCGAGGCGGTGGGCCTCCAGGGCCGCGGCCTCGGCGCCGGCGACGTCACCGGCGCGCATGTCGGCCTCGGCGAGCTCGAGGAGCAGACGCCCTCGGGCCACGCCGGGGTCGACGAGGTCCAGGGCGGCCTGGAGGGCGGCGGCGGCGTCGCGGTGGCGCCCCGCCGCCGAGACCGAGCGCGCTGCGGCACGCGCGGCGTCGACGGCGTGGTGCCGGTCGATCAAGGGCACGGCCGCGAGGAGGTGGGAGGCCACGACGACCTCCTGGCCCGGCCCGCCCACCTCCTCGATCGCCCGGGCGACGGCGAGGTGGCGCTCGTGGCGGGCCTCGACGGGCTGCTCGTCGTAGGCCGCCCGCCGCACCAGCGCATGGGCGAAGCGCTCGGCGCCGCGGTGCAGCGGCTCGACGAGGCCCGCCGCCCGCGCCGGCTCCAGGTCGGCGAGCACCTGCGCCGCCGACCGCCCCGTGGCGACGGCCAGGGCGTCGTGCGCGAAGACCGTGCCGACGACCGCCGCTGCGTCGAGGACGTCCCGGGTCGGCTCGGGGAGGCGGCGGAGGCGGCTGGCCACGACGTCGCGGACCGTCGGCGGGCTCGATCCCACCTCGAACCGGGAGTCGAGCCGCCATCGACCGCCGGGCCGGACCAGCTGCCCTCCTTCGATCAGGTGGCGCCACAGCTCGCCGAGGAAGAAGGCGTTGCCGCCCGTCTCGGCGGCGAGGTGGGCGACCACGCCCTCGAGCCCGACGTGGAGCCGGTGCCCGGCCGCCGCCTCCACGTACGCCCGGATGCCGGTCTCGTCGAAGCGGGGGACGGGCACGTTCGCGGCGCCCGGTCGCCGTCGCAGGTCGGCGAGGCGGGAGCGGGCGTCGGCGCCGAGGTCTGCCGCCTCGGTCCGGTGGGTCACCACCAGGAGCAGGCGCTCGGGACGAGCGCCCCTGGTCAGGTCGTCGAGCAGGTCGAGCGTGGGGCGGTCGGCCCAGTGGACGTCGTCGACGACGAGGACCACGGGCGCGACGGCGGCCAGGCGGTCCAGCAGCTCGCCCACCGCGTCGGCGACGACGTAGCGCTCGTCGTCGGCGACGGGCGGGCGGCCGGTCGGCCGGATCGGCGGGGAGATGAGCGTGGTCAGCCGCTCTCGCAGCGGGTCGGTGACGTCGATGCCCGCGCCGGCGGCGGCGCGGAGGAGCCATGCCACGGCCTCCCGGAACGGCGCGTAGGGCAGCCGCCCGCCCTCCGGGCACGCGCCGTGCAGCACCGCCCCGCCGTCGGCGTGGGCCCAGCGGGCGAACTCGGCGACGAGCCGGCTCTTGCCGGCCCCGGCCTCCCCGGCGACGAGCGCCACCCGACGGCCCCCGGCGACGACCTCGCTCCAGGCGGCCTCGAGCGCGGACCACGGCTCCTCCCGCGCCACGAACGCCACCGCCCCCGGCGCCGCCAGGTCCGCCGGCACCGGGAGGTCGAGCGTCTCGTCCACGCGACTAGTCAATCCTCGCCAGCGCGTCCTGGCCAGCGATCCGTCGGAAGTGGGCGAAGACGCGCCATGTCGGCGACCCGGCGCCCCGTCGTACGGTGGGCTGCGAGCGGCGGGTGCGACCGGCCCCGCCGGAGGCTCCAGGGGGGATCCGATGGGCTACGAGCTCGAAGGCCGCATGGCCGAGGTGTGCACCTGCAAGACGTTCTGCCCGTGCACGGCAGGGCTGTCGCCCGACGGCGACCGCTGCGAGTTCAGCTGGGTGTTCCACTTCGACCGCGGGACGGTGGAGGGCACCGACGTGTCCGACCTCAACCTCGGGATCCTCGGGACGCTGGACGGCTCGCCGGTGGACGGCACGGTGCGGGCCGCGGTGTTCGTCGACGAGCGCTCGAGCGACGCCCAGCAGGAGGCGATCCTCGCGGCGTTCACCGGCCAGCTCGGCGGCCCGCTCGCCGACCTGGCCTCGCTCATCGGCGAGGTCGTCGCCATCGAGCGGGTGCCGATCGAGTTCGACGTCGACAAGGGTTCCGGCAGCTTCCGGACGGGCGACCGGGCACGGGCCCGGATCGAGGCCCACCGCTCGCCCGACGGCCTCCCGACGTCGCTGTCGAACTTCGCCCTCGCGCCGCTCGGCTCCACCGCCTACGCCGCGGCCCCCACCGACTTCCACCTCGACGCCGGCGACATCGGGTTCGACTTCACGCCGAACAGCGGGACGCAGTTCGAGTTCCACCACGTGGTGGCCTGATGGTCGCCACGTCGCCGGCGGCTGCGGTCGGGGCGGGAACGGCCCGCCGGGCGCGGGCACGCCGGCGAGGGGGTGCGCTCGTCCTCGGCCTGGCGGCCGCCGCCTGGGCTCTGCTCGTCGTCTGGGATCGCAGCCCGCACGCTCGCTACCTCGACCACGACGAGCTGGCGGGGGCCGACCTCGGGATGCCCGCGGTCACGGCCGTGTTCGTCGGCGGCTGGGTGCTGATGCTGGCGGCGATGATGCTGCCGACCACCTTCGGGTTGGTCGAGACGTTCACGCCCGTGGCCCGGCGGCACGGGTCCGCCCGGCGGCTGGTCGCGCTCCTGCTGGCCGGCTACCTGGCGGCGTGGACGGCCGTGGGCCTGGTCGCCTTCGCCGGCGACCTGGCGTTGCACGCCGCCGTCGACGCCTGGGCGCCGATCGCCGATCGCTCGTGGCTGATCGCCGCCGGGGCGCTGGCCGCCGCCGGCGCCTACCAGCTGTCCCCGCTCCGAGACCGGTGCCTCACCGTGTGCCGGTCGCCGCAGCTGTTCGTGTACGGCCGCTGGCGGGGGCGCAGCGCGACGCTCGAGTCGTTCCTGCTCGGGGTCGACGCCGGCCGGTTCTGCATCGGCTGCTGCGCCGGTCTCATGCTCGTCGCCTTCGCCGTCGGCATGGGGAACCTCGGCTGGATGCTGCTGCTCGGCGCGGCGATGGCCGCCGAGAAGCTCTGGGACCACGGCGACCGCCTCGCCGTGCCGCTGGCGGCCGTGCTCCTGCTGGCCGCCGCCACCACCGCCATCGTTCGTTGACACCACCCGCCAGGAGGGACGCCACCATGACCACGCCCACGCCCACGCCCACGACCACCGCCGCCGCCCTCGTGGCGCAGGCGAAGGCCCACGTCGAGAACCTCGACGTCGACGCCTTCGCCCGGGAGGCCGAGCGCGACGACGCCGTCGTCGTCGACCTCCGGGAGCCCGAGGAGCGGTCGGCGACCGGCACCATCGCCGGGGCCATCGCCATCCCACGTGGGATGCTCGAGTTCCGGGCCGATCCCACCAGCCCGTACCACGACGAGCGCCTCTCGCCCGACCGCCGGGTGCTCCTGCACTGCGCGAGCGGAGGTCGGTCGGCGCTGGCGGCCCGCTCGCTGGCCGAGCTCGGCTACGGCTCGGTCGCCCACCTCGACGGCGGCATGACCGCCTGGGTCGAGGCCGGCCGCCCGGTCCGCAACCACGTGCCGCCGGCGTACTGAGGCGCCGCACCGCGGGCGACGGCGCTCCGTGGGGACGGCGGTACGCTCGGCAGGTGGCTGAGCAGCAGCAGACCCCCGATCTCGTCGGGCCCAACGCCTGGATGGTCGACGAGATGTACGAGCAGTACCTCGCCGACCCGTCCTCCGTCAGCGAGTCGTGGCAGGACTTCTTCGCCGACTACAAGCGCGACGTCGACGCCGCCGAGCCGGCGCCGGCCCGTCCCGCAGCACCCAGCAACGGCAACGGCGCCGCCAGCCCCGCTCCCCAGCCCGCCGCCTCGAAGCCGGCCCCGGAGCCGGAGGCCGCCGACGAGCCGGGCGAGCCGATCCGCGGCGTCGGCGCCCGCATCGTCGAGAACATGGAGAAGAGCCTCGGCGTCCCGACGGCGACGAGCTTCCGCAACGTCCCGGCCAAGCTGCTCGAGGTCAA
>JBKHXT010000161.1:0-16690 GCA_046565885.1 Acidimicrobiia bacterium
ACGCCGGCACGACCACCGCGTGCATCGTCGGCAAGTCGTGGGACTTCCACGTCACCGAGGCCCTCGGCACCACCCTCGACGAGGGCGTGGCGATGGTCCAGGACTCCGTGCGCTTCCTGCGGGGCGCCGGGCTGCGCGTGCTGTTCGACGCCGAGCACTGCTTCGACGGCTACAAGGCCAACCCCGAGTTCGTCCTCCGGGTGCTCGAGGCGGCGGCCATGGAGGGCGCCGAGTGCCTCGTGCTGTGCGACACCAACGGCGGCTCGCTGCCCCACGAGGTGCAGCGCATCACCGCCGAGGTCGCCGCGCACTTCGGCGGCGACGTGCAGCTCGGCATCCACACGCAGAACGACACCGGGTGCGCGGTGGCGAACTCCATCGCCGCCGTCATCGGCGGGGCCACCCACTTGCAGGGCACGGCCAACGGGTACGGCGAGCGCACCGGCAACGCCAACCTGATGACCTGCATCCCGAACCTCGAGCTGAAGATGGGCGTGCGCTGCCTGCCCGAGGGGCGCATCGAGCGGCTCACCGCCGTCTCCCGCCACGTGAGCGAGCTGGTCAACCTGCCCCCGCACGCCGCCGACCCCTACGTCGGCGCGTCGGCCTTCGCCCACAAGGGCGGCCTGCACACCTCCGCGCTCGGCAAGGTCGGCTCCCGCTCCTACGAGCACGTGTCGCCCGACGCCGTGGGCAACCACACCCGCGTGCTCGTCTCCGACCTCGGTGGCCGGGCCGGGATGAAGATGAAGGCCGAGGGCTTCGGCCTCGAGCTCGACGCCCAGCAGTCGGCCGAGCTGGCGAAGACCGTGAACGACCTCGAGGCGCGCGGCTGGGTGTTCGAGGCCGCCGACGCCTCCCTCGAGCTGCTCATGCGCCGGGCCACCGGCACGCTGGTCGACCCGTTCCGCATCGAGTCGTACCGCGTCACGTCGTACCACCGCGAGGGCTGGGCGCTCGGCATCACCGACGCCCCCGCCGAGGCGCTGCTCGACCTGTCCACGGAGGCCACGGTGAAGGTCTGGATCGGCGACGAGCGCCGCATCGCCGTGGGGGAGGGCAACGGCCCGGTCAACGCCCTCGACCAGGCGCTGCGCCGGGCGCTGAACGGTCACTTCCCGGCGCTCGAGGGCATCCACCTCGTCGACTTCCGGGTCCGCGTCCTCGACACGTCGATCGGCACGGAGGCCGTCACCCGCGTGCTCATCGAGACCTCCGACGGGGAGGGCTCGTGGTTCACCGTGGGCGTGTCCGAGAACGTCATCGAGGCGTCGTGGATGGCCCTCGTCGACGCCATCGTCTTCGGGCTCGGCCGGGCGCAGGCGTAACCTCCCCGCCGTGGCAGCGCCCGAGCACGTCCCCACGAAGCCCGGCCAGCAGGTCCGCACCTACGGGTCGCCGCCGCGCCGCGCCGACTCGTGGCGGGCCGAGCGCCCCGCCGACTTCGCCGACGGGCACCGCCAGCCCCAGGGCGACCTGCTCGGCAGCCCCGGCCCCGACCAGGGCTACGCGCTCAAGCTGGCCCGCCTCATCGAGCCCGAGCTGCAGCTGGCCGAGGGCGAGCACGCCAAGGACGCCCTGGCCGGCATCGTCGCCATCGGCCTGAAGCGGGCGTCGCTGCTCGGGCGGGCGCCGGTCATCCACGACCTGCGCGTCGCCGCGACCCTGTGGGGCTTCCTCGACGCCGGCGCCGACCCCGAGCTGGTCGAGGTGCGCCGCGAGCGCTTCGAGGAGCTCTCGCACTTCCACCACTACATGGAGCTGCGCCGCACCGTCGACATGGTGCCGGCCGAGGTCCTGCGCCAGTCGCCCCAGCAGGTGGCCGACCGCTACCGCGCCGGCTGGCGCGACCAGCTCGACCTCACCCCCGGCGCGTAGGCCCGCCGTTGCCAAGCCCGCACCCCCGTCGTACGGTGGGAGAGCGGGAGACAGTGCCAAATACCAACAAGGAAGCAGGTGAAGCCCCATGGCTTCCCTCACCGACACCTCCGCAGTGGAGCCGAACCCCTTCCTCGGGTACGTCCTGCGGTTCCAGGACGAGGTCGACGACCACGCCTCGATCCGCATCCGCGGCGAGCTGTGCGCCGTGACCGCCCAGGAGCACGCCCGCCAGCTCGGCGACCTCGTCGACCAGGGCTACATCCAGCTGCGCATCGAGCTCGACGACCTGGTGCTGTGCACCTCGGACGGGCTCGACCTCTGGGACGACCTGCAGCACCGGCTCGAGCCGCTCTCGGGGCGGCTCACGCTGTGCGGCGCCAACGGCGTCGTCCGCCGGGTGCTCGACATCGTCTGCGCCGGCGACCAGCACTTCTGCCCGACAGTCGAGGCCGCTGCGGCCTGAGCCCGGCGCCGGGCGCTACCGCTCCGCCAGCTCCGTGAGCTGGGCGAGCAGCTGCGCCCACCCCGTCGAGATCTGCTCCTCGACCCTCGGGTCGATGCGGCCCCGCGCCATCTGCTCGACGCGCACCTCCGAGCCGAGGCTCGTGCGCTCGACGGTGAGCGTGATCGACCCGGCGTAGGCGCCGGGCACCAGCACGCTGCCGATCTCGAGGCGCTCGGGCGGGTCGAAGGCGCGGATGGTGCCGTGGCGGACCACGCGCCCGCCGCCGGGCACGTCGGACCACACCCGCCCGCCGAGGCGCGCCTCCACGTGCATCGCGCCGGCCTCGGGCGCCAGGTACGGGGCGGACCACCACTCGGGCGTGCGCTCGACGATGGTGTGCCACACCTGCTCCGGCGGCACGGCGGCGGCGGCCGTGGTGGCCACGGTGGTCTCGTCGCCGGCGTCGTCGCCGTCGTGGTCGGGTCGGGGCACGGCGGCCAGGGTGGCACGACGGGGCTGGTGGTGACGTGCACCGAGGGCTCCCGGCCCCGTCGGTACGCTCGCCCACCGTGTCCGTGGGCCGTCTCCTGCGTGTGGGCGCCCGAGCGCTGGTCCTCGTCCTCGTCCTCGCGCTCGTGTACGTCGGCATCACGTTCGTGCAGGTGGTGGAGGCCACGACCGGCGACTCGCACCGGCCGGCCGAGGCCATCATCGTGCTCGGCGCCGCCCAGTACGACGGCCGGCCCTCGCCGGTCCTGCGCGGCCGGCTCGAGCACGCGCTCGAGCTGTACGAGGACGGGGTCGCGCCCATCGTGGTCGTGACCGGCGGCAACCAGCAGGGCGACCGCTTCACCGAGGCGGGCACCGGCTACGCGTACCTGCGGGGGCGGGGCGTGCCCGAGGACGCCATCCTGCGCGAGGAGCAGGGCGCGAACACGTGGGAGCAGCTGGCCGCCGCCACCCGCCTGATGCGGGACCGGGGCATGCGCTCGGCCGTGCTCGTGAGCGACGACTACCACGCCTACCGGCTGGGCCGGATCGCCCACGAGCTCGGCCTCGACGCCCAGGTGTCGCCCGTCGATCCGGGGCTCTCGGTGGCCGGACGGGCCCGGGCGCTGGCCCGCGAGACGGCCGCCGTGGCCGCCGGCCGGGTGGTCGGCTTCCGGCGCCTGGTGAACCTCGACGACCAGCTGACGAGTGTGCGATCGCTCGGAGCCGTCCGGTAGCCTCGTCCGTCCCACCGATCGGGCGTGGTGTAATTGGCAACACAAGTGGTTCTGGTCCACTCATTGGGGGTTCGAGTCCTCCCGCCCGAACGCAACGGCGAGTTCCCCGGCTGCGCAGCCGCCGGTTATGCTCGCCCGCCCTGCCCCGTTCGTCTAGCGGCCTAGGACACCGGCCTCTCACGCCGGCAACACGGGTTCGAATCCCGTACGGGGTGCACGGAAACCGACGCCCAGCTCCTCCCGGGGCTGGGCGTCTTCGCGCACGCAGTCGCCTCGGAGCCGCTACGGTGTCCGGATGTCCGGACATTCGTCCGGTCGGGAGCCTCGGAGGGCGTCGTGATCTTCCAGCAGCACTACCTCGACTGCCTCTCGCACGCCTCGTACCTCATCGGCGACGAGTCGACCGGGCGGGCGGTCGTCGTCGACCCCCAGCGCGACGTGTCGGTGTACCTGGACGAGGCCCGGGCGCTCGGCCTGACCATCGAGCTGGTGCTCGAGACCCACTTCCACGCCGACTTCGTGTCCGGGCACCTCGAGCTGGCGGCGGCCACCGGCGCCGAGGTCGGGTTCTCCTCCGTCGCCGACCCCGACTACGAGATCCGCCGCTTCGCCGACGGCGAGCGCCTCTCCCTCGGCGACGTGGTCCTCGAGGTGCGGCACACGCCCGGCCACACCCCGGAGTCGATGAGCATCGTCGTGTACGAGCACGCCGACGACGACGTGCCCTACGGCGTGCTGACCGGCGACACCTTGTTCATCGGCGACGTCGGGCGGCCGGATCTGCTCACCTCCGTCGGTGTGTCGCAGGACGAGCTGGCCCGCCACCTCCACGCCAGCCTGCGCACGAAGCTGCTGACCCTGCCCGACGCCACCCGCGTGTTCCCGGCCCACGGCGCCGGGTCGGCGTGCGGCAAGAACCTCTCCACCGAGCTGACGTCCACGATCGGTGACCAGCGGCGGGAGAACTACGCGCTGCTGGCCCCGGACGAGGAGACCTTCGTCGCCCTCGTGACCGAGGGCCAGTCGCCGGCGCCCGGCTACTTCGCCCACGACGCCTCGCTCAACAAGCAGCGCCGCGCCCTGCTCGACGAGGGCACGCCGCCGCCGGCGCTGTCGTGGGCGCAGGTCGAGGCCGCCCGAGCCGAGGGGGCGGTGCTCGTCGACGGGCGGGATCCGGTGGAGTTCGCCCGCGGCCACCTGGATGGCGCCGTCAACGTCGGGCTCGCCGGCCGGTACGCCGAGTTCGCCGGGTCGGTCGTGCCGGCCGACGCCGACATCGTCCTCTTCGTCGAGCCCGGCACCGAGCTCGAGGCCAAGAACCGCCTTGGCCGCATCGGCTTCGACCGGGTGGTCGGCCACGTGGACGCCCCGTTCCAGGTCCTGCAGGACCACGCCGACCGGGCGCGGGTCGCCTCCCGCCTCACGCCCCTCGACCTCGAGGACCGGCGGCGGGAGCTGCCCGACCTCCAGCTGGTCGACGTCCGGAACCCCGGCGAGCACGCGCTGGGCTCGATCCCCGGTGCGCGCAACATCCCGGTGGGCCAGCTGCCCGCCCGGCTCGCCGAGCTGGACCCCGACCGGCCCACCGTCGTGTACTGCGCCGGCGGCTACCGGTCGTCGGTGGCGGCCTCGCTGCTGCGGGCCGACGGCTTCACCGACGTCAGCGACGTGCTCGGGGGCTACGGCGCCTGGCGCGAGGTGGTGGCGCGCACGTGACCCGCCGGCGCCTCGACCGCTCCAGCCCGCTGCCGCTCTGGGCCCAGCTGCTCGACGACCTGCGGGCCCGGCTCGACGCCGGCGAGCTGCACGACTCGTTCCCCACCGACCTCGAGCTGACCGCCGAGTACGGCGTGTCGCGCCACACCGCCCGCGAGGCGGTGCGGCACCTCCAGGCCGAGGGCGTCGTGACCCGCGAGCGCGGCCGCGGGACCTTCGTCCGGGTGCCCGCCGTCGAGCAGCCCACCGGCGCGCTGTACAGCCTGTTCCGCTCGATCGAGGACCAGGGCCTCGAGCAGCGCAGCGAGGTGCGCGAGCGGGGCGTGGTCCGCGACGCCGGCATCGCCTCGCGCCTCGACCTGGCGCCCGACGCCGACCTGGTGCGCATCGAGCGGGTGCGGCTCGCCGACGGTCAACCGCTGGCCCACGACGTGGTGTGGCTGCCGGCGTCCATCGCCCGCCCGCTGCTCGACGCCGACCTCTCCCGCGCCGGCCTCTACGACGAGCTGCAGCACTACTGCGGGGTGCGTCCGGTGGCGGGCACCGAGCGCATCGCCACCGAGCTGCCCGACGACGACGAGCGCCGCCTGCTGCGCCTGTCGACGAAGCAGCCGGTGTTCCGCATCCACCGGTGCTCGGTCGACGCCGCCGGCCGACCGATCGAGTGGCGCGAGACGGCGGTGCGGGGCGACCGCTACACCTTCGTGGCCGAGTGGGCGCCCGACCGCTCCTACGGCACCGAGCTGCGGGCGGTCGACTGAGGTGGAGGTGCTCGGCTACGCCGCCATGGCGCTCGTGGCTGCGGCCGTCGGCGCGCTCGGCGGGCTCGGGGGCGCCGTGCTCCTCGTCCCCGCCCTCGTCCTCACCGGGATGCCGGCGTCGGAGGCGGCGCCGCTCGGCCTGCTCACGGTCGCGGCCGGCTCCATCGCCGCCGGGCCCCGCCAGCTCGCCGAGCGGACGGTGAACCACCGGCTCGGCATCACCACCGAGCTGGCGGCCTCGACCGGTGCCGTCGGCGGCGCCCTCCTGTCCGGCGCGCTCAGCGACCAGGTGCTGACCTACCTGCTGGCCGGGGTGGCGCTGGCCGCCGCCGTCGCCGGCGGCGCCCGCAAGGGCGTGCGCAACCCCCCGGATCCGGCGTGCGAGCCGAGCGACGTCGGCGAGCGCGTCGGCGCCCTCGGCGGCGCCTACCCCCTCGGCGACGCCGTCGTGCCGTACCGGGTCGACCACCTCTCGAGCGGTCTCGGGCTCATGGGCCTCGCCGGGTTCATCGCCGGCACGGCGGGGGCCTCCGGCGGGTTCCTGAAGACGCCGGCGACCTCCGAGCTCATGCACGTGCCCGTGAAGGTGGCGGCGGCGACGACGACGTTCACGGTCGGCATCACCTCGGCGGCGGCGCTCGTCGTCTTCGCCCTCCAGGGCCGCATCGACGTGGAGGCGAGCGCCATCGTCGTGGTCGGGAGCCTGATCGGCGGCCAGCTCGGCGCCGGGCTCCAGTCGACGCTCAGCCCCGCCCGCATCCGACGCGTCCTGTCCGTGCTGCTCGTCGGCGTCGCCGTCGTGCTGGTGGTGCGGGGATGAGCGGGACCATGCCGCCGCGCCCGCCGATCCCGGGCGGCCGGGTCAGCACGATCCGGGGCCGGTGGCAGGCCCCGGCGCTGGGCTGGGTGACGCGCGGGGTGATGGTCGCCGGGCTGCTGAGCGCCGTGCTGCCCGGCGACGCCGGGATCGCCGTCGCCACGGCCGTCGTCACCGCCGTGGTGGCCACGCCCCTGCTGCGGGTGGCGTGGCTGGTGCACCGGTGGCGCCAGGAGCACGACCGCCGCTTCGTCTCCATCGGCGTCGCGCTCCTCGGGGTGGTCGCCGTCGGCGCCGCGCTCACCGCCCTCGGGGTGGGGTCGTAGGGGTTGTCGTAAACACCTAAAACCAGATAGGAAATGTCGCTGATGCGACGGCTCCTCACGTTCACGCTCGTCGGCCTCGCCGCCCAGACCATCGACGGCTCGCTCGGCATGGCCTACGGGGCGTCCTCGGCCACGTTCCTCGTCGCCGCCGGCTACGCCCCGGCGCTCGTCTCGGCCTCGATCCACCTGGCCGAGGTCGGCACCACGGCGGTGTCGGGCCTGAGCCACTGGAAGCTCGGCAACGTCGACTGGCAGGTGGTGCGCCGCATCGCCCTGCCGGGCGGCATCGGCGCCTTCGCCGGCGCCACCCTGCTGTCGTCGCTCGACGGCGACGTCGTGGCGCCGTGGACCGCCGCCATCCTCTTCGGGCTCGGCGTCATCGTGCTGCTCCGCTTCGCCTTCGGCGTCGGCGCCAACGTCCGCCGCCGGGACCTGAGCCGGGCCGGCGGCGCCGGCGTCGGCGTGGTCGGCGGGCTGGTCGACGCCATCGGCGGTGGCGGGTGGGGCCCGATCGCCACGCCCACGCTGCTGACCGCCACCCGCATGTCGCCCCGCCACGTGATCGGCTCGGTCGACACGGCCGAGCTCGTCGTGTCGGTCGCCGCCAGCATCGGCTTCCTCATCGGCATCGGCACCGCCGGGATCGACGCCACGGTCGTCGTCGCCCTGCTGGCCGGCGGGGTGGTCGCCGCCCCGTTCGCCGCCTGGCTCGTCCGGGTGCTGCCCACGGCGCTGCTCGGGGTCGGCGTCGGCGGCATCCTGCTGCTGACCAACGCCCGGACCATGGTGCGCCTGCACGACCTCGACGGCGCCTACGTGTACCCGGGGATCCTCGCGGTGATCGCCGTCGGCCTCGTCGCCACCCGCGCTCAGTGGGGGCGCCAGGCGTCGTCGTCGGCGATCAGCGCCTCCACGTCCGCCGGCAGCTGACCGGCGAGCAGGTCGGCCAGCGTCACGGCCTCGAGCACCGAGCGCAGGGCCGCCCGGACCGCCACCCAGAGGTCGGTCAGCGGCTCGTCGCCCGCGTAGCGGACCGACTCGGGCCGCTCGCCCTGCACCAGCGTCAGCGGGCCCTCGGCCGCCCGGGCGATCTGGGCGATGGTGACGTCGCCGGGGTCACCGGCGAGCGTGAACCCGCCCTCGGGCCCGCGCTGGCTGCGCACCAGGCCGGCGTGGCGCAGCGACCCGAGGATCGCCTCGAGGTACTTGGCCGGGACGTCGCGGGCCTCGGCGATCTGGTCGCGGGTGCGCCGCTCGGGCGCGGCGGCGGCCAGCTCGAGCATCGCCCGCACCGCGTAGTCGACCCTCGCCGAGACCTGCACGGCCCCGATGGTGCCACCCACCCGTTCTGGCCTACCGATCCCCCCGGATGCAGGGGGATCCGTCGGCCAGGACGGTCAGCTCTGGGCGGCGGTCTTGGCCTGCTTGGCCTTGCGGGCCCGCAGGTTCTGGTCGAGCTCGACCTTGCGGATCCGCACGTGGGTGGGCGTGACCTCGACGCACTCGTCGTCGGCGATGTGCTCGAGCGCCTGCTCGAGCGACAGCAGCGTCGGCGGGATGAGCTTCTCGAAGTTGTCCGACGTGGAGGAGCGCACGTTGGTCTTCTGCTTCTCCTTCGTCGGGTTCACGTCCATGTCCTCGGTGCGGGCGTTCTCGCCGATGACCATGCCCTCGTAGACGGCGACGCCGGGGCCGACGAAGAGCTGGCCGCGCTCCTGGAGGCTGAGCAGCGAGTAGCTGCGCGTCTCGCCGGTGCGGTCGGCCACGAGGGAGCCGTTGCGGCGGGCCCGGATCTCGCCCGCCCAGGGCTCCATGCGCTCGAACACGTGGTGCAGCAGCGCCGTGCCGCGGCTCTCGGTGAGCAGCTCCGTGCGGAACCCGATGAGGCCGCGAGCCGGCACCAGGTAGTCGAGCCGGACCCAGCCGGTCCCGTGGTTCACGATCTGCTCCAGGCGGCCCTTGCGGACGGCGAGGAGCTGCTGGACGACGCCGAGGTAGTCCTCGGGCACGTCGACGGTGACCCGGTCCACCGGCTCGTGCACCTTGCCGTCGATCTCCCGGATGAGGACCTGTGGCTTGCCCACGGTGAGCTCGAAGCCCTCGCGCCGCATCATCTCGACCAGCACGGCGAGCTGCAGCTCGCCCCGACCCTGGACCTCCCAGGTGTCCGGCCGCTCGGTGGGCAGGACCCGGATCGACACGTTGCCGATGAGCTCGGCGTCGAGGCGCGCCTTCACCAGCCGGGCGGTCATCTTCGAGCCGTCCTTGCCGGCGAGCGGCGAGGTGTTGACCCCGATCGTCATCGACAGGCTGGGCTCGTCGATGGTGATGACCGGCAGCGGACGGGGGTCCTCGGGGTCGGCGAGGGTCTCGCCGATGGTGATCTCGTCGATGCCGGCGATGGCGATGATCTCGCCCGGTCCGGCGCTCTCGGCCGGGACGCGGTCGAGGTTCTCGGTGATGAACAGCTCGCCCAGCTTCACCCGCTCCTGGGTGCCGTCGGCCTTGCACCACATCACGGACTGGCCCTTGCGGATCCGGCCGTTGCGCACCCGGCACAGGGCGAGGCGGCCCAGGTAGGGGGAGGAGTCGAGGTTGGTGACGAGCGCCTGCAGCGGCATCGCCTCGTCGTACGAAGGCGCCGGGATGTGCTCGACGAGCAGGTCGAGCAGCGGCTTGAGCGTGGAGCCCTCGGGGAGGCCGGCGCCGTTCTCCGGGCGGTCCATGGAGGCTCGGCCGTCGCGAGCGACGCAGTAGACGATGGGGAAGCTGATCTGGTCCTCGTCGGCGTCGAGGTCGAGGAACAGCTCCTCGACCTCGTGCACGACCTCGTCGATGCGGGAGTCGGGGCGGTCGACCTTGTTGATCACCAGGATCACCGGCAGTCGCGCCTGGAGCGCCTTGCGCAGCACGAATCGGGTCTGGGGGAGCGGCCCCTCGCTGGCGTCGACCAGCAGGAGGATGCCGTCGACCATCGACAGCGCCCGCTCGACCTCGCCGCCGAAGTCGGCGTGGCCGGGCGTGTCGACGATGTTGATCTTGACGGTGCCCTCGGCGTCGTGGTCGTAGGGGATGGCCGTGTTCTTGGCCAGGATCGTGATCCCCTTCTCCTTCTCGAGGTCCATCGAGTCCATGACCCGCTCGGCGACGTCCTGGTTCTCCCGGAACGCGCCGGACTGCCAGAGCATCTTGTCGACGAGGGTGGTCTTGCCGTGGTCGACGTGGGCGACGATCGCCACGTTCCGTAGGTCGGCGCGCAGGGCCAAGGGAGCCTCCGAGGGCAGGTGGGGGAACGAGCCAGCCTACGGGGTGCGCCGGTCGGGGCGGACCTCCGCCCGGTGAGGAGGTGACGCTCGGTACCGGTGCCAGCACGCCGCGTCGGCCAGCATGGTGTCGTGGACGCCGTCCGCCCGACCTCGGAGGTCCCGGCGGCCCGGCCCGTGGAGGGCGGGGTCGTCTTCGACGCGATCGACAGCCCGATCGCCGTCGTCGACGCGACCGGGCGGATCATCGCCGTGAACGCCGCCTGGACCGGCACGGCGGCGACGGCGACCGACCCGTCCCGGTGCGGCGTCGGCGTCAGCTACCTGTCGGTCTGCGAGCACGCCAGCGGTCCGGGCTCCGAAGGCGCCCTCGAGGTCGCCGTCGGCCTGCGAGACGTGCTCAGCGGCCGCCGCACCGCCTTCGCCGTCGACTACGCGATCCGCACGCCATCCGGGACCCGCTGGCACAACCTGCGCATCTCGCCGACGCCCGAGGGCGGGGCCGTGCTCGTCCACCACGACGTCACCGCCCTGCGCCTCGCCGAGCTCGGCGCCCGCTTCGACGACGCCCGGGTGCTGCGGGCCGTCGACGAGTCGTCGCCGATCTTCTGCCTGATCGACCCCGACCGGACGATCGCCTACGTGTCCGACCGCACCTGCGAGCTGCTGGGGCTCTCCCGCGACGAGCTGGTCGGGGCCGAGGTGGCCGCCTTCGTCGAGCCGGCCGACCTCGACCGCGTGCGGTCGGTGTACGAGCAGGTGGCGGCCGTGCCGGGCGAGCGCCGCCCGGTGCGCTTCCGCGTGCTCGACGGCGACCGGCGCCGGCGCGACGTCGACGCCACGCTCGTGAACCTGATCGACGACCCGGGCGTGCGGGCGGTGGCCCTCGTGGGCTCCGACGTCACCGACAGCCGGGTCCACGAGATCACGAGCCGGCTCGAGGGTCGCCTGATGGAGCGCTTCCCGGCCGGGGTCGTCATCACCGACCACGACGGCGTCATCGCGTACTGGAACCCGCGCGCCGAGGCGCTCACCGGCGTCCGAGCCGACCGGGCCATCGGGCGCCGCCTGGACGAGATCGGGGTGACCGCCGGCGACCGGCGGTCCGACCAGGAGATCGCCCGCTCCCTCGCCGTCGCCGGGCGCTGGGAGGGCGAGTACGAGTTCATCGTCCCCGACGGCACCGTGCTGCCGCTGCACCTGTCGCTGGAGCGCATCGACGACGACGACATCGACTTCCACGGCCTCGTCGGGACCGCCATCGACATCGCCGACCGGCGCCGGCTCGAGGACGAGCTGGCGTTCCAGGCGCTGCACGACCCGCTCACCGGCCTGCCCAACCGCCGCCGGTTCGTCGAGGAGGTCGAGGCGGTGCTCGAGCGGGCGGGCGGCGTCCGGACCGCCGTGGTCTTCGTCGACCTCGACGACTTCAAGGAGCTCAACGACCGCGTCGGCCACCTCGCCGGCGACCACGCGCTGCGGGTCGTGGCCCAGCGGATGCGCGAGGCGCTGCGGGCGCAGGACCTGGTCGCCCGCATCGGCGGCGACGAGTTCGTCGCCGCCCTCGTCGACGTCGAGGACGCCGACGACGCGCTCGCCGTCGCCGAGCGCGTCCTGCACGCCCTCGGGGACCCGATCGTGGTCGACGGCGTGCGTGGCCAGCTGGCCGGCTCGGTGGGCGTCGCGATGGCCCAACCGGGCGTCGGCGCCGAGCTGCTGCTCCGCAACGCCGATGCCGCCATGTACCAGGCCAAGGAGCTCGGCAAGAACCGCATCGCCCTCTTCGACGACGCCCTCCGAGAGCGGGCGCGATCACGGCGGGCGTTCGCCGAGCGCCTCCGTGCCGCCGTGGCCGACGGCGCCATCCACGCCTACTTCCAGCCCCAGACCTGCCTGCGCACCGGCGCCCTCGTGGGCTTCGAGGCGCTGGCCCGGTGGGAGGGCGACGACGCCGAGTTCGAGGGCTCGGCGTCGTTCCTGGCCGTGGCCGAGGAGGGCGGCGTCGTCGGCGAGATCGACCGGGTCGTGCTCGCCGAGACGGTGGAGACGCTCGCCCGGTTCCGGGCCGCCCGCCCCGACCTCTCGCTCCGGGTCTCGGCCAACGTGTCCGGCGAGCTGCTCGCGGAGCCCGCCTTCCCCGACCAGGTCCTCGACCTCCTCGCGGCGCACGGCGTCGACGCGAGCCACCTCGGCATCGAGGTGGTCGAGTCGGCGCTGGCCGACACCGACGCCGTGGCGGAGAGCCTGCGCCGGCTGGAGGCCATCGGCGTCGAGGTGTCCATCGACGACTTCGGCACCGGCTACTCGTCGCTCAGCCGCATCCAGCACTTCCACGTCGACGAGCTGAAGATCGACCGCTCCTTCGTCGCCGGGCTCGGCGTCGACCACGAGCGCGACGCCATCGTCGCCGCCATCATCGGGCTGGCCAAGGCGCTCGGCCTGCGGACGATCGCCGAGGGCGTCGAGACCGACGAGCAGGTGGCCCGGCTGCTCGACCTCGGCGTCGACGGCGGCCAGGGCTACCGCTGGAGCCCGGCGGTCACCGCCGACCGGGCGCTCGACCTGGTCCGCGACGCGCCGCCGGCCGGCCACCCCTGAGGGGCGCTGGCCGGCGGAGCGCAGACGTGTGGATCAGCTGCCGAGGCCGGCCTGCTCGATGAAGTCGGCGGCGATGGCGTCGGCGTCCTCGAGCTCGATGTCGAAGCGCCGGTTGAGGTCGGTGAGCGTGTCGGTGTCGATCGCCGCGCTGATCTCGTTCAGCAGGTCGACCAGCTCCTGGCCGTAGGCCTCCTCGAGCTCGGCGGAGATCACCGGGGTCACGTTGTCGGCGGCGAGCATGTCCATGTCGTCCTCGAGCAGCACCCACCCCTCGTCGGCGATCCGGCCGCTGGTGGAGAACAGCACGCCGACCTGGATCTCGCCGGCCTCGAGGGCATCGGCCACGAGCCCGGCGTCGAGCGGGACGAAGCTGCCCGACAGGTCGACGCCGTAGACGTCCTGGAGCCCGGGGATGCAGAACGGGTTGGTCTCGCAGTCCGGCGGGGCGCCGAGGCTGAGGCCGCCGCCGTCCGCCGGCAGGTCGGACAGGTTCTCGAGGCCCTCGGCCTCGGCGGTCTCGCTCGTCACCACGAAGGCGTTGGTGTCGACGGCGGGCGCCGGCTCGAGGGCGACCAGGCCGATCTCGTCCAGCTGGGCCTGCAGGAGCTCGACCGTCTCCTCGGCGTCGCCCGTGGCCTCGCCGGCGTTGCCGTTCAGGAACTCGAGCATGGAGGCGGCGTACTCCGGCGACAGGTTGACCTCGCCGTTGTCGAAGGCGGCGAGCAGCACGTCGCGGAAGCCGCCGACGCTGACCTGCTCGACCTCGTAGCCGTTGGCCTCGAGGACCTGGCCGTAGATCTCGGCGAGGATGGCCGACTCGCCGAAGTCCTGGGCGCCGATGCGGATGGCCGGCTGGTCGCCGCTGGGCTCGCCGCCGTCGGGCTCGGAGGTCGTGGTCGCGGCGTCGTCGGCGGTGTCGGACGTGGTGTCGCCGGAGGAGGCGACGCCGGCGTCGTCGTCGTCGCCGCACGCGCCGGCGATGAGGGCGAGCGCCGCCAGCAGGGCGAGCAGCAGCTTGGTGGGCTTCATGGCAAGAGGTCCTTTCGGGGGTGCGTGGCCGAATCCTTGCTCATGAGGCGTGCTGGACGCTCACGCGCGACTCCGTCGACCGCTCCCGCGACCACGGCGCGAGGCGGCGCCCGAGCGCACCGAACGCGGCGTCGGTGAGCAGCGAGAGCACGGCGACGACGACGGCGCCGGCCAGCACCTTGCCGTAGTCGCGCGAGGCGATGCCGACGATGATCGGTTCGCCGAGGCTCCGGAAGCCCACCAGCGTGCCGAGGGTCGTGGTGGCCACGACCTGCACCGCCGACACCCGGACGCCGGCGGCGAGCAGCGGGAGGGCCGCCGGCAGCTCCACCCGGCGCAGCACCTCCGCGTCGCGCATGCCCATGCCTCGAGCGGCCTCGACGACGGCCGGGTCGACCCCGTCGACGCCGGTGAAGGCGTTGACGAACACCGGCGGCAAGGCGAGCAGGAGCAGGGCCACGAACGTCGGCCAGAACCCGAAGCCCAGGTCGAGCTGGTAGGAGAGCGGGAGGACGAAGGCGATGACGGCGAAGGTGGGCAGGGCGCGGCTGAGGTTGACGAGCGAGATCGCCAGCGCCCCGCCCCGGTGCCGGTGGCCGAGCAGCAGCGCCGGTGGCACGGCGATGAGGACGGCAGCGAGCAGCGCCACCGCCGACAGCTGCACGTGGTTCCACGTCAGGCGCACCAGCCCGCTGCGCCCCCACCACGAGTCGGGATCGGTGAGGTAGGCGAGGGCGTCGCTGATCACGGCTGCGCTCCCGTCCGGGCCCACGGCGTCACCAGCCGCTGCAGCAGCACGAACGCGGCGTCGAAGGCGAGCGCCATGGCGATGGACAGCCCGCCACCCACCACGATCGGCGTCGAGAAGTTGCGGTTCAGGCCGTCGTCGATGAACACGCCGTAGCCGCCGCTGCCGACCAGGGCGCCGACGGTGACCAGGCCGATGACCGTCACCGTGGCCACCCGCACGCCGCCGATGATCGCCGGCGCCGCCAGGCGCAGGTCGACGGCGAGGAAGCGGCGCCACGGCTCGTACCCCATGCCGTCGGCGGCCTCGATGACCGAGCGGGGGACGCTGTCGACGCCGGCCACGATGTTCCGCAGCAGGATGAGCAGCGTGTAGGTCACCAGCGCGATGAGCACGGGCCGGAAGCCGAGGCCGGTGAACGGCACGAGGATGGCGAACAGCGCCAGGCTCGGGATGCTGTACAGCGCCCCGGAGAAGGCGGCGAAGGGGGCGTAGGTCGACCGCCACCGCAGCGCCACCAGCGCCATGGCCATGGCGATCACGAACCCGATGCCCACGGCGAAGCCCGTCAGCTGCAGGTGCTCGACCGTGCGCTCCCAGATCTCGTCGCCGCGCTCGGCGACCCAGTCCCAGGCGATCAGCTGCTCGCGCCGCGACGCCTGACCGAGGATCACCTCACGCGCTCGCTGATCTCGTCGATGCGCACCATGCCCCGGTAGGCGCCGGCCTCGTCGACCACGACGGCGACGTTGGTGAGCGAGCCGACGATGCCGTCGAGCGTGGCCCGCAGCGTGGTGTCCGGCGAGACGACGGCCCGGAACTCGTGCACGCCGTCGGCGTGCACGGCGCCGCCGAGGTCGGCGCCCCAGTGCCAGCCGAGCAGCCGGTCGCCGTCGAGGACGCCGTACCACTCGACCTTGTGCTTGCGCATGGCCTCGCGCACCAGGTCGGCGTCGGTGCCGATCTCGACGACCGGTCCGGTGCCCGGCGTGAGGTCGCGCACGCGCAGCAGCGCCAGCCGCTTCAGCCCCCGCTCCTCGCCGAGGAAGTCGGCGACGAAGTCGGAGGCGGGGTGGGCGAGCAGCTCGGCCGGCGGGGCCGCCTGCTCGAGGATGCCGCCCACGTTCAGCACCGCCACGCGGTCGCCGAGCTTGATCGCCTCGTCCACGTCGTGGGTCACCAGCACGATGGTCTTCTGCACCCGACGCTGCAGGTCGAGCAGCTCGTCCTGCAACCGGGCCCGGACGATGGGGTCGACGGCGCTGTAGGGCTCGTCCATCAGCAGGATCGGCGGGTCGGCGGCGAGCGCCCGAGCCACCCCGACCCGCTGCTGCTGCCCGCCGGACAGGGCGCTCGGGTAGCGGTCGAGCAGGGCCCGGTCGAGGCCGACCAGGTCGACCAGCTCCTCCACCCGCTCCTGCGTGCGGCGCTTGTCCCAGCCGAGCAGCTTGGGGACGGTGGCGATGTTGGCGGCCACGGTGCGGTGCGGGAACAGGCCGGTGTGCTGGATGACGTAGCCGATGCCCCGGCGCAGCTCGTGCACCGGGAGCTCGTTCGCCGGCCGGCCGTTGACCTCGATGGTGCCGGACGTCGGCTCGATGAGCCGGTTGATCATCTTCAGCGTCGTCGTCTTCCCGCAGCCGGACGGGCCGACGAGGGCGACGATCTCGCCCGCCGGCATCTCGAGGTCGAGCCGGTGGACGGCGTCGGCGGCGGCGCCCGGGTAGCGCTTCGTGACGCCCTGGAGCCGGATCGCCACGGGCGCCATGCCCGGCGACCCTAGACCGGGTGCTGTCACGGGCGCCGTCAGGTGATGACGACCGCGACGTCGTGGCGCTCGGCGGGGGATTGGCCGTTCCAGTCGTCGCCGTGCTGCCAGT
>JBKHXT010000162.1:0-4368 GCA_046565885.1 Acidimicrobiia bacterium
CGCGAGCGCCGGCGGCCTGCACGCCGCCGACGTCATCGAGCTCCCGGTGCTGCCGGACCAGGCGCAGGAGGAGGTCGAGGTCGACGCCGGCGAGGAGGGCGTCGACACGGCCGACCAGGGCCGGGACGGCGCCCAGGTCGCCGAGGACGCCAAGCAGAAGGCTGGCGCCGAGGGCGACGACGAAGAGGTGACCGAGACCGAGACCGAGGCCGAGGACGCCGGTGAGGCGGGCGAGGGCGTCGACGGCCAGGCGATCGCCGAGGACGCACAGGATGGCGGCGTGGACGGCATGGCCGTCCGCGACGAGGCCATCGCCGGCACGCCGGCCGAGGACAAGGCGGTCACCCCGACGCCCGGTCAGCCCGAGGAGCTGCCCGAGGAGGCGCAGCAGGGCCAGCAGCACCGCGAGAACCCGCCGGTCCCGGAGCAGGCCGGTGACGCCGGCGCCGAGCAGGAGCTCGAGGAGGAGGACGGCGAGGACGGCCCGGCTCCGCAGGCCGCCGAGGGCCGGGCCAAGCGGCCGTAGCGCCGGCGGTCGCAGCTCGCTCGCCCTGCTGCACCCTTCCGCCGCACCAGGACGAGCTGACGAGGCCCCGGGAGCCTGTACCCCCGGGGCCTCGTCGCGCCCGTAGCCTCCGGGCATGCGGCCGGACGACGAGCGGGCCCGGCTCCGGGCGGTCTTCGACCGCCTGGTCCCCGCCGACGAGTGGCCCTCGGTCGCCGACGCCGGCCTCGAGCCCTACCTCGACGAGCTGGACGCCCACCCGCTGACCCGCCGGGACGGCGACGCCATCCGCGCCGCCGTCGAGGCGGTGACCGAGCGCTCGCTCGCCCGCCACGGGCGACCCCCCGAAGCGCTCGAGCAGGCCCAGGTCGACGAGCTCCTCGAGGCGCTCCCGGACGCCGAGCGCGAGATCCTGGTCCGAGCCGCCGCCCGGGCCTACTACGGCCACGCGGCCGGCGCCGGGCGCACGATGCTCGGGTTCCGTCCCGTGCCACCGGGGCCGGACCCGACGTTGCGCACCACGCCGCTGGCCGAGGTGGCCGACGCCTACGACGTGGTCGTGCTCGGCGCCGGGGGCGGGGGCGGCGTGGCCGCCTGCGTCCTCGCCGAAGCCGGCGCCAGCGTGCTCCTCGTCGAGCGGGGCCCCGCCCGGCTCGACGGCCCCGTCGACGAGCTGCGCAACCACCGCACGCAGGCCCACGGGCTCGGACCGGCGTCTCCCGTCGCCGAGCCCCGGGTCGTGGGTGGCCGCGCCCGCACCGTGGAGCGGCCGTGGGATCCCGACTGGCACGCCGGCGCCTCCGTCGTCGGCGGCGGCACCCGCGTGTACCAGGGCCTCGCCTGGCGGTTCCTCGCCGACGACCTGCGCATGGCCAGCCGCTACGGCGTCCCCGACGGGTCGTCGCTGGCCGACTGGCCGCTCACCGCCGACGACCTGGCACCCCACTACGAGTGGATCGAGCGCGAGGTCGGGGTCGCCGGCCCGTCCACGGTCCACCCCATGCGGCCGCTGCCCGAGGACCGGGAGGCGGCGCTGCTCCGGGCCGGTGCCGAGCGGCTCGGTCTGGCCACCCGACGGGTGCCGCTCCTGCTGAACACCGTGCCCCGGGACGGCCGCCCCGCCTGCGGCGAGGAGGCCTGCGGCGCCTGCGTCGGCCTGCCGTGCCCCACCGGCGGTCGCAACGGCACCCACGACACCGTCGTCCCGCGGGCGCTGGCCGCCGGCGCCACCCTCGTGGTGCGCACCCGGGCGACGCAGATCACGACCAGCGGCGGGCGCGTCGACGGCGTCGCCCTCGTCGACGAGGCCGCGGTCGGCCGTCGCCACGTCCGGGCCGGCCACGTGGTGGTCGCCTGCGGGGCGATCGAGACCGCGCGCCTGCTGCTCGCCAGCCGCAGCGACGAGCACCCCGACGGTCTGGGGAACGCCACCGACCAGGTCGGGCGGCACCTCCAGGGCCACGCCTTCGCCTCGGCGTTCGGGTGGTTCGACGAGGACCTCGACGGCCTCGGCCCCGGCGCCACCATCGCCACCCTCGACCTCGCCCACGGCAACGTCGACGGCTCGGGCGCCGCCCTGGTCGGCGGCGGCGTGGTCGGCAACGAGCTGCGCAAGCTGCCGGTCGTCCACTGGCAGTGGGCGCTGCCGCCCGGAGCGCCCCGCTGGGGACTGGCGGGGAAGGCGCTGGTGCGCGACACGTTCCGCCGCACCGGCCATCTCTTCGCCCAGGTGCAGGAGATCCCCCGGGCGGGCAACCGGGTGACGCTCGACCCCCACGTGCGCGACCGCCACGGCGTGCCCGCCGCCCGCCTCACCGGCACCGCCCACCCCGAGACCACCCGCACGGCACGGCACGTGGTCCGCCGGGCCGAGGCGTGGCTGGCCGCCAGCGGCGCCAGCCACACCTGGGTCGACGACGCCCCCACCGGCCTGCTGGCCGGGACCCACCAGGCAGGCACGTGCCGGATGGGCGCCGACCCGGCCACGTCGGTCACCGACCCCGACGGTCGGGCGCACGGCCACGACAACCTCTGGGTGGCCGACGCCTCGCTGCACGTCACCAACGGCTCGGTCGGCCCGGCCCTGACCGTCATGGCGCTCGCCCACCGCGTGGCCGAGCGCCTCCTCGCCGGATCCTGACCGGATCTGTCGTGCCTGGGTCAGGCCCAGCCTGACCGAGGCACGAAATATCGCCGGGGGTCAGCCGGCGGTGACGGTCCAGTCGGCGACGTGGGTGCCGACCCAGTTGGTGACCCGCCGGCGGGGGTCGAACACGTCGGACCGGTCGAACCCCTCGATCTCGGCGAGGACGTGGCCGAGCGCCACCTCCGACGCCGGGCGGCTCCCGTCCTCGGTCTTGAGCGCGACGCCGAGCCCCAGCCGAGGCAGCGCCGCCAGCTGCACGCCCTCGGCGCCGACCTTCACGACGACGTCACCGTCGGCGGCGGCCATCAGGTCGGTGCAGAGGCGACCGGTGCCGGCGACGTACCACGGCTCGGCGACCATCGCCGAGGTGAGCCGGCGGGCGGCGTCGGCGCGGGCGGCGGGCCAAGGGCCGGGCGACGCCAGGCCGGCCGCCGCCCGGGCGATCGCCCGGAGCGGCACCGGGTGCACCGGGATGCCGCAGCCGTCGGTGCCGGCGTCGGTCGGGTCGATGGCGGCCGCCGTGGTCTCGGCCAGGGCGGCGGTCACGGCCTGCTGCACCGGGTGGTCGGGGCGGATGTAGCCGGCGGTGGACACGCCGAGGTGGCGGGCCAGCGTGAGGAAGCCGGCGTGCTTGCCCGAGCAGTTGTTGCCGGCCGGGCTCGGACCCTTGCCGTGCTCGACGCCGCACTCGAGGTCGTCGGGCGTGCAGCCGATGCGGGCCACCCACGCCTCGACGGCCGACACGTGGCCGGGCTCCCCGTCGTGCGACGCGCAGGCCAGCGCCAGCTGCACGTCGCCGAGCTCGAAGGCGTCGGCGGCGCCGGTCTCGACCAGTGGCAGCGCCTGCAGCGGCTTCACCGCCGAGCGCGGGTGGGTCACGCGGTCGGCGTCGCCCCACGCCCGCACCACAACGCCGTCGGGGTCGCAGACGACGGCGTGGACGAGGTGGCGGCTCTCGGTGCGAGGGCCGCGCACCAGCGACACCTCCAGCGGGGGCGCGCTCACGACGAGCAGGAGAGCATCGAGCAGCCGGCCCGCTCACGAGCCCACTCGGGCCGCTTCTCGGCGAAGCGCTCGCGGCCGGGCTGGTCGTCGTAGGGGCGGCGCAGCGTGTCGTGCAGCTCGTGGATCGTCGAGTCGTCGCCGGTCTCGGCGGCGTCGATGGCCAGCTGGGCCAGGTAGTTGCGCAGGACGAAGCGGGGGTTCACGGCGTCCATGGCCGGCCGGGGATCGTCGACATCGAGCCGGGCCCGCCAGCGGCGCAGCCAGCCGGCGAGCGACGCGAGCACGTCGCCGGTGAGCTCGTCGGGCCGGTAGGCGGCGCCCACCAGCGGTTCGACCAGCGACCGGTCGGTGGCCGAGTCGTCGAGGGCGGCGACGTCGGGCAGCGAGCGGAAGAAGATCGTCAGGTCCAGCTCGGTCAGCTGCAGGACGGCGTGGAGGTCCTCGATCAGGGCCCGGTCGACGTGGCGGGCCTCCCCGTCGCCGACGTCGATGCCGCACTTGGCCAGCCACGTCCGCCACCACAGGCGCTCGGTCGTGGCGGCGTACTCGCCGAGGCTGGCCTCGAGCATCGTCGTGTCGCCGACCAGCACGTGGAAGGCGCCGCCGAGGCGGGACAGGTTCCACTGCCCGACCCGGGTCTGGTTGCCGTACTGGTAGCGCTTCGTGAACCGGTCGGTCGTGTTGGGCGTCCACCCGGGCTCGAACGGCTCGA
>JBKHXT010000163.1:0-18448 GCA_046565885.1 Acidimicrobiia bacterium
CGACGTCGATCGCCCGCTTCTTTGTCTCACCTATGTGGCGCCCGGGACCGCACCCCGCATCCAGCAGGCGCATCCCAGGCGCGAGCCCGAGCACGTCGACGAGGAAGGCGACCTCCTGCTCGGTGCCTTTGGTGAACGAGTACCGCAGGTACGTGTCGCCCATGTGGTCGGCGAGCGGGCGGAACCAGCGCCCCGACTCGTCGGTCACGGCAGGATCACTTGGCGGCGGCCCAGGAGTCGCCGAAGGCGATGTTGACCTCGAGCGGCACCCGCAGGTCGGCGGCGCCGCGCATCTCGGACTCGACGAGGTCCTGGGCGACGTCGCACTCGTCGAGGGGCACCTCGCAGATGATCTCGTCGTGCACCTGGAGGATGACCCGGGTGGCCAGGCCCTCCCGGTCCAGCGCCCGGTCGAGGTGGACGAGGGCGACCTTGAAGATGTCGGCGGCCAGACCCTGGATGCCGGCGTTCATGGCCTGGCGCTCCCCCGCCTGTCGGATGCGGATGTTGCCGGAGGCCAGCTCGGGGATCTGGCGGCGGCGGCCGAACAGCGTCTCGGTGTAGCCCCGCGAGCGGGCCTCCTCGACCACCCGGTCCATGTAGGCGTGCACGTTCGGGAAGGCAGCGAAGTAGGCGTCGAGGATGACCGCCGCCTCCCTGGTCGGGATGTTGAGCCGCTGGCCAAGCCCGTAGGCCTCCATGCCGTAGGCGAGGCCGTAGGACACCATCTTCGCCTTGGCCCGCTGGTCGGGCTGGACCTCGTCGAGGCCGACGCCGAAGACCCGGGCGGCGGTCTCGGTGTGGATGTCGGTGCCCGACTCGAACGCCTCGATCAGCCCGGGGTCCTCGGCGAGGTGGGCGATGCAGCGCAGCTCGATCTGGTTGTAGTCGGCGACCAGGAGCTTGCAGCCGTCGGCGGGGATGAACGCCTCGCGGAACTCCCGGCCGGTCTCGGACCGCACCGGGATGTTGTGCAGG
Organism: Acidimicrobiia bacterium; assembly: GCA_046565885.1. Classification (GTDB taxonomy): domain Bacteria; phylum Actinomycetota; class Acidimicrobiia; order Acidimicrobiales; family Salinilacustritrichaceae; genus Salinilacustrithrix. The sequence goes on from JBKHXT010000163.1 coordinate 979, forward strand.
TTCGGGTTGTCCGAGCTGAGCCGGCCGGTGCGGGCCACGGTCTGGTTGAAGGTGGCGTGGATGCGCCCGTCCTCGCGCACGTCCGCCAGGAGCGACACCCCGTAGGTGGACCGCAGCTTCTCGACCTCGCGGTAGGCGAGGATGTGCTCGATGATCGGGTGCTGGCCGACCATCTTCTCCAGCGTCTGGGCGTCGGTGGAGTAGCCGGTCTTCGTCTTCTTCTGCGGCGTGAGGCCGAGCTCGTCGAAGAGCACCTCGCGCATCTGCTTGGTGGAGTTGACGTTGAACGGGTGGCCGGCGTCCTCGGTGATGGCCTCGCGCAGCCGGTCGCACTCGAGCGTGAGGCGGTCGCGCAGGGCGGTGAGCACCTCGACGTCGACCCGGACACCGACGACCTCCATCTTGGCCAGCACCCGCACGAGCGGCGTCTCGAGCTCGTCGTTCAGCCAGCGCAGGCCCTGGGCGTCCATGGCGTCGAGCAGCGGGACGGCGAGCTTGCGGGTGCCGAGCGCGGCCCGGGCGGTGAGCAGCGACAGCGGGACCGGCTCGTCCGTGCCGAGGTCGAGCTGGCCCTCGGGGGCACCGCCGACGTCGGGCAGCTCGAGCCGGGCGTAGCGGGTGAGCAGGTCGTCCAGCCGGTACGACGACTCGGCCGGGTCGAGCAGGTAGGCGGCCAGCGTCGTGTCGATGGCCAGGCCGCCGAGGTCGAGGCCGATCCCCCACAGCGCCTTCAGCAGCGGCTTGGCGTCGTGGACGGCGAGGCGCCGCTCGTCGAGCACCGGGCGCAGCGCCGCCTGCACCGACTCGTCGGCGAGCACCTCGACCGGCAGCCAGAGGACGTCGGCCACGTCCTCGTCGACGACGACGGCCAGGCCCTGCAGCCCGCCGTCGGGCCCGTAGACGCCGGCGACGCCGATGGCCTCGTCGGGGTCGCCGCCGATGCGGCCCAGCGCCTCCACGGCGTCGGCGGGCAGCGAGCCGTCGACCACCTCGGCCTCGAGCACGTCGGTGGCCTTGACCCCGCCGAGGTCGGTGCCGAGCGCCTCGGTGAGCCGGTCGAACAGCGAGTGGAACTCGAGGAAGTCGAAGAGGCGCTTCAGCTCCTCGGCGTCGATCTCGCCCATCGCCAGGTCGTCGAGCCCGCCCGGCAGCTCCTCGGAGAGGTCGACGTCGCGGATCAGCTCCATGACGATCGCGTTCTCGCGCACCAGCTCCTCGTGGGCGGCCAGGTTCTCGCGCAGCTTCGGCGTCTGCTCGTCGACGTGGGCGAAGATGCCGTCGAGGTCGCCGTACTTGTCGAGCAGCTTGGCCGCCGTCTTCTCCCCCACGCCAGGAACGCCGGGCAGGTTGTCGGAGGTGTCGCCCCGCATGGCGGCGTACTGCACGTACTTCTCCGGGGCCACGCCCGTGCGCTCGAGGATGCCCGCCTCGTCGTAGAGCGCGTAGTCGGAGACGCCGCGCTTGTTGTAGAGGACCTTGATGTGGGGGTCGGCGACGAGCTGGTACACGTCGCGGTCGCCGGTGACGATGATGACGTCGTGGCCGGCGTCGGCGGCCCGGCACGCCAGCGTGGCGAGGATGTCGTCGGCCTCGAAGCCCGGCTTCTCGACCATCGTGATGCCGAGCGTCTCGATGACCTGGCGGACCAGGCCCATCTGCTGGCGGAGGATGTCGGGGGCCTCGGAGCGGCCGGCCTTGTAGTCGAGCACCCGCTCGTGGCGGAAGGTCTTCTCGGGCCGGTCGAAGGCGACGACGACGTCCTGGCTCGGGTGGTCGCGCAGGATGTTGATGAGCATCGACGTGAACCCGAACACGGCGTTCGTCACCTGCCCGGAGGCGGTGGCGAGGTCGGTGGGCAGGGCGAAGAAGGCCCGGTACGTCAGCGAGTTGCCGTCGATGAGGAGGAAGCGCCTCCCGGAGGCGGCCACCGGTTCAGTCCCCGGCGTCGCCCGGCGCGAGGTCGCCGGCGATGATCCGCTCGGCCACGTCCTTGGCCTTGACCCGATCGTTCATGGCCGTCTTCTGGATCCAGTCGAAGGCCTCGGACTCGGACATGCCGTGGCTGTCCATGAGGATGCCCTTGGCCCGGTCGACGAGCTTGCGGGTCTCGAGCTGGTCCTCGAGCGTCGCCGTCTGGTCGTGCAGCGCCCGCATCTCGCGGTGGCGGCCGAGGGCGATCTCGACGGCCGGAATGAGCTCGGAGCGCTGGAACGGCTTGACCAGGTAGGCGAGGGCGCCGGCGTCGCGAGCCTGCTCGATGAGATCGCGCTGGCTGAACGCGGTGAGGATCAGCACGGCCGACTTCTTGTCGGTGGAGATCTCGCGGGCGGCGGCGAGGCCGTCGAGCCCGGGCATCTTCACGTCGAGGATGGCGAGGTCGGGCTCGAGCTGGCGGACCAGCTCCACCGCCTCGTCGCCACGGCCGGTCTCGCCGACCACCTCGTAGCCCTCCTCCTGGAGCGTCTCCTTGAGGTCCAGCCTGATGATGGCCTCGTCTTCGGCGATCACCACGCGAGTGGCCACAGGAGTCTCCTTCCCCGCTTCAGCAGCGGACGGTCGGGCACGGACGGGAACGACGATGCTGCCACGCCGCCGGGGGGCCCGGCGAACGGTTCTGCCGGCGTCGCCGGCTCAGGACCACTCGGCGAGGAGGCGGTCGAGCAGCTCGTCCTGGGTGTGCTCGAGGCGAGCGATCTCGGCGGCGACCGACGCCCGGTGGCTGCGCATCGACTCGGCGTGGCGGGCGGCCTCGCGGTGCTCGCGCTCGGCGACCGGGGTCTCGGACACCAGGGCCCGCAGGCGGGCGTCGTCGGCCGCCTCGGTGAGGGGGATCAGCTGCTCGTCGGCGATGCGCAGCTCGTCGCGGAGCTGCGACAGGCGCTGCCCGACCTCTCGGAGGCGCCGCTCCACCTGGCGTCTCGACACGCCACGAGCCTAGACCCGTGCGGTCGGAGGGGCTGATCAGGTGTCCGCCTGGGCATGGCTGACGCCCGAGACCGCACGAACGGAGAGACGACCTTGCGCAACGGTCGAAGCGACGGCTGGGGCATCGACCACGGCTACCACGCCACCGACGGCACCTGGCAGGAGACGACCGAGGAGACCCGGACGAAGCTGCGCCGCGCCATGGGCGGCGACCCCTCCGACGAGCGCGCCCCGGACCGGCCGCCCGTGTGGACGGTGCCCCAGGGCTGGGGCGAGTCGCTGCAGAGCCCGTGCCGGCTGCTGCTGGAGGACGGGCGCGAGTACGGCGTCGTCGACTCGCTGCCCGCCGACCTCCCGATCGGCCGGCACCAGCTCGTCCCCGTCGACGACGGCCCGACGACGCTGCTCATCGTCCGGCCCCGCCACTGCCACCACGCCGACGGGATGCGCCTCGCCGCCCTCGCCGTGCAGGCGTACGCCGCCCGCAGCAGCCGGAGCTGGGGCATCGGCGACCTGCGCGACCTGCGCGACCTCGGTGGTTGGGCCCGCCGGCACGGCGTCGACCTGCTCGCGCTCAGCCCGCTCCACGCGCCGTCGCTCGGGGACGTGCCGGCGTCCAGCCCGTACTACCCGAGCAGCCGACGGCACCTGAACCCGCTGCACCTGGCGATCGAGGAGGTGCCGGGCGCGGCCGACGACGGCGAGGTCGCCCGCCTGGGTGCCGAGGCCCGGGGACTGCTGTCCGAGCGCCGGATCGACCGCGGCGCCGTGTGGCAGGCCAAGCGGGCGGCGCTCGAGCACCTCTACGGCTCGATGGGGTCGGCGGGCCACGAGGAGCTCGACCGGTTCATCGCCGACCGGGGCGTCGACCTGCGCCGCTTCGCCACCTTCGCCGCCATCTTCGAGCACCACCAGTCGGCGTGGTGGGACTGGCCGGTCGAGCTGCAGCACCCGGGAGCCGCCGGCGTCGGCCGCTTCGCCGACGAGCACGCCGATCGGATCCGCTTCCACTGCTGGGTGCAGCTGCTCTGCGACCGCCAGCTCCGCTCGCTGGCCGACGTGTGCCCGGTGATGACCGACCTCGCCGTCGGCGTCGACCCCGGCGGCGCCGACGCCTGGGTCGACCAGGACCTGCTCGCCCTCGACGCCCGCGTCGGCGCCCCGCCGGACGACTTCGCCGCCGACGGCCAGGACTGGGGCCTGCCGCCGTACATCCCGCACCGGATGGTCCAGGACCGCTACGAGACCTTCGCCAAGACGGTGCGGGCGGCGCTGCGCCACGGCGCCGGCATCCGCATGGACCACGTGCTCGGGCTGTTCCGGCTGTTCTGGATCCCCACCGACGGCTCCCCGGCCGACGGCGCCTACGTCCGCTACCCGGCCGACGACCTGCTCGCCGTGCTCGCCATCGAGTCCGAACGGGCCGGGGCGTTCGTGATCGGCGAGGACCTCGGCACCGTCGAGGAGGGCGTGCGGGAGTCGCTGGCCGACGAGAAGCTGCTCGGCACCCGCGTCGTCTACTTCGAGGACGACGTGCCCTCGACCTGGCCCGCCGGCGTGGCCGGCGCCGCCACCACCCACGACCTGCCGACCATCGCCGGCACCTGGAACCGGGCCGACGCCCGCCTCCGGGAGGAGGCGGGCCTGTCCGCCGACGGGACCGATGCGCTGCGGGCCTCGCTCGAGCGGGTGGTCGGCCGGGACGACGCCCCGGCCCGAGACGCCATCGTCGCCGTGCACGAGGCCCTCGCCGCGTCCCCGGTCGAGCTCGCCATCGGCAACCTCGACGACGTGCTGTGCACCGAGGAGCGCCCCAACATGCCGGGCACGGTCGACGAGTGGCCGAACTGGTCGATCGCCCAGCCGGTCACCGTCGACGAGCTGACCGCCGGCGACCCGCCCGACACCCTCACGTCACTGCGGCGCACCCCTTCCTGAAACTGGCAGCGGCTCCGTACCGGCGCCGCTGACTAGTCCGCACGGGCAGTCGTGAAATGGCCACTCCGGGCGATACCGCGCTCGGACGTCGGTGCCGATAGTGGACACATCGTCCCGAGGGCTCGGGACGCCTCACACCGTCCACCCCACCGGCCCCGAGGACGCGATGCCGACCCGTTCCCGAGCGCAGCACCGCCGTGACGACCGTGGGGCGGCGATGGTCGAGTTCGCTTTCGTCGGCGTCCTGCTCGTGGTCCTGCTGTTCGGGATCATCAACATGGGCGTGCTGCTCTCGTTCAAGCAGAACCTGACCCAGGCGGCGTCCGAGAGCGCCCGGGCCGGGATCGCCGTGGAGAACGACGACTCCGACAACACCACCGACGGCACCACGTCGGAGCCCTACAGCGACGAGCGCTACGAGGTCGTCGACGATGCCCTGAACGACACGCTGGGCGACCACGACAAGACGTGCGGCACCCCCGGGCAGGACCTCGGGACAGCCATCCCCGTCGCCGGCGTCACCTGCCTTCGAAAGATCCACGACTGCGGGGCGAACACCGACGACTACGCCGCCATCACGGCCGACCGGGTGACTGGCGACTGCCTCACCGTTCGGATCGTGTACGACAACACGGGCAGCAACCGACTGATGCCGGCCTTCCCGCTGATCGCAGCGATGGAGCCGGACACCATGTCGTCGCAGACCACCGTCCGACTGGTGCCGGTCTCGTGATGCGCCGATCCTCGCTGCGCACAGACCGGCGGGACCGCGGTGCGGTCATCCCCATGGTGGCGCTGTCGCTGACCGTCCTCATGACGATGACCGCCTTCGCCGTCGACCTGGGGCGCATGCGCGTCGAACGCCGCGACCTGCAGGCGGATGCCGACGCGCTGGCGCTCGACGCCGTCCAGATGATCACCGGGCTGCCCGCCCCGGATGCCCTCGCCGCCGCGCAGGCGGAGGTGGTGGCGAGCGCCGGGCGCAACGGCGTCGAGGCCAGCGAGATCGAGTCCGTCCGCGTCGGCACCTGGCACACGAACGTCGACCCCCCGTGGTTCGAGGAGTACACGGGCACCCAGCAGTTCCCGGATGCGGTCGAGGTCAAGCTCGCCGACATGGTCCGGATGTTCTTCGACTTCTCCACGGACGAGCGCCGGGTCTCCCGGCTCGGCATCGCTGTCTCGACAGCCCGGACGAAGGGTGAGCTGGGATCCGTGGTCGCCGGCGTCGAGCCTCAGGACCCGACCGCCGGCTGCGCCGTCGGCGTGGCGGCGTCCGTCCAGATGACGGTCATGAACTACCTCTACACCGAGCTCCTCGGCATCACCGCCGAAGCGGCCGTCGAGGGCGAGGTCAGCTACGGGGTCAGCGACAACCTCAGCTGCCAGGTCACCGGGCCGAACGACGGCTTGAAGCTCGACGCCGCCTCCTACCAGGGCCTGGCGGCCACGGCCGTCACCTTCGACGACCTCGCGGCGCAGCTCGGCGCCGGCAGCCCCGACGAGATGCTGGACCTCTCCGTGACGCAGGCCGAGGTGCTGACCGCCACGGCGCAGGCCTTGCAGATCGGCCAGGACCCCACCGCGCTGCGATACCAGGTCGGGAACCAGCTGCTGGCCATCGCCGGCGAGATCGATGCGACGACGAGCTTCGTCTTCGGGGACGTCTACACCGAGCAGACCGGCACCGTGGACTCCCCGGTGGACGGGTCGAGTTCGACGGGCGGGCAGGGGTCGGTGGCCGAGGCGTCGATGAACGTCCTCGACGTGCTCTTCGCCACCGCGACGGCGATCGACGCGAACAACTTCGTCGGCGCAGATGGCACGCTCGCCGTCCCGCTCCCCCTCGGAGACGGCGGGTCGCTCGTCGACGTGCCGATGAAGGCGCACGTCATCGAGGCGGCCAAGGGCGACAAGCGATGGAAGTACGCCAACCAGGCGGGGCCGACGAACTCCCAGGTCAGCATCGCCCTCGACATCCCGGTCTCCGTCAGCGACCTGCCCATCGACCTCACGTACCTGAACCTCCTGGGCCTCGGCGAGCCCAACATCGCCAACGCCACCGGTTCGATCCCACTGATCATCGAGGTCGGCCAGGCCACGTCGACGTACCCGAGCATCCAGTGCCCGACGAACGGGTCGCCGGCCACCGTGGATATGACGGTGACCAGCGGCGCGGCGCGGGTGCGGATCGGCACGACCACCGACACGAACTTCGCGGACGGCATCTCGGTCACCACTCCGGGGTCGCTCGTGGCGGGGACCTCCACCGTGACCACGCTCAACCTGCTGTCGCTGCTCCAGATCGAGGGGTCGGTCGACATGGAGATCAGCACGACGATCCCCTCGTTCGGCCAGAGCTTCACGGCCGAGGGCGCCGGTGCACTCGACACGAGCGCCGACCTGACGGCAGGCGGAGGGTCGGCGACGAACCCCTTCTCCTTCGTGGAGCCCGGGCCCACGGAGTGGTTCCGCTACCGCGGAGGGATCGGGAACGTCGCGGTGGCCGACTCGGTGGTCGGCAGCTACGACTTCGGTACCACGTCGGACGGTCTGATCGGGGCGCTGAACCTCGCCGATTCCCGCACCACCCGGAACGCGGTCGTGCAGCAGGCGGTCAACCCCCTGCTCAAGCAGCTCGACCCCATGCTCCAGCCGGTGTTCAACGCCCTCGGCGCCACCCTGGGCGGCGCAGACGCCCGGATCGTGGACGTCGAGTGCCAGGTGCCGGCCCTCGCCAACCGGGGCGACGAGGGCTGATTCGGTACCATCGCCCGGCCGGCCCGGGTGGCGGAATTGGCTTACGCGACGGACTCAAACTCCGTTGGTCTTCGGACCGTGCGGGTTCGAATCCCGCCCCGGGCACCCCTCCTCGACCAGCCACGTCGAGCCCTTGTCGGCACCCCACCGGTCCAGCAGCTCGACGTCCCTTCGCCGGGATACGTGCTGTTGCCAGCCGCTCCTGGTTCTTCGGATCCCGTGGGCTTCCAGCGCCTCGCCGAGTAAGGCATGGATGTCCTCGGACCGGTTCGAGAAGTAGTAGCGCGGGTACTCGTAGGGCCGGCCGCCGGTCACGACTCGGTTGATGGTCCGGCAGCCGTCGCTGTGGATCAACCCGCACACGAACTCGCGGGGGTGCTCGCCGATGACGAGTGCGCGCTGCCACGCTTCCAGTTCGATCGTCCGGAGGTGTTTCCGCCCGGGTCCGTGCTGCGGGAAGAGCGCCGGCCAGCGCTTGCTGTACATCCCGACTTCGACGCAGCCCTGCTTCGGCACGTATCCGACCACGTTGTCCGGCAGCAGGACCTGCATCGAGCGGGCGACCCGATCCTTGACGGCCGGCCAGTCGTTCGCACACACGATCCGCAGACGTGTCACGTTCCTGCGATGCATGGCGACGTACCCGTCGCCGAGGTACTGCCCGAGCAGGTAGGCGTACGCGCGCCGGCGGCCCACGCCCTCGAGTTCGTGCGGCACCTCCACGGGTCCGACGCTACGCGGAGGTTCTGACGGGAATTCCGTAGCCGCTGCCAGCTCTCTGGGGAGCGCCTACGATCGCCGGCCATGAAGAAGATGCTGCTGCTCTTCGTCGCCTTCCTGGTGTTCATGCGGTGGCGGCACGAGCGGTTCGAGGCGTGGGACCGCGAGCACGGCTACGGCGCCTACGCCCCGGTGAAGCCGGCGGCGTGAGAAACCCGCCGGCCGCGTGAAACCCGGCCGGGTCCGGGGCGGTCGGACGGTTCCATGCTCGCCTTCCTCTTCCCCGGCCAGGGCAGCCAGCAGCCCGGCATGGGCGCCGCCTTCGCCGACGACCCCTCGTGGGCGGTGGTCGAGGAGGCGTCCGACGCCGTCGGCCGCGACGTCGGCCACCTGCTGCTCGACGCCGACGCCGACGAGCTGGTCGAGACCCGCAACGCCCAGCTGGGCACGTTCGTGCACTCGATGGTCGTGCTCGACGCCCTGCGCCGCCGGGGCATCGGACCGCAGGCGGTCGACGGGCACAGCCTGGGCGAGCTGAGCGCCCTGTGCGCAGCCGGGGTGCTGCCCTTCGCCGACGCCGTGCGGGTGGTGGCCGAGCGGGGCGAGGCGATGCAGGTCTGCTGCACGACCCGCAAGGGGACGATGGCCGCCGTGCTCGGCCTCGACGAGCCCCAGGTCAACGACGCCTGCGCCGCCACGAACGGCGAGGTGTGGGTCGCCAACCTCAACGCCCCCGGCCAGGTCGTGATCGCCGGCGACCCATCCGCCGTCGCCGACGCCGGCACCGCCGCCAAGGACGCCGGCGCCAAGCGGGTCATGCCCCTCGACGTCTCGGGCGCCTTCCACACGCCGTTCATGGCACCGGCGGCCGAGCGCCTATCCGCCGCCATCGGCGACGCCACGTTCTCCGACGCCGCCATCCCCGTGGTCGCCAACGTCGACGGGGCCGTGCACACCGACGCCGGCGAGTGGCCCGAGCTGCTCGAGCGCCAGCTCACCAGCCCGGTCCGGTGGATCGCCTGCGTCGAGTCGCTGGTCACCGCCGGCGCCGACACCTTCGTGGAGGTCGGCCCCGGCCAGGTGCTCACCGGGACCGTGAAGCGGATCGCCGGCAGCACGACCCGGCACTCGGTCATGACGCCCGCCGAGCTCGACGCCGTGGCGACGGCGCTCGGCGCATGAGCGCCGGCGGCCGCATCATCGGCTGGGGCACCGCCCTGCCCGACGAGGTGCTGTCCAACGCCGACCTCGAAGCCCGCCTGGACACCACGGACGAGTGGATCACCGAGCGCACCGGCATCAAGGAGCGCCGCTACGGCGGCACGACCGCCGGCCTCGCCACCGAGGCCGGCCGCCAGGCCATCGAGCGGGCCGGCGTCGACCCGTCGACCATCGACATGCTCATCCTCTGCACCACCAGCCCCGACCGGTCGCTGCCGGCATCGGCGAGCCGGGTGCAGGAGGCGCTGGGCCTCGACTGCGGCGCCTTCGACCTCAACGCCGCTTGCTCGGGCTTCGTCTACGGCCTCGCCGCCGCCAACGGCTACATCGCCATGGGGTCCGAGCGCATCCTGCTGATCGGCGCCGAGACGCTCGACAAGATGACCGACCCCGACGACCGCTCGACGGCGATCCTGTTCGGCAACGGCGGCGGCGCCGTGGTCATCGACGCCGTCCCCGACGGCGAGCCCACCCAGCTGCTCGGCTGGGACGTCGGCTCCGACGGCGGCGCCGAGCACATCCTGTACGCCGAGACCGGCGGCTACATGCAGATGGACGGCCGCGAGGTGTTCCGCCGGGCGGTGCGGGTCATGGTCTCCTCCGCCACGAAGGCCATGGAGCGGGCCGGGGTCACCGCCGAGGACATCGACCTCGTCGTCCCCCACCAGGCCAACATCCGCATCATCGACTCGGCCTGCGACAAGCTCGGCTTCCAGCGCGACCAGACGGCGCTCGTGCTGCAGTCCACCGGCAACACGTCGGCGGCCTCGATCCCCCTCGCCCTCGCCGAGGCCCTCGACCAGGGCCGCGTGCGCGACGGCGACCTCGTCCTGCTCGTCGGCTTCGGCGCCGGCATGACGTGGGCGTCCGCCGTCCTGCGCTGGTTCGACCAGGATGGTCGCCCATGACCGCCACCACCGCCCGCACCGTCCTCGTCACCGGCGGCAACCGCGGCATCGGGCTGGCCTGCACCCAGGCGTTCCTCGCCGACGGCCACCGGGTGGCGGCGCTGTCCCGCTCGGGCGGCGACGTCGACGGCGCGCTCGCCGTGAAGTGCGACGTCGCCGACGCCGGTGCGGTGGAGGCGGCCCTGGCCCAGGTCGAGGACGAGCTCGGCCCGGTCGAGGTCCTCGTCGCCAACGCCGGCATGACCAAGGACGGCCTGCTCGTCCGCATGTCCGACGACGACTTCGCCACGGTCGTGGAGACGAACCTGACCGGCACGTTCCGGCTCGCCCGGTCGGTGGCCAAGAAGATGATGCGGGCCCGCTACGGGCGCATCGTGCTCATGTCCTCGGTCGGCGCCTACCTCGGTGCGGCGGGCCAGGCGAACTACGCCGCCTCCAAGGCCGGCCTCATCGGCCTCGGCCGGTCGATGGCCCGCGAGCTCGCCAGCCGGGGCATCACCGTGAACGTGGTGGCCCCGGGCCCGATCGACACCGACATGTTCGCCGCCGTCGACGAGAAGCGCCGCGACGAGCTGGCCGCCACCGTGCCCATGCAGCGGCTCGGATCCCCCGACGAGGTCGCCGCCGCCGTACGGTTCCTCGCGTCCGACGAGGCCGGCTTCGTGACCGGCGCCGTGCTGCCGGTCGACGGCGGGCTCGGCATGGGCTTCTAGCGTTCCCCCCGACCCCTTCCCGACACAGGAGACAGAGCAGTGGCAGACGATTTCGAGCGGTTCCGGAAGTGCGCGGTGGAGGTCCTCTCCGTCGAGCCCGACCAGGTGACCCCCGAGGCCAGCTTCGCCGACGACCTCGACGCCGACAGCCTCGACCTCGTCGAGCTGGTCATGGCCCTCGAGGAGGAGTTCGACGTCACCGTCGAGGAGGAGGAGCTCGAGGGCATCTCCACCGTCGGCGCCGCCTTCGACCTCATCAAGAGCAAGCTCTAGACCCCCCGAGCATGAGCGACGACCGCAACCAGCGCGCCCGCCGCCGGGTGGCCGTCACCGCCGTCTCGGCGGTGGCCAAGGCCGGCACGGGTGCCGACGCCTTCTGGCAGGGGCTCCTCCGCGAGCCCGAGCAGGGGATGCGCCGGATCGAGGACTTCGATCCGGCCCCCTACTTCGCCAACCCCAAGGAGGCCCGGCGCAGCGACCGCTTCGCCCAGCTGGCGCTCGCCGCCGCCCAGCACCTGCTCGAGGACGCCGGCCACCCCGACGGCGACCTCGGCCACGACCCCAGCCGCATGGCCGTCATGGTCGCCACCGGCATCGGCGGCATCGAGACCCTCGAGGACCAGATCCTCGTGCGGGCCGAGAAGGGCGAGCGCCGGGTCTCGCCGTTCCTCATCCCGATGATGATGCCGAACGCCGCCGGCGCCTCGATCTCCATGCGCTACGGCTGGCAGGGCCCGTGCGAGACCGTGGTCACCGCCTGCGCGGCGGGCACCCACGGCGTGACCCGGGCCGCCGACCTCATCGCGTGGGGCCGCTGCGACGCCGTCATCGCCGGCGGGTCGGAGTCGTCGCTCACGCCGACGGGCCTCGCCGGCTTCGACAACATGACGGCGATGTCGAACGACGGCGTGTCGCGCCCGTTCGCCGCCGACCGCAACGGCTTCGTGATCGCCGAGGGCTGCGGCCTGCTCCTGCTCGAGGAGTGGGACGCCGCGGTCGCCCGGGGCGCGACGATCCTGGCCGAGCTCCTCGGCGGGGCGTCGACGGCCGACGCCCACCACATCACCGCCCCCTCACCGGAGGGATCGGGCGCGGTCACGTGCATGGAGCTGGCGCTGGCCGAGGCCGGCCTGGCGCCGGGCGACATCGCCCAGATCAACGCCCACGGCACCTCCACGCCGCTGAACGACGCCGCCGAGGCCCGGGCCATCGCCAAGGTCTTCGGCGAGGGCGGGCCACCGGTCACCTCGACCAAGGGCGTCACCGGTCACGCGCTGGGCGCCGCCGGTGCCCTGGAGGCGGTGGCGGCGGTGCTGTCGATCGAGCACGAGCTGATCCCGCCGACGTTCGGCACGGCCGAGCTCGACCCGGAGCTGCCCCGGATCGACCTGGTCACCGGCGAGCCGCGCCCATGGACGCCGGGCCCGGTCCTGTCCAACAGCTTCGGGTTCGGCGGCCACAACGGCTGCGTGATCGTCGCGCCGGCGAGCTGAGCGGCGCCGGGGCTACCCGTCGCCCTGGTCCTCGGCGTCGTCGCCGATGTCGATGTTCTCGTCGATGGTGTCCTCGGCGTCGTCGAGGCCCTCGCTGATGTCCTCGCCCGTCTCGTTGAGGTTCTCCTCGATCTGCTCCTCGTCGACGTCCACGTCGACGCCGGTGTCGTCGTCTCCGCAGGCGGCGGCGCCGAAGAGGAGGGCGGAGGCGCAGACCGTCGAGCCCAGGAATCGTCGCGTCAGGTGGTGCATGGTCGCACCCATCCCCTGACCCAGCCCGGGACAGAACCTCAGCGGGCGTCGGCGACCACGAAGAGCAGCTCGGCCTCGCAGGCCACCTCGCCGCCGACGCTGGCGACCCCGGTGCCCTTGCCGGCCCGAGCAGACAACCGGCCCATCGTGGTCTCGAGCGTCAGCGTGTCGCCGGGCAGCACCTGGCGGCGGAAGCGGGCCTTGTCCACGCCCCCGAACAGCAGCAGCTTGCCGGTGAACCGCTCGTCCCGGAGGGCGGCGATCGCCCCGGCCTGGGCCAGGGCCTCGAGCATGAGCACGCCGGGCAGCGTCGGGCGGCCGGGGAAGTGACCGGCGAAGAACGGCTCGTCGCCGGTGAGCACCCACGAGCACCGGGCCCGCTCCCCCGGTGCCACCTCGTCGATGGACGTGATGAAGGCGAAGGGGTCGCGGTGCGGGAGGATCTCGCGGGGGTCGAGGTCGGCCACCTCAGGGCCGCCGGATCTCGAGCGCCTTCAGGAGCTTCTTCGGCGTGTCCTTCGGGCTGATCTTCGGCCACGCCTCGGCGACCTTGCCCTTCTCGTCGATGAGGAACGCCGAGCGGATGATGCCGAGGTACTTCTTGCCGTACATCGACTTCTCACCCCAGGCGCCGTACTTCTCGGCCACCTGGTGCTCGGGATCGGACAGGAGGGGGAAGCCGAGCGAGTACTTGTCGTCGAACTTCTTCTGCTTCTCGGGGGCATCGGGGCTGATGCCGATGATCTGCACGTCGACGTCGTCCTTGATGGCCGCCAGCTCGCAGGACTGGGTCGTGCACCCGGGCGTGTCGGCCTTCGGGTAGAAGTACACGAGCACCTTGCGACCCTTCAGGTCGGTGAGCTTGACCTCGTTCCCGTCCTGATCGGGGAGCGTGAAGGCGGGGGCGCGATCGCCAGCTTGGAGAGCCATGCCCGGATCTTGGCACGCAACGACCTTCCGCTCGCTCGGCACCCGCAACTTCCGCCTGTTCTTCGTCGGCCAGCTGGTCAGCCAGACGGGGACGTGGGCGCAGTCGGTTGCCATCATCTGGGTGGTCCTGCAGCTGACCGATGACGGCGTCGCCCTCGGCCTGGCGACCGCGGCGCAGTTCCTGCCCGTCCTCGTCCTCGGCGCGTGGGCCGGCGTGGTCGCCGACCGGGTCGATCGCCACCGGTTCCTGCTGTGCACGCAGGTGGCGTTCGCCGTGGTCGCCGTCGCCTTCGCCGGCCTCGCCTTCACCGACCGGCTGGGCCTGCCGGCCATCTACGCGCTCTCGGCGCTGTTCGGCATCGTCACCGCGCTCGACAACCCGGCCCGGCGGTCGCTGGTCGTCGAGATGGTGGCCGAGCGCGACGTGCCCAACGCCGTGGGCCTGAACAGCGCCCTGATGACGGGGTCGCGCGTGGCCGGCCCGGCGCTCGGTGGCGTGCTCATCACGGGCGTCGGGGCCGACTGGTGCTTCGCCTTCAACGCCGCCACCTACCTCGCCGTGCTCGTCGCGCTGGCGCGGATCGACCGGTCGGCGCTGCGCAGCGCGCCGCGGGTCGTGCGGGGTCGGGGCCAGCTGCGGGAGGGGTTCCGCTACGTGTGGCGGACGCCGGAGCTGCGCCTGCCGCTGATCCTGCTCGCCGTGATCGGCACCCTCTCGTTCGAGTTCCAGGTCACGCTCCCCCTGCTCGCCGAGCGCACCTTCGGCGGCGACGCCGGCACGTTCACGCTCCTCTACTCGGCCATGAGCGCCGGCTCGCTGGCCGGGGCGCTCGTGGTGGCCCGGCGGACCGACGCCGACACCCGCTTCCTCGCCCGCAGCGCCCTCGGGCTCGCCGCCTCGATGGCGGCGCTCGCCGTGGCGCCGAGCACGTGGGTGGCGCTCGTCGCCGTCGTGCCGGTGGGGCTGACGTCGATCTTCCTCATCTCCGGTTCGAACGCCGTCATCCAGCTGCGGGCGGACCCCTCGATGCGGGGTCGGGCGCTGGCGCTGACCGCCGTCGTGTTCCTGGGCAGCACGCCGATCGGCGGGCCGATCACCGGCGCCGTCGGCGAGCACCTGGGAGCGCGGGCCGGCATCGGTCTTGGTGCGGTGGCCGCCCTCGCCGCCGGGGTCTGGACGCTGCGGGCGCTGTCCCGCCTGCCCTCCCCCGCCGGCGGCGCGACGCAGACCAGCCCGCCGGAGGCGCCGGCGGTGGTGCGCTCGTAGCTCAGTCGGCGTTGCGCATGGCCTCGGCGGAGCGGACGAAGTAGTCGCGCATCGCCAGCTCGGCCTCGGGGAGGGTGCCGCGCTCCTCGACCAGGCTGTTGAGGGCGCCGAGCATGTGGCGTACCCATGCGTCGCGGGCCTCGGGGCCGATCTGGAACGGGAAGTGGCGCATGCGCAGCCGCGGGTGGCCCCGCTCCTCGCTGTAGGCGCCCGAGCCGCCCCAGAACTGGATCAGGAACCCGGCGAGGTGGCGCTTGGGCTCGGTGAGGTCGTCCGGGTACATCGGGCGCATGACCGGGTCGTCGGCGACGCCGGCGTAGAAGCGCTCGACCAGCTCGACGAAGAACTCGTCGCCGCCGACCGCCTCGTGGACGGTGACGGTGAACCGCTCGTCGCCGCCGGGGTCGTCACCCATCGCCGGCGACCGCCTCCGACGCCTGGGCCGCCGTGCCGAAGATGCCCTTGGCCATGAGCGACGTCTCCTGCTCGCGGCGCCGCCGGTAGACGGCGGCGCGGAGCTCGTGCACCTCGGCGTCGTCGGGCGCGGCGACGCCGGCCCACTCGACGAGCTGGCAGGCGAGGCGGAGGTCGCCGGCGTCGGCGACCTCGACCGCCCGGGCCGCGAGCGCTCGGGGCCCGCCGGCCATGGTCGCCACCTCGGCCGCCAGGTCCGCGTCGCGCGGCGGCTTCAGCCGAGCCGGGTTGCCGTCGTACCAGCCCCCGTACAGGCGCCAGATGTTGCGGACGACGAACTCCGGCTCGTCGTACGTGGCGCGCAGGTAGGGCAGCTCGGCGTAGCGCTGGGGCAGGCGCACCTCGTGGACGATGTAGTCGAGAGTGGCGCCGTCGTTCATCATCTGCAGCGTCTCCCGCAGGAGCAGCTCGAGGGCGCTGGCCGTCTCGTCGAGCACGGTGCGGATCCGGTCGCGGCCGGCGATCGGCAGGCCGTGGGCGGGCAGGAGCAGCTCGGGCACCAGGGCGATCATCTTGCGGAGGGCGGCGGCCCAGTCGGCGGCGTAGCGCTGGACCTTCTGCGGGTTGCCGGCGTTCGGGAACACCCAGATGAACAGGTCGCCGCAGAAGATCGCCCGGTGCTCGGGCACCCACGTCCACGCGTGGTCGTCGGTCTCGCCGCGGTCGTGGTGCAGCTCGAGGGCGCTCCCGCCGGCGTCGATGCGGAGGTGGTCCTCGAAGGTGTCGTCGGGGAGCACGAAGCGGCTGGGGAACTGGAGCCCGCCGGGGCCGAACTGGCGGCCGTTGATCACGGTGTTGTAGCCGTGGGTCAGCTCGTAGCGATCGAATCGGGCGTGCGCGTTCTCGTGGGCGACGACGCGGGGCCGAGCGTTGCCCCGGGCCTCGGCGTCGGCGAGGAAGGCCGGGGCGCCGCCGACGTGGTCGACGTGGCCGTGGGTGTAGACGATGGTGCGCAGCGGGTCGTCGGTCCACCGGCGCAGGGCCTCGACGGCGGGCTGGCCGAAGGGGGCAAGCGACGTGTCGAAGACCGTGAGCTCACCACCGCTGCGCAGCGCCCAGACGTGGGAGAAGGCGGCCACCATCCCGATGTCGTCGCTGATCTGGTGGAACGACGTGTCGGTCGGGTTGTTGGCCGCCGTGCCCTCGTACACGCCCTCGTCGATGTAGCGGGCCGATCGCTCCAGCAGGTCGCTCATGCCGTCGAGTCTGGCCCAGGCTCAGCGCCAGCCGGTGAAGCCGCCCCGGGGGCGGGCGTGGACGTGCCAGTGGTCGGGGATCGAGCGGCGGTCTGGATCGAGCCAGTGCTCGCCGAGCTGGGCCGTCGCCACGTCGTGGAGGCGGGCGAGCATGTGCCGCTCGTCGGCCTCGGTCGGGTCGACGGCGTGGGGTCGCCACACCACCATCGGCACGGCGCACGCCTCGCACTCGGCGACCCAGCACACGTCGTCCTCGTGGAACCACGGCGTGATGCGGGCGGCGTCGCACAGCTCGCAGGTCGGGTCGTGGCCGGCGCCCATGGCCGGCGACGTTGCCACAGAGCGCCGATAGCGTCGAACGGGTGGCGACGCCGAACTCCACCTCCGCCTACGCCGACGCACCGAAGTCCGGGACCGGGCCGGGCGTGCTCGTGCTGCACTCGTGGTGGGGCCTGACCGAGACCATCAAGGACCGGTGCAACCAGCTGGCCGACGCCGGCTTCACCGCCGTGGCGCCCGACCTGTTCGACGGCGAGCAGGCCCGTGACGACGCCCACGGCGAGCAGCTGCTCGCCGACGCCGACGCCAACCGGCTCGTGCTCGGCGTCCAGTCCACGGCCGACGCGCTGGCCCGGATGCCGGCCACCGAGGGCGCCAAGATCATGGTCGTCGG
>JBKHXT010000164.1:0-7194 GCA_046565885.1 Acidimicrobiia bacterium
GGCTGCCGACGGAGCCCGCCGGGTGGTGGCGTGCGGTGTCGGCCCTCCAGTGGGTGCTGGCCGCCGTGATGGTGCTCGGCCTGCTGTGGCTGCTGGCCATCGGGGTCGTCGCCTGGTTCCAGCTGCCTGACCTGCCCACCCCCGAGCTGGGCCGGGTGCCGGTGCCCACGGCGATGGCGGTCGGCGGTGCCGTGCTCGGGTTGCTGCTCAGCGCGCTGGCGCGCGCCCTCGCCGGGATCGGCGCCCGGCGGCGCACCGCGGCGGCGAGGCGGATGCTGGTCGCGTCGGCCGGCGCCACGGCCGACGAGCTGGTGGTGAAGCCGGTGGCCGCCGAGCTCGCCGAGCTGGCGGCGCTGCGCCAGGCGGTGGCTCGGGTGGGCGGCCGGCGCTGACCGCTACGCCGGGACGTCGGGCGGCGCCGGCAGCGCGGGCGGCGCCGGCCGCCGGGGCAGGCCCTTCGGCCAGATCTCGTCGAGCAGCAGGTCGCGCACGGCGGCCATGCCCCCGAGGTTCGGGTGCACCGGCGCCGCTGCGTTCATCGGCACGAACGGCTCGACCCAGCGGACGCCCGGCAGGTCGCACGCGGTGTGGCCCTCGCTCGGCCCGTAGACGTCGACGTACGACGCGGCGTCGCTGTAGCTGCGATCGGGTGCGTCGGCCACCGAGCGGATCATCCCGTTCAGCGCCTCGTGGATGCTGCGCAGGTACTGGGCGTCCTCCTCGCCCACGCCCATCGTCGGGCAGCTGGCGGTCGGGCCGATCTTGAAGATGCCGGAGTACCCGAGCACGTGGATGTCGGCCTCCGGCGAGCGGGCGTGGATCTCCTCGAGCACCCGCTCGATCTTCGGGGCGGTGGCGGCGATGCGGTCGAACGGGCGGTCGGCGGCGACGGCGTCCTTGCAGCTCGACTGCGTGACGGCCGCCTCGGCGCAGGTGCTGGCGATGCCGCCGAAACCGATGTCGTTGCCGCCGATCTGCAGCGTGACGACGTCGGTGTCAGCGGTGAGGGCCTCGAGCTGGGGCGGGTTGCCCGGGTGCTCCGGGCCGAGCGGGAACCCGTACTCGGCCATCTCGGCGTCGGGCGACACGCCGTGGGTCTCGAACATGTGCTTGGTGCTGGCGCCGCTGCAGGTGACGTCGGTGAGCTCGAGCGCGAGCGCCTGGGCGACCTGGTGGGCGTAGTTGAGGCTCGAGCGCAGGCAGCCCCACGGACGCTCGTCGACCTGGGGCGGGATCAGCGGCCCGGCGGCGAAGGAGTCGCCGAGCGCCACCATCGTCTTCGGGCCGGCGTGCGCCGGCGGCGCCGCCTCGGCCACCGGCAGCAGGAGGGCACCGGCCAGCAGCGCCAGGGCGGCGGCGACGACGGTGCGACGGCGGGAGCTGAGGGGACGGGCGGCCACGCCCAGGGGTTCGTCAGCGGGGCGCCGATCACCTACCGGCGCACCGCCGGGGGCGCGATGATGCGCCCGACGGAGGAGGTGCGATGACGGCCACGCTCGACTGGTACGGGTGCTCGACGTTCCGCCTGCGCACGGGCGGCCTGACCATCTTCCTCGACTGGCTCCGGCTTCTCCGTCCCGACCGACGTGGCGCCGACCCGGGCGGCGTTCACCGAGCACGCGCCGGACGTCGAGCTGGTCGAGGTCGGCTACCTCGAGGCCACGCCGATCTTCGAGTCGCTCAGACCCCGATGACGCCGGGTCCGGACGTGGTCGTCATCTGAGGCGACGGGCGCGCAGCACGGCGTCGGGGACGTCGGGGCCGGGGCTGCCGGCGGGGCGCACCCGGGGGCGGCGCTCGTGGACCTCGACGGCCCACGCGTCGTCGAGGTGCCGGGCGACGTCGTCGGGCTGCACGTAGTCGGCGGGGTCGAACGCGTGCGGGCGGTGCTCGTGGTCGAACGCGTGGTGGACGACGAGCAGCGTGCCGCCGGGTGCGACGGCGTCGAGGAGGGCCCGGATGGCGTCGTCGCCCGGCGTCTGCGGGAACGCCGGGTACTGGGCGGAGACCAGGTCGTAGCCGCCGCCGGCGGGGCTGGCCGGGAGCGGGTCGGTGAGGATGTCGACGGCGGACCAGCGGACGTCGAGGCCGGCGCCCTCGGCGACCTGGCGGCCCCGCTCGACGGCGACGGCGGAGATGTCGACGGCGGTGACGTCCCAGCCCTGCTCGGCGAGCCAGAGGGCGTCGGCGCCCTCGCCGCAGCCGACGTCGAGCGCGGTGCCGGGCGGGAGGTCGGCCGCCTCGGTGACCAGGGCCGGGTTCGGCTGGCCGCTCCAGAGGCGGTCGCCGACGTCGGCGTAGCGGCGGTCCCAGTGCTCGGCGCTGTCGCGATCGGGGTCGGCGTGCATGGCGGCGAGGGCCCGCTCGGCGTCCTCGACGGCGAGGTCGGCGTTGATCATCGCCGCCACCCGGCTGCCCTGGGCCGCGGCCTGGAGGACCTGGCCGCTCACGTCGCTGACGTTGCCGGCGGCGTACACGCCGGCGACGGACGTCGCGCCCCGCTCGTCGACCTCGATCATCTCGCCGGTGCCCATCGGAGCGGGGACGGGGACGATGCCGAGGTCGGCGAGCATCGAGGTGCGGGCGACGAAGCGGGGCTGGACGGCGACGGCGTCGGCGTCGAGGACCCGGCCGTCGGCGAGGCGCACGCCTCGGACCAGGTCGCCCTCGACCACGAGCTCGGCGACCGGGCCGTGGTGGACGGGCACGCCGCGGGCGTGGAGCCGGCGCCGGTCGTCGCCCTCGGGGCCGGCGCCGTCGTGGACCGCCACGACGACCCGGTCGGAGAGCTGGCGGAAGAGCAGCGCCTGGTGGCCGGCCATGGGGTGGGTGGCGAGCACGACGATGCGCCGGTCGCGCACCTCCCAGCCGTGGCAGTACGGGCAGTGCACGACGCCGCGACCCCACTGCTCGGCGACGCCCGGCACGTCGGGCAGCTCGTCGACGAGCCCGGTGGCGACGAGCACCCGGCGAGCCCGGAGCGACGATCCCTCAGCCAGCTCGACGAGGAAGCCGTGACCGGTGTCGGGGCGGACGGTGGTGACGGCCCCGTCGACCACCCGGCCGCCGTAGGACTCGACCTCGGTCCGCCCGAGCGCGAGCAGGTCGCCGGGTGGGAGGCCGTCGTGGCCGAGGTAGCCGTGCATGTGGGCGGCGGGGGCGTTGCGCGGCTCGCCGGCGTCCACGACCGCGATCGAGCGGCGGGAGCGGGCGAGCTGGAGGCCGGCGGCGAGACCGGCGGCGCCGCCACCGATGATCGCCACGTCGAGGAGGGCGTCGTCGTGCATGCCGGCGACGCTACGTCGATCTGCCAGTCGTGCAAACTGACTTGCAGGATCCGCAAGGAGCCGTCAGGCTGCCCGACGTGGCCGACGCCGACATCGACGCCCTCGTCCGGGACCGCATCCGCACCCTGCGCCGTTCGATGGGCTGGTCGCTCGACGAGCTCGGTGCCCGGGCGAACCTGAGCGCCTCGACGATCAGCCGCATCGAGACCGGCAAGCGGACCGTCAGCCTCGACGTGCTGCTCCCCCTGGCCCGGGCGCTCCAGGTCGACCTCGAGTCGCTGCTCGACACGGGCACGCCCGACGGCGACGTCGTCATCCGGCCGGTGGCCAGCCATCGCGACGGCGCCACCACGTGGCCCCTCAGCCGGCCGACCGGGTCGACGGCGGCGATGAAGCTCCGGCTCGAGCCGCCGGCCCACCCGTCCGACCCGCGGGTGCACCCCGGCCACGACTGGTTCTACGTGCTCGAGGGCCGGATCCGGCTGCGGCTGGGCGACCGGGAGATCACCGTCGAGACCGGGGAGGCGGCCGAGTTCTCGACGATGACGCCGCACGCCATCGACGCCGTCGACGGTCCGGCCGAGCTGCTCATGGTCTTCGATCGCGACGGCCAGCGCGCCCACCTGCACTCGGACGGCTAGCGACCGCCGGACACCTCGAGCTCGTAGGCCTCGGTGAGCCAACCGCGCACCAGGTCGTCGACCTCCGAGGCGTCGCGCAGGTTCACGACGTGGTGCCAGCGGCCGTTGTACTCCTGCGGCTTGCGCGAGATCCGGGGGTGGTCGATGAGGTGCGGCGAGAAGAACGACAGCGCGATCCAGCGGGTCATGGTCCGCAGCTGCACGAACGTGGTGCGGTGCTTGAAGAAGATGCCGACCGAGACCGGCTCGACGTGGACGTCGCCGAGCGAGGACAGGTGGCCGTGCACCGCCTCGAAGATCGGCCGCTCGAACTCGGGCCCGGTCGAGAAGTACTCCTCGACGGACATCGCCGGGGCGCACTCGTGGCCCTGGTTGGTGCGCCCGAACTGGCGGCCGCACTCGGGGCAGGTCCAGCGGGTCACGGCACCCAGCGCCCGGGCTCCGGACCGCTGACCACCGGGCGGTCCTCGTCGGCCGACCACTGCGAGAACGAGCCGACGTACACCCGCGGCAGCGGCAGGCCGGCGACGACCATGGCGAGGGCGTCGTGGCAGGCGGTCACGCCGGAGCCGCACGAGGCGACCACCGGCCCGTCGTCGACGTGGCGCTGGTACCGCTCCCGGAGCTGCGCCGGCGGGAGGAACCGGCCGTCGGGGCCGAGGTTGGCGGTGATCGGCGCCGATCGGGCGCCGGGGATGTGCCCGGGTCGGGGATCGAGGGCCAGGCCTCCGCCCTCGTACCGCTCGGCGGCCCTGGCATCGAGCAGCACGTCGCCGCTGTCGCCGGTGGCGATGGCGGTCACGTCGCGGAGGCTGGCGATCGCTGCGGTGGGCCACGGCGCGGGGCTGGCCGGCCGGGGCGTCGGCGACGAGGCACCTCGCTCCAGCGGCCCGGTCCACGCCGACAGGCCGCCGTCGAGGACGGCCACCGGTTGGCCGAGCACGTGGAGCATCCACCACAGGCGGGCGGCGGTGGTGCCGCCGGTGTCGTCGTAGGCGACGACCGGGATGCCGTCGCCCATGCCGAGCCTCGACCGGGCGCCGGCGAAGGCCGCAGGCGACGGCAGCGGGTGCCGGCCCTCGCCGGGCGACGCCGGCGCCGACAGGTCGGCGTCCAGGTCGACGAAGACGGCGCCCGGGAGGTGACCGTCTTCGTACGCCGCGCGCTGCGGCCCGTCGCCGAGGCGCCAGCGGACGTCGGCGAGGACGAGCTCGTCCCTGCGGTCGAGCGCGGCGGCGAGCCAGGCGGCGGCGACGAGGGGTCCGGGGAGCACGCGCCCAGCATGCTCCCCGGACCGGCTCACCGCTGCTCGGTGCTGCAGGACACGGCCGGGTTCCACGGCGCCAGCTCGCCGTCCGGGTTGTGGGCGTAGACCCAGGCGTGGAGGTCGTAGTGCACGGGCATGCCCGGCTCGTGGCCCTCCATGGGACCGTCGAACTCGTGGCCCATCAGTCGCGGGCGGTCGTCGTCCGTGGCGAGGTCCTGGTCGGCATCGGCCTTGAAGTACTCGACACCAGCCAGCTGCAGGCCGGCGTCGGTCGGCACGTACAGGAGGATCTCGGGCCGCCGAGGGTCGATGCGACCGTCCATGAGATCCAGGTTCACGTAGTGGTACCCCATGGCGCCGACGCCGGGGATCTCGGCGCACTCGTCGGTGGGGAGGTAGCCGGCGGCTACCGCGGCCTCGACGTCGGCGAAGCGCTCGGTGGCGTCTCGGATGACCTTGCGCTGACCCGGGCTCAGGGACGCTGCGGTCGCGGGTGCCGGATCGGGGTGGGGACCGTCATGGGCCGACGCCGATAATGGGTGAGGACGAGGCCGCCGGCGAGGGCCAGGGCCGCGAGGGTGGTTCCGGTGATGGTCCGGGTGGTGCGCATGGGTGCTCCTCGGGTTGCGGCTCGACGTCCGAGCCGGTCGACCCCAACCATCCCGGAACCGCTCGGGGCCCGCTCCGAAGAACCCGCTCACGAGTCGCTGAGAGTTCCCTCAGCGATGCTCAGAGGTCCCTAACCGGTCCGGCGTAGGTTCCCGCCATGGCGTTCGAGACCGTGACCGGGTACTGCTGGCCCCAGAGCGTGGCGCCGGGCGAGTCGGTGGGGCTGCACCTGTCCTCGCCGGGCGGCCGACCCGTGCACGTGGAGGTCGCCCGGATCGGGGCCCGGCGCGAGGTGCTCTGGCAGGAGGAGGTGGGCGCCGACCACCACCCGGTCCCGCCGGGCGCCGACGCCAACGGCTGCGACTGGCCGGCGGCGGTGGCGATCGACGTCGACGAGGGCTGGCGGTCCGGCTACCACGAGGTCGTCCTCACCGTCGACGTCGACGGCCGGGAGCGCACGAGCCACGCCTTCTTCGTCGTGCGGCCGGACGAGCGGTCGGGCAACACGATCCTGCTCCAGCTGGCGACCAACACCCTGCACGCCTACAACGACTTCGGCGGGCGCAACCTCTACACCGGCGGCACCACCGTGTCGCTGCAACGGCCGATGTCGCCCGGGTACCTGTTCAAGCCACCGGGCCCCGGGCGGCGGGTCACGAACGTGGTCCCCGACGACCGGCAGATGACCGCCCACGTCGGGTACCTGCGGCTCAACCACCTGTCGCCCTACGCCGGCTCCGCCGGCATCCCCGACTGGGAGCAGCCGTTCATCGAGTGGGCGGAGCGCGAGGGCTACGGGATTGACGTCGTGCTCAACGCCGACCTCGAGGAGCTCCCCGAGATCGCCGAGCGCTACCGCCTGATCCTCAGCGTCGGCCACGACGAGTACTGGTCCGGCCCCATGCGCGACGCGGTCGAGGCCCACATCGCCCGCGGTGGCAACGTCGCCTTCTTCTCGGGGAACACGTCGCTGTGGCAGGTGCGGATGGAGGGCCACGACGGCGCCGGCCGCGCCACGCAGATGGTGGGCTACAAGGGCCGCTTCCACGACGACCCCGTGTTCGGGACCGACCGCCAGGCGGAGCTCACCACGTTCTGGTCCGACCACCTGCTCGGCCGGCCCGAGAACCACATGACCGGCGTCAGCTTCACCCGGGGCGGCTACCACCGCATCGGCAAGAACGTCACCAACGGCGCCGGTGGCTACACCGTCCACCGCCCCGACCACTGGCTGTTCGAGGGCACGGGCATCGGCTACGGCGACGTGCTCGGCGGCGAGGCGAAGGTCGTCGGCTACGAGTGCGACGGCTGCACGTTCACCTACCGCGACGGCCTGCCCGAGCCGACGTTCGAGGACGGCACGCCGGAGACGTTCGAGATCCTCGGCACC
>JBKHXT010000165.1:0-7117 GCA_046565885.1 Acidimicrobiia bacterium
TCGTCGCCATCGCCTCCATGGTCGGCGGCGTCATCGCCTTCGTGTGGGGCATGGACTGGTTCCTGTTCGGCCTCAGCGACGAGATCGCCCCGCTCACCGTCGGCGGCCTCGCCGTCATGGTGCTCGGCGCCTGGTCGGCGGTCGGGGGCTTCGCGCTGCTCCGCCGGATCTCCTGGGCGCAGTCGGCGATGGTCGCCACCTACGGCGTCCACGCCCTGGCCATCACGATCTTCGGGCTGCTCTCGGCGGCGGCGAGCGGCGCCGACCTGGCGCCGTACCTCATCTCCGCCGCCCTGCTCGCCGCCGTGCTGGCCATGATCTGGCTGCTGCGGACGCCGCAGGTGGACCGGGACTTCCCGTCGGAGCGCCACTCCAGCACCGGTCGCACCGTGGCCCTGTGGTCGATCGTCGCCGTGTGGTCGCTGCCCACCATCGGCCTGCTGCTCTCGTCGTTCCGTGCCGAGCGGGCGGTCAAGACCGAGGGCTGGTGGACGATCTTCACCAACCCGCAGCTGACGATCGAGAACTACCAGATCGTGCTCGAGTCGGGCGGCAGCTCGGCGCCGAACATGTTCGAGGCGTTCCTCAACTCGGTCGCCATCGTGCTGCCGGCCACGGTCATCCCGATCTCCATCGCCCTGTTCGCCGCCTACGCGTTCGCGTGGATGGACTTCCCCGGGCGCAAGTGGCTCTTCGTCGCCGTGGTGTCGCTGATGGCCGTGCCGCTGCAGATGTCGCTGATCCCGCTGCTGCAGCTGTACACCGGCGGCGCCCACATCGGCAGCGTCACGATCTTCCCCGACCTCGACGTCAACGGCACCGCCGTGGCGGTGTGGATCACCCACACCGGGTTCGGCCTGCCGCTGGCCATCTTCCTGCTCTACAACTACGTGTCGGGCCTGCCGAAGGACATCTTCGAAGCGGCCAGGATCGACGGCGCCGACCACTACACGATCTTCTGGCGCCTCATCGTCCCGCTGTCAGTCCCGGCGCTGGCGGCGTTCGGCATCTTCCAGTTCCTGTGGACCTGGAACGACTACCTGGTGGCGCTCACGTTCCTCGGCGGCAACGCCGACGCCCACCCGCTCACCATGCGCCTCGCCAACCTCTCGGGCGGCCGGGGCCAGGACTGGCACGTGCTCACGGCGGCGGCCTTCGTGACGATGAGCGTGCCGCTCGTGGTGTTCTTCAGCCTGCAGCGCTACTTCGTGCGTGGTCTGCTGGCCGGCTCGGTCAAGGGCTGAGCTCGACCGGGGGCGCGACCAGGCGGCCACCGCCGATCGACAAGATCGTGCGGTGCGCCGCCTGCGGTCCCGTCCCCTCCTGATCGTCCTGGCGCTGGTCGTCGTCGCGGGAACCGTCGGCTTCCTCGCCTACCGCCAGCAGGTGGAGGACGTCTACGGCTACGTGTTCCCCGACGGCATCGTCGCCGACGCCATCGAGCGGAGCTCGGGGCCGGCGCCCGTGGACGAGGGCGGCCCGCCGCTGCCCCGGGTGGTGGCGGCGACCACGCCGACCGGCACGGCGCCGGCGATCTCCCTCCGCCGGATCGCCGACCTCCCCGCCCCCTCCGCGCTGGTCGACCCGGCCGACGCCGGACCGGTCCTCGTCACCACGCTCGTCGGCGAGGTGCTCGCCCTCGACCTGTCCGACGGCGGCGCCGAGACCGTGCTCGACCTGACCGGGCTGGTCAGCACCGGCGGCGAGCGCGGGCTGCTCGGCCTCGCCCTCGCACCCGACGGCGATCGCCTGTACGTCGACCTCACCGACACCGACGGCGACACCCTCGTCGCCTCCCTGTCCGTGCGCGACGGCCTGCCGGTCGGCGGCGCCGACGACCTGGTCGAGCACCTGCGCATCGGCCAGCCGTACCGCAACCACAACGGGGGCCACCTGGTGTTCGGGCCCGACGGCGCGCTGTGGATCGGGGTCGGCGACGGCGGCAGCGCCGGCGACCCGGCCGGCGTCGCCCAGGACCCCGACGTGCTGCTCGGCAAGATGCTGCGGGTCCTGCCCGACCCCGACGGCGGCATCGTCGCCCCCGGCTCCAACCCCGACTGGGGCGAGCGGCCCGAGGTCTGGGCCATCGGGCTGCGCAACCCGTGGCGCTACTCCTTCGACCGGGCCACCGGCCGGCTCTGGATCGCCGACGTCGGCCAGGACGCCGTCGAGGAGGTGTCGGTGGTCGACCCGTCGGCCACCGACGTGAACCTGGGCTGGGACCGGCGGGAGGGCACCCGCCGGGCCGAGGGCGACGCCTCACCCGAGTACACCGACCCGGTCGTCGAGTACGGCCACGACGAGGGCTGCTCGATCACCGGCGGCCACGTGTACCGCGGCGACGCCATCCCGTCGCTGCACGGCTGGTACGTGTTCGGGGACTTCTGCGGGGGGTGGATCCGGGCGGTGCCCGCCGACGACCCGACGACGGCGCCCGTCGAGCTCGCCCGCGACCTCGGCTCGGTCATCTCCTTCGCCGAGCTCGAGGACGGCGAGCTGGTCGTGCTGACCGTCGACGGGATCTCGGCGATCGAGGCGCCGGTCAGCGCAGGGTGAGACCGGTCTTCGCGTCGAAGAAGTAGAGGTTGGCGGCGTCGATGGCGACCTCGATGGTCTCGCCGCGGCTCACCCGGCTGCGGGGGCTGAAGCGGCCGACCAGCGGTGTGCCCGCCGAGCCGGCTGCGCCCTCGTCGGTGGCGTCGGGGTCGCCCGAGTCGACCTTGCGGGCGTCGATCGCGGCGTGGACCATCAGCTCGGAGCCGAGGGCCTCGACGAGCTCGACGTCGGTCTTCAGGCGCTGGTCGCGGGGGTGGTCCGGCTTCAGCGACGCGTCCTCGAGGTCCTCGGGGCGGATGCCCACCGTCACCGTGCGGTCGAGGTTGTCCTTCAGCGCGGGGCGCCGCTCGAGCACGCTCGCCGGCACCGCCACCGTCTGGCTGCCGAGCTTCAGCGAGGCGCCGTCGCCGGCGGCGCTGATCGTGCCCTCGTAGAGGTTCATCGACGGCGAGCCGATGAAGGCGGCGACGAAGACGTTGTCGGGGTTGTCGTAGAGGTTCTGGGGCGTGTCGACCTGCTGGAGGTGCCCGCCCTTCAGCACGGCGACCCGGTCGCCCATCGTCATGGCCTCGACCTGGTCGTGGGTGACGTACACGGTGGTGACGCCGAGCTCGCGCTGGATGCGGGCGATCTCGGCGCGCATCTGCACGCGCAGCTTGGCGTCGAGGTTCGACAGCGGCTCGTCCATGAGGAACGCGGCCGGCTGGCGGACGATCGCGCGACCCATGGCCACGCGCTGGCGCTGGCCGCCGGAGAGCTGGCCCGGCTTGCGCTCGAGGTTCTCGGTGAGCTCGAGGATCTCGGCGGCCTTGCGCACCCGCTGCTCGATCTCCGACTTCGGGACCTTGGCCAGCTTGAGGGCGAAGGCGATGTTGTCGAACACCGACATGTGGGGGTACAGCGCGTAGTTCTGGAACACCATGGCGATGTCGCGGTCCTTCGGCGCCGCCTCGTTCATGCGCTTGCCGCCGATGCGCAGCTCGCCGCTCGAGATGTCCTCGAGGCCGGCCACCATGCGCAGGGCGGTGGACTTGCCGCAGCCCGACGGTCCGACCAGGACGAGGAACTCCCCGTCGCGGATGTCGACGCTCAGGTCCGTCACGGCCTGGAAGCCGTTCGGGTACACCTTCGAGACCTGGTCGAGGGTCACTTGGGCCACGACACTTCCCCCTGTCGCTCGGCTGGCTGAAAGCGCTTGCAGCGTACCCCAGCCCGCCGGAGCGTGCTCGGCGACCTGGCCGGGGTCGACGTCTAGAAGTAGATGATCTTCTCGGCGCGCTCGACGACGTCGTCGAGCTCGTCGGTCCAGGCCCCGGTCGAGATGTACTTCCAGCCGTAGTCGCACACGACGAACACGATGGTGCCCGACTCGATCTCGCCGGCGACCTTGGCCGCGCCGGCCAGCGCCGCCCCGGCCGAGATGCCGGAGAAGATGCCGATCTGGGACAGCTTGCGGGTCCACTCGATGGACTCGCGGGGCCGCACGATGCGCTTGCGGTCGAGCAGCTCGGGGCCGCCCCACTTCTCGAACACGGGCGGGATGTAGCCCTCGTCGAGGTTGCGCAGGCCCTCCACCCGCTCCCCCAGCGGCGGCTCGATGGCGATGACCTTGATGTCGGGGTCCTGCTCCTTCAGGAACCGGCCCACGCCCATCAGGGTGCCGCTGGTGCCGAGCCCGGCGACGAAGTGGGTGATCTCCGGGACGTCGCGCCAGATCTCCGGGCCGGTCGTGCGGTAGTGCGCGAGCGGGTTGGCCTCGTTCGCGTACTGGTAGAGGAACGCCCACTCGGGGTGCTCGTCGGCGAGCTTGCGGGCCCGGGCGACGGCACCGTTCGAGCCCTCGGCGCCGGGGCTCATGATGATCTCGGCGCCGTAGATCTCGAGCAGCTGGCGACGCTCGATCGAGACGTTCTCGGGCAGGACGATCTTGATCGGGTAGCCCTTCATCCTGGCGATCATCGCCAGGGCGATGCCGGTGTTGCCCGACGACGGCTCGATGATCGTCTTGCCCGGCGTCAGCGTGCCGTCGGCCTCGGCCTCCTCGATCATCGCCAGGGCGATGCGGTCCTTGACCGAGCCGGCCGGGTTCTGGCCCTCCATCTTCCCGAGGATGCGCACGTCGGGGTTGGGGCTGAGCGCGCTGCAGTCGACGATGGGCGTGTTGCCGATCATGTCGAGGACCGAGTCGAAGACGGCCATGGGGCTCCTCGGGCGGACGGGGGACGAAAGTCGACCGCTGGGGTCAACAATGTACCCACCCGCCGATGTTCCCCTTCAGCCGGCTCAGGGGCGGTCGATGACGACCGGCTCCTCGGTGATGACCTCGTCGACGATGCGGTAGCTGCGCAGCACCGGGGCCTCGTCGCGCAGCGACACGATCACGTAGTGCCAGTCGGGATCGGGCGCCTGGGCCACGTCGGTGGGCGACGGGTAGGCGTCGGTGTGGGTGTGGCTGTGCACCACGCCGATGATCGCCAGGCCCGCCTCGGCGGCGGCGTCGTCGGCGTCGAGGTAGTCCCGCGGGCCGATCGAGTACACCCGCGACGACCTCGCCGCGTTCGCCGTGGGGTGGAACACCGGAGCCGTGCCCGAGCGGAGGTCGCCGAGGAGGAGGCCGCACGCCTCGTCCGGCAGGCCGTCGTAGACGTGACCGACGATGGCGGCGTAGGCGGAGGCGGCGAGGCGCCGCACGCCGGGCGAACCTATCCGTCGGCGGCCGGCGCGGTGGGCAGCGGGGGCGGCGGCGCCGCCGGGCTCACGCCCGGCTCGGTGCCGCTCACCTGCCAGTGCCACAGGTACTCGCGCAGGGTCAGCCCCGAGTCGTGCACCCGGCCGACCAGCTGCGGGCCCACGTAGCGCAGGTGCCAGGGCTCGTACTTGTAGCAGGTGACGTCCTCGGCGTCGGCCGGGTACGAGAGCACGAAGCCGTACCGCCACGAGTTCTCGGCGAGCCACTGCCCGGTGGGCGTCTCGCCGAAGGTCTCGTCGACGTCGGCGGCGCCGATCGGACGGACGTCGATGGCCGTGCCGAGGTGGTGCTCGCTGTGGCCGGGACGGGCGGTGCCCCGGGCGGCGGCCTCGAAGCCGAGCTCGGCGACCCGGGCGTCGAACAGCACCTGCTGGTCGGCCACCGACCGGTACGCGGCGATGAGGGCGACCTCGGGCAGGCCGGCCTCGATGATCGCGTTGCGCATGGCGTTCAGGTCGTCGACGAGGAGGGCCCGGACGCGGTGGTCGGCGCTGTATCCGGCCTCGGAGGCGGGGACCAGGTCCGGTGGCACGTACTGCTCGGGGACGGCCCGGATCGGGTCGACGATGGTGCGGTACCAGTCCTCGGGCAGGGCGTACTCGGTGGGCTCGGACTCGGCGGGGAAGGCGCACTCGGGCGGCGCCTCGAGCGGCATCGTCGTGGTCGTCGGGAGCGTCGTCGTGGTGAGGGGGGCGGCGGTGTCGTCGCCACCCGCGACGCGCGTCGCCAGCGACCACAGCAGGAACACGACGAGGACGACGCCGGTGGCGGCGACGAGCCGGCGCAGCGTGTAGTTCGGCGGGGGGCCCGGGCGGCGCGGCGGGTACGACTGCATCCGGTTCGGATCGTAGGCAACCGGCTGGTCGCCCGATGGGAGGGTGCCGGTAGGTTCGGATGGCCATGCCCGCCGCCGACGGAACGAAGCTGATCGCCGCCAACCGGCGCGCCCGGCGCAACTACGACATCAGCGAGACGGTGGAGGCCGGCATCGTCCTGGTGGGCTCGGAGGTCAAGTCCCTGCGGGAGGCCACGGTGCAGATCGCCGACGGCTTCGTGCGCTTCGAAGGGCGCGAGGCGTGGCTGATCGGCGTGCACATCGCCCCGTACCTGTTCTCCCAGGACCACAGCGGCCACGACCCCGACCGGCCCCGGAAGCTGCTGCTCCACCGGCGTGAGCTGGACCGGCTGCGCACCCTCGTCGACCTCGAGCGGGTGTCGATCGTGCCGCTGTCGCTGTACTTCAAGGAGGGCCGGGCCAAGGTCGAGCTCGGCGTGGGCAAGGGCCGCAAGCTGCACGACAAGCGCCAGGTGGAGGCCGAGCGCGACGCCAACCGCGAGATCCAGCGGGCGCTCGCCCAGCGCCAGCGCGGCTGACGCGCCGGCTCCTCGGCCTCACGACGGCGACCCGACCCGGGCGGCCACCACCCGCAGCAGCGGGCCCGGCAGGTCGCTGGGGCCGAGCATGCCCGCCTCGGCGCGCTCGAGCACGACCTCGTCGACGCCGAGCGACCAGGCGTAGTCGGCGGCCGAGCGACCGGTGACGCCACGATCGGCGAGCACGGCGGCCGCCACCTCGGGCCAGCGCACGCCGCGGCGGGCGAGCGAGCCCGCCACCCGCTCGGCCACCGCCGCCACCGGCACCGGCGGCTGCGCGCACGGGTGACGCCGGCGAGCGGCCAGCTCTCCCCCGGCGCTCATGCGACCAGCTCGAAGTCGGCCAGGGCGGCGAAGCGCGGATCGGTGCGCACGACCTCGCGGAGGCGGCGCCGACCCCGGGAGATGCGCTGGCGCAGCGCCTCGGGCGTGACGCCG
>JBKHXT010000166.1:0-17798 GCA_046565885.1 Acidimicrobiia bacterium
CGAGGAAGCCCCACGCCATGACCGCCACCAGCGGTTCGTCACGCCACTGCGCCTCGCGAGCTGCCCACCGCAGCGCCTGCGAGCTGGCTCCGGATCCATCAACGCCTGCGATGACGGTCATGACCACGACCTCCGATGCTCAGTTCACGCCGATGAACCGGACCGGGATGGCCGTGGCCGCCCAGGTCGTGGCGTCATCGCCACCCAGCACGGCCGCGACCACGACGCCCCAGCCGCCACCAGGGTTCTCCCAGGACAGCTCGGTCGTGAACGGCGCGAGCTCGCCGTGCCCACCGGCGGTGACGTACGCGTGCCCGAGCTCCTCGCCCTCCCCCCGGTCGAGCACCGCCACGCGCACCTGGCCCTCGAACCCGCGGCCCCAGCCCTCGACCTCCAGGGGGTGGTCGATGGCGCTGCCCGCCGTCGGGAGCAGCAGCTCCACCTCGGACGTCGTCGCGAACAGGACGTAGTACCGGTCGTCCGACATCCGCCGGACCCCGACCGTGGTGACCGGGCCGTCCTCCACCGGGCGCACCTCGACCTCCCCGGACCGGCTGTCACCCGCCTGGTGCGGGCCCACGACCGGATCGGAGAACCCGACGACGTCCTCGGCGAACCGGGTGACCAAGGCGACGGGATCGTCGCTGGCATCCCCGCTGGAGGGCGCCGGCCAGGCGATCGTCGCCGCCTCGGCATCGGTGACGACGCCGGCTGCGGCCGTCGTCGTGGGCCCCTCGGTGGTCGTCGGTGCGGTGGTGGACGGCGCCGACGTCGGCGCGGTCGTCGGCTCGGCCAGCGTGGTCGTCGTCGCATCGGACGAGACGTCGGCGCCATCGTCGTCGACGGTGACGATCAGCGCGACGGCGAGGACGAGGACGATCACGCCGAGGAGGGCGATGACCGTGCGAGATCGGGCCCCGCTTGACGGCGGGCGCTGCTGGGTCTGGGGCGGGCGCATCGTCTCGGTCATGCCCCCAGTCCCGCGCAGCTCCCGGTGCGGCACCAGAGCCTCGGGTCCCCGCACGCACCGACAACGGTCAATGAGCCGAGGATCTTCGGCTCTAGCAGCTCGCCGACGCCCTTCGTACCGTCACCTCCGGATGACGGCTCCAGATGGACGGAGGACCGGACGTGGGACGCGAGCGGCAGGCACATCCCGTCGACCAGCAGATCGCGGCGGCGATGCTCGCCGCCCCCCGCATCGCGGTGGTCGGCGCCTCCGACGACCCCAAGAGCTTCGGGCGGACGATCTACCTCGCCGTGCGCGACCGAGCGGTGGAGGCGGTGGCCGTGCACCCGACGGCCGAGGCGGTCGCCGGGGATCCCTGCTACCCCACGCTGGCTGACGTGCCGGAGGCGGTCGACGTCGCCATCGTCATGGTGCCGGCGCCGGCGTCGGTCGACGTCGTTCGCCAGTGCGCGGCGCTCGGCATCACGAAGGTGTGGCTGTTCAGGGGCTTGGGCGGCGTCGGCGCCGCCAGCCCGCAGGCGATCGAGGCCGCGACGGAGCTGGGGCTCGACGTGGTGCCGGGCGCCTGCCCGTTGATGTTCCTCGAACCGGCCGGGTGGATCCACCGCATCCACCGGGCCGCCCGGCGCCGGAACGGTTCCCTGGCCACGGTCACCTGAGGACCGTCGGCCCGGGCGATCCACGCTCCACCCGGCCGGCTGCGCCCGGTCGGCTACCCGCGAGCCGGCCGGGCCTCCCGTCCGCCGATCTCGAAGAAGAACTGCGCCGCGGCCTGCTGCACCGCCATGGACCAGCTCGGGTACGTGTGCGTGGTCTGGGCCAGCCGGCCGGTGAACATCCGGGTGCGCATGGCCAGGGCCACCTCGTGCACCAGCTCGCCTCCGACGGCGGCGACGGCGGTGGCGCCGAGCAGGCGACCGCCGCCGGCGCTGCGCAGCACGGGGCGGGGCCCGGCGACGAGCTTCAGGAAGCCCTCGGTACGGCCGGTGGCCACGGCCCGGTCGACCTCGGCCATCGGCAGGTAGGCGACCCGGCCGCCGTGGTCGGCCGCCTCCGCCTCGGTCATCCCGACGCGCCCGAGCTCCGGCGACGTGAACGTCGCCCACGGGACGAGCCCGGGATCGAAGCGCTGGGCGTGCACGCGGGTCCAGCGCGACAGCGCGTTGCGGACCGCCACCTCGGCCATGCGGGCGGCGGCGTGGGTCAGCTGGAGCGACCCGGCGACATCGCCCACCGCGTAGACGCCGGACACGGACGTGGCCATGGTCGGGTCGGTGGCCACGAACCCCCGCTCGTCGAGCTCGACACCGATCTCCTCGAGCCCGAGGTCGGCCGTCGTGGGGCGCCTGCCGAGGGCGACGAGGACCCGGTCGACCACGACCTCGGCGCCGTCGGCCGTCCGCACGACGGTCTCCTCGCCGCGCCGCTCGGCGGTGGACGCGGCGCTGCCGACCCGCACGTCGACGCCGTCGGCGGCGAGGGCGGCCGCCACCACCTCGGACGCCTCGGGCTCCTCCTTCGCCAGGATCCGGGCGTCGGCCTCGAGCAGCGTCACCTGCGATCCGAGGCGGGCGAAGGCCTGGCTCACCTCGACGCCGATCGGACCGCCGCCGAGGACGGCGAGGCGCCGGGGCTGCGCCTGGAGCGAGAACAGGGTCTCGCTGGTGAGCGGATCGGCGTCGGCGAGGCCGTCGATGGGCGGCACGGACGGCGTCGCGCCGGTGGCGAGCACCACGGTCCGGGCCCGGAGCCGACGACCGTCGACGTCGATCTCCGTCGGGCTCCGGAGGCGGGCCCGGCCGGGGACGACCTCGATCCCCTCCCGGCGCAGCGCGGCGGCGTCCTCGGTGGCCGCCACCGCCTCGACCGACCGGTGGACCTGCGCCATGGCCGAGGTGAAGTCCTCGCCGCGTGCGGCGGCGGCCAGCAGCGCCTTGGAGGGGACGCAGCCCGTGAAGGTGCAGTCGCCGCCGATCCGCCCCGACTCCACGAGCGCGACCGTCGCACCCCGGCGCACGGCAGCCCGGGCGGCGGCCAGGCCACCCGCACCGCCGCCGATGACGACGACGTCGTGGTCGGAGCTGCGCACGGCACGAGTCTGGCCACCCGCGCCGGTGTGAACAGGTTCACGTCCGGCGCGACCGCGTGACGGCGGCGGCGCCAGCCCAGACTGGTGCGGCGCCGACGCCGGTCGGCGCACGACGCCGACGCCCCGGAGGGCGCCCCCATGCTCCGCACCCCCCTCGCCCTGCTCGCCGGGGCCCTCACCCTCGCCGCCTGCGGTGACAGCGCCCCGGCGGCGACCGATGCCGCGGTCGTGGGCGACCCCGTCGACGGCGCCCGGACCATCGAGGTGGTCGCCGACGACTTCGCCTTCGACCCCGACGCGCTCACCGTCGAGGCGGGCGAGGACGTCACCATCGCGCTCACCAGCGTCGACATCGTCCACGACCTCACGGTGGACGAGCTCGGCTACCAGGTGGTCGCCCGCCGCGGCGACACCGAGGAGCTCGGCCTGCGGGCGACCGAGCCCGGCACCTACACCTACTACTGCTCCATCCCCGGCCACCGCAGCGCCGGCATGGAGGGCACGCTCACCGTCGAGTAGCGGCCAGCGCCTGCTCCACCGCCTCGAGCAGCGAGGCAGGCGTGAGGGGCGCGTCGATGACCGTGCAGCCGGCGAAGTCGTCCTCCCGCCGCTCGGCGACGGCCGGTGGCGCCTCGACCACCACCGGCACCGCCGGGCGCCGCGAGCGCAGCGCCCGGAGCGCCTCGAGGTTGCGGGCGTCGCTGGCGCGCAGGGCGTGGACGACCAGGTCCGCCTCGCCCGCCGCCGCGCACCCCCGTCCGCCCGCGAGCGCGCACCGCTGCCCGCTCCCCTCCGGGCCGGCGCAGGCCACCGTGGCGTAGCCGGCACCCCGCAGGATCAGCTCGATCGCCTCGCGGGCCGGCCACTCGCTGGCCTCGACCAGCACGCGGGCCCGGCCACCTCCCTGCCAGTCGTGGTCGTGCAGCAGCTCGGGCATCGGAACCTCCCCCGAAGCTCGTCGGATGCCTCCCCCCGACGGTGACGGAGCGCCGCCCGGGTGCGACAGGGTCGGAGGTCACGATCCGGGTCGTCATGGCGCTCGGAGGCGGCGGGAACGGATCGGGGGTCCCCGCACCCCTCCCCCAGGAGAACCCCCCATGAACGTCATCGACCTGCTGTCGAAGGACCACGCCGAGGTGGACGAGCTGTTCCGCCGCGTGAACCTGTCCGAGAAGCCCGAGACGATCGAGGACCTGACCCGTCAGATCGTGCACGAGCTGTCCGTCCACGCCGCCGTCGAGGAGCAGTTCGTCTACCCGCTCATCCGGGCCAAGGTGGACGACGGCAGCGAGCTGGCCGACGAGGCCATCGACGAGCACCAAGAGGCCAAGCGCCTGCTCGCCGACCTCGAGAAGCAGGAGGCCGGCTCGGCCGAGCACTCCAAGACGATGGACCAGCTCATCGCCGCCATCCGCCACCACGTCGAGGAGGAGGAGGGCGAGGTCTTCCCGAAGCTGCGGGCGAACGTGGACGAGGCCACCCTCGACAAGCTCGGCACGGTGGTCGAGGAGGCCAAGAAGCTGGTGCCCACGCACCCGCACCCCCTCGTCCCCGGCACCGCCACCGCCCAGCTGGTGGCCGGGCCGTGGGCGGCCGTGGTCGACAAGGTGCGCGACCTGGTCCGCCGCTGATCGGGCCGGCGAGCCGCCGGCCCGGAGGGGCGCTCAGGCGCCCTCCGGGTCGGGCTCGTCGTCGGTGGGCACGACCCGGGACTGGTCGAGGGCGTCGGCCTCCGGCACCTCCATGCCGTCGCTGAGGTCGGCGTTGCCCCGGGGCGAGACCTCACGGCGCTGCTCGAGCGCGTCGGCCTCCGGCGCCTCGGGGTCGTCGCTCACGTCGGCGTCGCCGACGGGGCCGACCTCCTGGCGCTGCTCCAGGGCGTCGGCCTCGGGCACGTCGTCGGGAAGCTCTGCGTCGGTCATGGTCGGGTCGCTTCCCCGGATCGCCCCGGCCGAGAACCCTCGGGGCCCGTCCGGGATGGGCCACGGCTCCCCGTCAACCGGCCAGCGGTCGGACGTCGCCGGCCGCCTTCTGGGCGGCGAGCGCCTCGCCCGAGCCGGGTCGGGGAGCGTCGCCGGACGGGAGCGACTCGATGTCGTCGAGGCGGCGCTGGAACACCCGCCGCCGGGTGCCGTTCAGCTCGTCGTGGAAGCTGCGGTGGACGGTGTCGAGCTGGCGGCCCACCTTGTCGAGGGACTCGGTGAGCTTGTCCCACTCGCCGGAGAGCGCGCCGAGGCAGCGCAGGATCTCGTCGCTGCGCCGCTCGAGCTGGAACTGCTCGACCGAGCGGCGCACCACGGCGAGCACGGCGAAGAGCGTGCTCGGCGAGCACAGCACCACCCGGTGGCCGAGGGCGACGTCGACGACGTCGGGGTCGGACTCGTGCAGGAACGCGTAGACGGCCTCGTTCGGGATGAACAGCAGCAGGCAGTCGACCGTGTCGCGGTGGTCGACGTAGCCCCGGCCGGCCAGGCCCCGGACGTGGTTGCGGACGTCGCCCACGAAGGCCTTGGTGTGCTTGGTCCGGACGTCGTCGGACTCGGCCTCGAGGACGCGCAGGTAGTTGTCGACCGGGAACTTGACGTCCATGCGCAGCTCGAGGTCGCGCGGGAGCAGGAAGCTGAAGTCGGGGATCGTCCCGCCCTCGACGGCGGTCTGGCGCCGGTAGTTGACCCCCTCGCGGAAGCCGGCGGCCCGCAGCACGTCCTCGGCCATGCGCTCGCCCCACTGCCCCCGCTGCTTCGGGCTGGCGAGGGCCTGGCGCAGCTGGGCGGTGTGCTCGGCCAGCGACTGCTGCGTGCGGGTGACCTGCTCGAGCTGGGCGACGAGCGACCCGGTCTGCTCGGCCCGCTCCTTCTGCAGCTGCTGCACCAACCCGCCGAGGGTGCTGAGCGACTGGGAGACGTGGTGGACCTGCTGCTCGAACGAGCGGGAGCGCAGGTCGAGCTCGCGGCTGCCCGAGTCGACCAGCTGCACGGCCCGCTGGACGGCGGCGTCGACCGCGCGCCCACGGCGGCGTCGCGCTCGGCGGTCCCGTGCGCCGCCTGCTGGCGGGTGATGATCCGGGCGACGAGGACGCTGGCGACGGCGGCGGCCACGACGGCGGCGAGGAGGGCGACCAGGAGGGTCATGGCTCCCAGTATCCGGACGGGGGGTGACAGGAACGCGGACCCGGCCCTGCCTACGGTTCGACCGTGCCCGCCCTGCCCTGGTCCCGCATCACCGTGTCGACCGTCATCGACGCCTCGCCCGACGAGGTGTGGGACGCCGTGGAGGACATCGGCTCGCACACCGGGTGGATGGCCGACGCCGAGGAGATCCGCATCACCTCGGCCCAGACCAGCGGCGTGGGCACCACGTTCGAGTGCGACACCAAGGTGGGCCCGTTCCGCCTCACCGACCTCATGGAGATCACCCGGTGGGAGCCGGGCCGGGCGATGGGCGTCCGCCACGTGGGCATCGTCACCGGCGAGGGCACCTTCACGCTGGCCCCGGCGGGCCGGCGGCTGCGGCGCCGGCGCGCCACCCGGTTCACGTGGAGCGAGCAGCTCACCTTCCCGTGGTGGATGGGCGGCCCGCTCGGCGCGGCCGTCGGCGGGCGCGTGCTCAAGCTGATCTGGCGGCGCAACCTGCGGGCGCTGAAGGAGATCGTCGAGGGCGGCCGGTGAGCACCTTCCTGCTCCGCCTCGACCCGCCCCCGGGCGACGGGCCCCGGCTGGCGGTCAAGGACCTGCTCGACGTGGCCGGCACGCCCACCACGGCGGCGTGCCGGGCGCTGGCGCGGGCGCAGCCGGCACCCGACGACGCCGCCTGCGTCGCCCACGCCCGAGCCGCCGGCGCCCGCATCGTCGGCAAGGTGAACCTGCACGAGCTCGCCTTCGGGGGCAGCGGCATCAACCCGTGGGCCGGCACGCCGGAGAACCCCATCGACGCCACCCGCATCCCCGGCGGGTCGTCGTCGGGCTCGGCGGTGGCCGTCGCCACCGGCGAGGCCGACGTCGCCATCGGCACCGACACCGCCGGCTCGATCCGCACGCCGGCGGCGTGCTGCGGCATCGCCGGGCTCAAGACCACCCACGGGCGCATCTCGGTCGACGGCGTGCTGCCGCTCGCGCCGAGCCTCGACACGGTCGGGCCCATGGCCGCCGACGTCGCCGGCCTGGCGCTGGGCATGCGGCTGCTCGACCCCACCTTCGGCGAGCTGCCCGACCCGGCGCCGACCCTCGGTCGGGTGCGCCTCGGCGCCGCGCCGTGGGTGGAGGAAGCCGTCGACCGGCTCCTCGCCACGGCCGAGATCCCCGTGGCGGAGGTGACGCTGCCCGGCTGGGACGCCGCCGAGCTGGCCGGCACCACCATCCTGTTCGGCGAGGGCGCCCGCTCCAACCGGGCGCTCGCCGAGGCCCACGGCGACGAGCTGGGCGAGGAGACGATGTTCCGCCTGGCCTGCGGCGCCGCCATCACCGACGACGAGCTGGCCGGCGCCCTCGCCGCCGCCCGGCCGTGGCGCGACGAGCTGGCGGCGGCCTTCGCCCGCACGCCGGTGGTCGTCACCGCCGGGATCATGGACGAGCCGGCGCCGCTCGACGAGCCCACCCGGCTCGACACCCGGCGCCTCAACGCCGCCGTGAACCTCGCCGGCATCCCGGCGCTCGTCCTGCCCGTGCTGTCGGGCCGCCGGTTCCCGGCGTCGGTGCAGCTGCTCGCCGCCCACGGCCACGAGGAGCTGCTCGTGGCCACCGCGGCCGTGCTCGAGGCCGCCGCCGCCAGCCTGCGCTGACGGCGACTCCGGCGTCACCTGCTGCAGCGCCGGCGGGGTGGACGACGCCGAAGCCACCGCCGGCAGCTCCGGCGTCACCTGCGGCAGGACATCTGCAGGGGGCGACGCCGGAGCCCAGCGTCAGGCGCCGGCCCCCAGGTACTCCTCCTTGAGGTCCCGCTTCACGAACTTGCCGTTGGCGTTGCGCGGCAGCGGATCGGTGCGGAACCACACGTGCGTGGGGATCTTGAACTTGGCGATCCGCTCCTCGAGGAACGACCGGAGGGCGTCCTCGTCGAGGCTGGCGCCCTCGCGCAGGACGACGGCGGCGCCGACCTCCTCGCCGAGGCGCTCGTCGGGCACGCCGAAGACGGCGACCTCGGCCACGTCGTCGTGCTCGTAGATGGCGGCCTCGACCTCGGAGCAGTAGATGTTCTCGCCGCCGCGCAGGACCATGTCCTTGGCCCGGTCGACGATGAAGACGAAGCCGTCCTCGTCGATGCGGGCGATGTCGCCGGTGTTGAACCAGCCGTCGCGGATCGCCTCGGCCGTGGCCTCGGGCCGGTTCAGGTAGCCCTTGATGACCACCGAGCCGCGCACGCACAGCTGGCCGATGGTGTTCGGGCCGGGCGGCAGGTCGTTCCCGGCCTCGTCGACGAGCTTGGCGTCGAGCGTGGGCACGACCGGCCCGCACGACGCCGCCTTCTCGAGGTAGCGGGCGCCGGCGTTGGCGGTGACGATGCCGTGGGTCTCGGTGAGGCCGTAGCCCGTGGACGGCGCGCCCTTCTTCAGCGACTTGTCGATCTTCTCGACGAGGTCGGGCTGCAGGGCGGCGCCGCCGCCGCCCATGCCCTGGAGGCTGGACGTGTCGCGCTTGTCCCAGTCGGGGTGGGCGAGCAGCTCGCGGCTCATGGTGGGCACGCCGGAGAAGTTGGTGACCTTCTCGCGCTCGATGAGCTCGAGCGCCCGGCCCGGATCCCACTTGTAGGTGAACACGATGCGGCCACCGGCCAGCGTGCACGGGTGCAGGATGCAGTTGTTCGCCGTGACGTGGAACAGCGGCGTCGGGGCCATGAACACCGGCTGCGACGGGGCGGCGTCGGGGTCGGCCGGCGGGGCGGTGCCCTCCTTCTGGGCCGCCATCGCCGCCGCCGTCGTCATGAAGACGAGGTGGAGGATGTTGTGCACGCAGCCCCGGTGGGTGAGCTGGGCGCCCTTCGGGAAGCCGGTCGTGCCCGACGTGTAGAAGATGCAGGCGTCGTCGTCGGGGTCGATGGTCGCCTCGGGCAGCGAGTCCGGGGCGGACGACGGGTCGACCACGTCCTCCCAGCGGGTCGCGTCGTCGGGCAGCTCGCGGTCGGAGCGCACGGAGATGACGTGCAGCGGCGCCTCGCCCCGGAGCTTGTCCAGGTGGGGCAGGACCCGCTCGAGGCGCTCGTCGTCGGCGATGAGGACCTTGGGGCGGGAGTCGGACAGGCCGTACTCCATCTCCGGGCCGGTCCACCAGGCGTTCATGCCGACGGCGGCGGCGCCGAGGGAGAGGGTGGCCCAGTACGCCATGACCCACTCGGGGTAGTTGCGCATGGCGATGGCGACCCGGTCGCCCTCACCGACGCCGTGGGTCTCGCGCAGCAGGTGGGCGAGGGTGCGCACGCGGGCGTGGACGTCGGCGTAGGTGTACCGCTCGTCCTCGTAGACGATGTAGTCCTTGTCGCCGTGGAGGGCGGACATCTCCCACAGCGCCCGCATGTTCGGCGGCGCCGTCTTGAAGACCTTGATCGGGACCCCACGGACCTCGATCGTCTCGATCTCGAAGCCGCCCCCCGGCGCCGTGAGCTCGTCCCATGCTTCGCGGTAGTGATCGGTCACGGCTCCGATCCTGGCATCGGAGCCGTGCCCGGGGCGAGACGGCGGTCACACCGGCGGCGGCACCGCCCGGTCGCTCACCCAGTTGCCGTGGAAGCCGAAGGGCACCCGCTGGGGCAGGGCGACCCGGGCCACGTAGCCGCGCTCGAGGTCGGCGGCGTCCATGACCACGAGCTCGGCGGTCTCGGCCCCGAGGTCGTGCACGAACGTGAGCAGCCAGCCGTCGTCCTCGGCGGTGCCGCCCTCGCGACCGACGAACACGGGCTCGCCGGCGGCCCGCCCGGGACCATGGTCGAAGCTCCACCGCTGCCCGGTCTGCAGGTCGTGCTTCACCGTGGGCCAGCCGGCGCTGCCGTCGGGGGCGGGTGAGGCGCAGTACCCGTAGCGGTAGGGGCGGGCGGTGAGCGACCCCCGGTGGCGGGGGAACTCGTTGGCCCGGTCGTCGATCACGTCGATGGACGCCGTGCGCCGCTCGGGGTCGAGCGTCCAGCGCTCGAGCCGGGCCATGCCGCCGTCGCCGAAGGGCCCGAGGATGTCCTCGTCGAACATCCGGTCGTAGTTGCACACGTCGATGACGACCTTGCCGGCGTCGGGCCCGTCGGCCACGTCGTAGGCGTTCATCGGGTGGAACACGTAGCCGAGGGGCAGGTCGATCCAGGTGATCTGGTCGGGCGTGCCCTCCCGGGGCAGCAGCCCGATGCGGTTGCCGTAGTCCGGGTCCCAGCGGAACGGGAACCGGCCGGCCATGGCCAGCTCGATGTCGACCGTGCACGGCTGGTCGTAGACGACGGCGTAGCGCTCGGTGAGCGACATGTCGTGGAGCATCGTCATGCCGAGGGGGATGTCGAGCGCCTTGCGGACCTTGCCGTCGGGGGCGACCACGACGTACTGCACGTGGTCCATCCACTGCGCCGGGGCGTACACCATGGCGTGCATCTCACCGGTGGCCGGGTCGACCTTCGGGTGGGCGGTGAACGCGCCGGGCAGGGTGCCGAAGAAGTCGTTGCGCCCCACGGTCTCGAGGTCGTAGGTGAGCTCGACGGGGCAGCCGCCGGCCTCGACCATCGCCCACGTGGTGCCGGCGAACCCGCCGACGTTCGTGTTCGGGCCGCCGGGGCTGTCGTTCCAGTTCGGCCCGGGGATGTCGGGCTCGCCCCGGTGCTCGGCCAGCCGCTTCGACCCCACGTAGCGGTTGCGGTACCACTCGGCCCGGCCGTCGCGCAGGCGCACGCCGTGGACCATGCCGTCGCCGACGAACCAGTGGTGGGTCTCGGGATCGACCTCGGCCACCGGGTTCGGCCCGTTGCGCAGGTAGCGGCCGGCGAGCTCGGCGGGCAGCTCGCCCTCGACCGGGAGGTCGAAGGCGGTGACCTCGTCGGCCACCGGCGCGTAGTTCCCGGTCAGGTAGCGGTTGCCCATGACAGCCCTCCTCGGCGTAACAATGTTATGGAGGTAACATTGTTACGTGACGGTGGCGATGTCAACCCCCGAGCCGGCGCAGCGGCGCCAGATCCTCGACGCCGCGCTCGTCGTGCTGGCTCGCGACGGCGAGGCCGGGTTCACCGTGCGCAAGGTCGCCCAGGAGGCCGGCTGCTCGACCACCGGCGTGTACACGTGGTTCGGCGGCAAGGGCGGGCTGGTCGACGCCATCTTCGTGGAGGGCTTCGAGTCCTTCGACGCCGCCCTCGCCCCCGCCTACGCCGCCGGCGACACCACGCTGGTCGGCTCGAC
Organism: Acidimicrobiia bacterium; assembly: GCA_046565885.1. Lineage (GTDB taxonomy): Bacteria > Actinomycetota > Acidimicrobiia > Acidimicrobiales > Salinilacustritrichaceae > Salinilacustrithrix. Next base: position 11,413 of record JBKHXT010000166.1, read on the forward strand.
GTACCGCCGCTGGGCCCACGCCAACCAGACCCACTTCCTGGTGATGTTCGGGCGGGCGGTCCCCGACGTGCGCCCCGGCGACGAGGCGCTCGCCCGGGGCTACCGGTCGTTCCTCGGCCTCGTCGCCCACGTCGCCGCGGCCTTCCCGGCGCTCACCGAGGCCGAGGCCCACGACTGGGCGTACCACCTGAACGCCTGCATCCACGGCTACGTGATGACCGAGCTCACCGGCATGAGCCCGGCGCCGGACCGGGTCGACGAGCTGTTCGAGGCCGGCCTGCGCCGGCTGCTGGCGCCCCTCACCGCCTGAGGCGGTCAGGCGACGGCGAGGACCGACGCCACGGCGCACGCCACGCCCAGCGCGGCGACCAGGGCGATGCCCACCGACGCCGGTGCGCCGACCCGGCGGCGGACGACGTCGTGGAGCAGCCCGGCGACGAGGCCGCCGAGCAGGCCGCCCACGTGGCCGCCGATGCTGATGCCGGGCACGAGGAAGGTGAAGGCGAGGTTCAGCAGCACGACGGCGCCGAGCCCGCTCTGCATCGGGTTCACGCCCCGGACGTACTGGGCGACCAGCGCGTAGCCGAACAGCCCGAACACGGCGCCGGAGGCGCCGACGGTGAGGGCCTCGGGCTCGAGCACCATCACGCCGAGCGAGCCGGCGAGCATCGAGGCGAAGTAGACGGCGGTGAACCCGAGCCGCCCGAGCGTCGGCTCGAGTTGCTTGCCGAGGATCCACAACACGTACATGTTGAAGCCGATGTGCAGGAGGCTGCCGTGGAGGAAGCCGCCCGTGATGAGGCGGTACCACTCCCCCTCGGCCACGCCGATCACGCCGACCTCGGGCGAGAAGCCCCGCCCGATCAGCGCCCAGTCGAGCTGCACGGCGAACGACGGCTCGGTGAGCCCGGCGCCGATGCTCGACACGACGTAGATCGCCAGGTTCAGGGCGACGAGGGCGGACGTGACCACCGGGTTCGACGACGACGCCTGCAGCGACCGCGCCGTGTGCACCCGCTGCGACGAGCCGCGCACGCACTCCGGGCAGTGGAAGCCCACCGACGCCTGGTGCATGCAGTCGGGGCAGATCGGCCGCTCGCAGCGCTGGCACCGCACGCCGGCCCGCCGGTCGGCGTGCCGGTAGCAGGTCTGCACGTCGGTGGTCACCGCAGCGACGGTATCGGCACGCGACGAGGGCCCCCACGCGGGGGCCCTCGTCGGGGTCGGGTCGTCACGGTGGTCTGCTCGGCCGGGCTTCGGTGGCCACAGCGTCGCAACGCTGTCTTGGGCGGGCGGAGCCGCTGGCAGTCCCCGTGACGGCCGTTCCACGGTCGTCGCTGTCTCTCCTCCGATGGTGCGCCTCGGAGGCCGAGACGTCAAGGGGACCTTGGTCCTCCCGGCGGGCGGGTCAGCCCTCCGGCGCGAACCAGACCACGGCCAGCGGCGGCAGGGTGACCACCGCCGAGCAGTCGCGGCCCTGCCACGGGATGTCCTCGCTGCGCAGCGTGCCGTTGACCACGCCGGAGCCGCCGAACTTCTCGTCGTCGGTGTTCAGGACCTCGCGCCAGGCGCCGGCCTTCGGCAGGCCTACCCGGTAGCCGTGGCGCGGCACGGGCGTGAAGTTGGCGATGCACACCACCGGCGAGGTGTCGCCGCGGCCGTTGCGCTGGAAGGCGAGCACCGACTGCTGGGCGTCGGCGGCGTCGAGCCAGTCGAAGGCGGCGGGCTCGGTGTCGCGCTGCCACATGGCCGGGTGCTCGGCATGGGCGTGGTTGAGCGCCGAGACCAGCTGCATGACGCCGGCGTGCTGGGGCAGGTCGAGCAGGTGCCAGTCGAGGCTGCGGGCCTCGGACCACTCCTGGCCCTGGGCGAACTCGCAGCCCATGAACAGCAGCTGCTTGCCCGGGTGCGCCCACATCCACCCGTACAGCGCCCGGAGGTTCGCGAACTTCTGCCAGTCGTCGCCCGGCATCTTGCCCAGCAGCGAGCCCTTGCCGTGCACGACCTCGTCGTGGCTGAGCGGCAGCACGAAGTTCTCGCTCCAGGCGTACACGAAGCCGAAGGTGAGCTGGCCGTGGTGGTGGGTGCGGTACAGCGGGTCGGTCTTGAAGTACTCGAGCGTGTCGTGCATCCAGCCCATGTTCCACTTCTGGCCGAAGCCGAGGCCGCCGAGGTGCACGGGCCGGCTCACGCCGCCCCACGCCGTGGACTCCTCGGCGATCATGCGCACGCCGGGGAAGCGGCCGTGGACGACGGTGTTCGTCTCCTGCAGGAAGGCGATGGCCTCCAGGTTCTCGCGGCCGCCCATCTCGTTGGGCAGCCACTCGCCGTCCTTGCGGGAGTAGTCGAGGTAGAGCATCGAGGCGACGGCGTCGACGCGCAGGCCGTCGACGTGGAACTCCTCGAGCCAGTACAGGGCGTTGGCGACGAGGAAGTTGCGCACCTCGTTGCGGCCGAAGTTGAAGACGTACGTGCCCCAGTCGGGGTGCTCGCCCTGGCGGGGGTCGGCGTGCTCGTACAGCGCGGTGCCGTCGAAGCGGCCGAGGGACCACTCGTCCTTCGGGAAGTGCGCGGGCACCCAGTCGACGATGACGCCGATGCCGCGCTGGTGGAGGTGGTCGACGAAGGCGCGGAAGTCGTCGGGCGTGCCGAAGCGCGAGGTGGGCGCGAAGTAGCCCGAGACCTGGTAGCCCCAGCTCGGGGCGTACGGGTGCTCGGCCACGGGCAGCAGCTCGACGTGGGTGAAGCCGAGCTCGAGGCAGTGCTCGGCCAGCTGCTCGGCCAGCTCGTCCCAGCGCAGCGGCCGGTTGCCCTCCTCGGGCACGGTGCGCCACGACCCGGCGTGCACCTCGTAGATGGAGAGGCGGTCGTCGACCGGGTCGCTCTTGCGCCGGGCCTCCATCCACTCGTCGTCGCTCCAGCGGTGCTGCGAGCGGGTGATGACGCTGGCGTTGGCCGGCGGCATCTCGGTCTCCTCCGCGAGGGGGTCGGACTTGAGGCGCAGGTGGCCGTCGGCGCCGACGATCTCGTAGCGGTAGCGCTGGCCGATCTCGGCCTCGGGCACGAACAGCTCCCACACGCCGGACGAGCCGAGGGCGCGCATCGGGTGCAGCCGGCCGTCCCAGGAGTTCCAGTCGCCCACCACGCGCACGGCCTTGGCGGCCGGCGCCCACACGGCGAAGGCGATGCCCTCGACGCCGTCGTGGACGAGGGGGCGGGAGCCGAGCACGGCCCACAGCCGCTCGTGGCGACCCTCGCCGATCAGGTGGAGGTCGACCTCGCCGAGGGTGGGCCAGAAGCGGTACGGGTCGACGACGTCGACGTCGAAGGCCTCGTAGCTGACGTGCACCGGCTCGTTGGGCTGGGGCGCGCGCGGGACGGGGATCTCGAACACCCCGCCGAGGAGGTGGCGGCCCTCGCAGCGCTGGCCGTCGACCTCCATCGACACGGCGCGCGCCTCGGGACGCCGCACGCGCACGACCATCCCGTCGGGTCCGTCGCGGAAGCCCAGGACGGCGTGGGGGTCGTGGTGGAAGCCCTCCACCAGTCGTTGCAGGTCGGCGTCGGCGTTCATGCCAGCAACCTCCGGATCGCGCCGAGTGGGATGCCCACCCAACTGGGTCGGTAGGCGGTCTCGTAGGCCACCTCGTAGACGGCCTTGTCCAGCTCGAAGGCCTGGAGCAGCAGCTGCGTCGACGCCTCGTCGGGGAGGATGTCGTCGATGCCGTCGGTGGCGAAGTAGCCCTCGAGGAAGCGGGTGCGGGCCCGGTCCTGCCAGTCGGCGACCAGCGACGCCACGTCCTCGGCGTCCTCGCGCTCGTGGCGGGCCACCTCGGCGGCGTAGTGGAACGAGCGCAGCATGCCGGCCACGTCGCGCAGCGGCGACGACGGCGCCAGGCGCTCGGCCATCGGGCGGGCGGGCTCGCCCTCGAAGTCGATCACGTACCAGCCGCTGTCGGCCCGCAGGGTCTGGCCGAGGTGGAGGTCGCCGTGGATGCGCAGCGCCGGCCCGGGGTCGCGCAGCTCGGCGACCCGGTCGTAGCGGCGGGAGATCTCGTCGGCGGGGACGTGCTCGCGCACCCGGTCGAGCTGGGCCCGGAACGAGCCGACCCAGGCGTCGACGTGCGCGTCGGAGGTGCCGTAGACCTCGGCCATGCGCCGGTGCAGCTCGCCGGTGATCGCGCCGAGGCGCTGGGCGTCGGGGCCGAAGTCGCCGCCGCTCGCCGCGCTCTCCAGGTGGTCGGCGATCACCACGCGCAGGGAGGCGAGGGCGAGGTGCCAGCCGTCGCTGGCGCCGGTGAGGAACTCGCGGGCCACGCCGAGGTGCTGCACGGCGCCGTCGTCGGGCGCGGGCCGCTCGAGCACGCCGAACTGGCGGGGCACGTGGGTGAACCCGACCTCCTCCAGCCGGGAGACGGCGTCGACGTCGGGGTTCTCGCCGGCGTGGATGCGCCGGAAGAGCTTGACGATGACGTGCTCGTCGTAGACGACGGAGGTGTTCGACTGCTCGACGGCGAGCGGGCGCACGCTGCTGGCCTCGACGTCGGGGGCGATGCGGCCGAGCACGTCGAGGGCGAGCGGCGGGTCGATGAAGGCGTCGTAGACGGCCACCGGCCCGTCGTCGGTCTCGACGACGCCGAGCAGCTCGTTGGTCTTGCCCTGCAGGAAGGCGTGCTCGTCGCCGGCGGGACGGGCGCCCACCACCAGCTGGTAGCGGCCGAGGCGGCGGTCGCCGTCCATGGCGTCGACGAGCAGCCACACCAGCGACGGGTCACCATCGAGCCAGGTGGCGCTGTCGGCGGCCTCGACCCGGGGTGGCGGGCCGTCGCCGTCGTACCAGCGCTGGGCGGCCAGGTGCTTCGGGACCAGCGGGAGGATCTGGTCGACGGTGATCATGGTTCCACCCGTCCGTCGAGGCCCTCGCCGATGCGGTCGTCCTCGGGGTCCACGAGCGTGAACCAGTAGAAGCCGTAGGGCGGGAGCGTGATGAAGTAGGGAAGGTCGCCGATCTCCGGGAACGGGATGCGACCGGTGAGCTCGATGGGCACCCGGCCGGCGAGCGGGCCGAGCATGAGCTCGCAGGGCTGGGGGAAGCGCGACAGGTTGTGCACGCACAGCACGGCGGTGTCGTCGTCGTCCTCCTTGGCGGCCCGCAGGTAGGCGAGCACGGAGGGGTTCTCGGCGTGGAGCACCTCGAAGGTGCCGGTGCCGAAGACCGGGAACTCGCGGCGGATCTCGAGCATCCGCTTCACCCAGTGCAGGAACGACGAGGTGTCGTGCTGCTGGGCCTCGACGTTGACGGCCTGGTAGCCGTACACCGGGTCCATGATCGCCGGCAGGTAGAGCTTGGCCGGGTCGCACCGGGAGAAGCCGGCGTTGCGGTCGGGCGTCCACTGCATGGGCGTGCGCACGCCGTCGCGGTCGCCGAGGTAGATGTTGTCGCCCATCCCGATCTCGTCGCCGTAGTACATGATCGGGCTGCCCGGCATGGAGTAGAGCAGGGCGTGGAACAGCTCGGCCTTGCGCCGGTCGTTCTCGAGCAGCGGGAACAGCCGCCGGCGGATGCCGACGTTGATCTTCATGCGGGGGTCCGCCGCGTACTCGGCGTACATGTAGTCCCGCTCCTCGTCGGTGACCATCTCGAGCGTCAGCTCGTCGTGGTTGCGCAGGAAGATGCCCCACTGGCAGTTGTCGGGGATCTCCGGCGTCTGGGCGAGGATCTCGGTGATGGGGAAGCGCTGCTCCCGCCGGACCGCCATGAACATGCGCGGCATCAGCGGGAAGTGGAAGTTCATCTGGCACTCCTCGCCGTTCGGACCGAAGTAGTCCACGACGTCGGCAGGCCACTGGTTCGCCTCGGCGAGCAGCACCTTCCCCGGGTACTGGCTGTCCACGTTCTTGCGCAGGCGCTGCAGCAGGGCGTGGGTCTCGGGCAGGTTCTCGCCGTTGGTGCCGTCGCGCTCGAACAGGTACGGCACGGCGTCGAGGCGGAAGCCGTCGAGGCCCAGGCCCATCCAGAAGTCGACGACGTCGAACAGCGCCTGCTCGACCTCGGGGTTGTCGAAGTTGAGGTCGGGCTGGTGGTGGAAGAACCGGTGCCAGTAGTACTGCTCGCGCACCGGGTCCCAGCTCCAGTTGGAGTCCTCGGTGTCGGTGAAGATGATGCGGGCCTCGGACCACCGGTGGTCGTCGTCGGACCACACGTACCAGTCGGCCTTCGGGTTGGTCCGGTCCTGGCGCGACTCCTGGAACCAGGGGTGCTGGTCGGAGGTGTGGTTCACGACCATGTCGGAGATGACCCGGATGCCCCGGCGGTGCGCCTGCTCGATGAGCTCGGCCGCGTCGTCGACGTCGCCGTACTCGGGGAGCACGGTGAGGAAGTCGGA
>JBKHXT010000167.1:0-13289 GCA_046565885.1 Acidimicrobiia bacterium
CCGAGGGCACCCTCCAGGAGGGTGCCGCCGACGCCGAGCGTCGGGCCGAGGAGCTCGAGGCCCGGGCCGAGCGCGAGCGCCGGGAGGCCGAGCTGCGCGAGGAGCGCGACCAGGCCGAGGTCGAGCGGGAGCGCCTCCGCACCGAGATCGAGCAGGAGCGGGCGGAGGCCCGCATCGACCAGGACGCCGAGCAGGCCGAGCGCGCTGCGGAGGCCGAGGCGGCCCGGGAGCAGGTCGAGGCCGACCGCCGCGAGGCCGCCGCCGAGGAGGCCGCCGCCAAGGTCGAGGCCCAGGGCCGCCGCGAGGAGCAGGCCGCCGAAGCCGAGGCCGAGCGCCTCGAGCGGGAGGCCCGCCAGGCCGAGGCCGCCGCCGACGCCCTCGACCCGGAGGAGGACCGATGAGCCCCGCCACCATCGCCCGCACCGCCACCCGCGCCGCGGTCGACCTGTCGCTGAAGGCGACCCTCGCCCCGTGGACCGCCCTCGGCCACGTCACCTCCCGCAACGGCACGCCGTCGCCGGTGAAGCTGGGCGTGAGCCGCATCGACGCCACCGTCCGCGACGTCGCCGGCCGGCTCCTCTCGGACGAGGAGCTCATCGCCGAGGCGCAGCGTCGCCGCATCGCCACCGACAAGCGCCAGGAGGCGGTCGAGAAGAAGGCCGCCGCCGAGCAGCGCGAGCAGGAGGCCGAGGAGCGCCGTCGCCGGCGCGAGCAGCAGGCCGAGCAGGTGCGCGAGACCGCCGAGGAGCGCGCCGAGCGCGAGCGCCGCGAGGCCCAGCAGGAGGCGGCCGAGCGCAAGCAGCAGGTCCGCACCAGCGCCCAGAGCCGCAAGCAGGCCGTCCGCAAGGCCGCCGCCGCCAAGAAGAAGCGCACGGCCGACAAGGAGCGCGACGCCCGCCTCGAGGAGCTCGAGGAGAAGGAGGAGGCGCTCGCCGCCGAGGAGGCCGCCCTCCAGGAGGAGGAGGCCGCCGACCGCCTGAAGAAGGCGGCCGGCGCCACCAAGGCCACCCGCCGCTGACGGACGTCGGCGTGGGCACGGCGGTCGGGTAGACCGGCCGCCGTGCCCCGCGCCCTCATCACCGGATGCTCCAGCGGGTTCGGCCTGCGCACCGCCGTCGAGCTCGCCCGCCGGGGCCACGAGGTCGCCGCCGCCGTGCGCGACCCCGCCCGGGCCGGCGCGCTGCGCCGAGCGTGCGACGACGCCGGGGTCGACGTGCACGTCGTCCGGCTCGACGTCGACGACGACGCCTCGGTGACCTCGGGCGTGGCGGCCGCCGTCGACCGGCTGGGCGGCCTCGACGTGGTCGTGAACAACGCCGGCATCGAGGTGCGCGGCCCGGTCGAGCTGGTGTCCGACGAGGAGGTCCGCCGCCAGTTCGAGACGAACGTGTTCGGCCTCCTGCGCGTGGTGCGGGCCACCACCCCGCACCTGCGGCGGTCGGAGGCGGGCGTGGTCGTCAACGTCAGCTCGGTGGCCGGCATCATCGCCCGCCCCTTCGCCGGCATCTACGCCGCCTCCAAGCACGCCGTCGAGGCCATCTCCGAGGCGCTGCACTTCGAGCTCGGGCTGTCGGGCATCCGCGTCCACGTGGTGCAGCCGGGCCAGTTCCCCACCGACCTGGCCGCCAACACGACCACCGCCGCCGCGTTCGGCCCGGACGACGACGGGTACTGGGCGATCGCCCAGTCGATCGAGCAGCGGGCCAAGGGCCTGGCCGGCGACGCCCCGCCCGACCCCGACCTCGTCGCCCGCACCATCGCCGACCTGGTCGACGACCCGGATGCGCCCCTGCGCACGCCGGTGGGCGGCGACGCCGAGCTCATCCTCGCCGCCCGCCACGGCCGCAGCTTCGAGGAGTACGAGGTGCTCATGCGCAGCGCCCTCGACCACTGGGAGGGCTACCGCCGCGACCGGCCGTGACCCCGGCCGGACGCCACTAGCCTGGTCGTCGTGACCGCCACGATGAAGGCCAACGACCAGTGCTTCTGCGGCAGCGGCCGCAAGTTCAAGCGCTGCCACAAGGCCGCCTACGAGCCGGTCCGCCAGGGCTCGATCTCGCCGCTGCGCTCGGTCCCCGACCACATCGAGCTGCCCACCTACGTGGTGGAGGGGCGCGTCGACCGCTGGGACGAGCCGGCCGTGAAGTCGGCCGACGTCATCGAGCGCATGCGCCGCACCGGCGCCGACGCCGCCCGGGTGCTGGCCCTCGCCGGCCAGGCCGTCGCCCCCGGCGTCACCACCGACGAGATCGACCGCATCGTCCACGAGGCCGCCATCGAGGCCGGCGCCTACCCGAGCCCGCTGCTCTACGGCGGCCCGGACAACCCGTTCCCCAAGTCGGTGTGCACGTCGGTGAACGAGATCATCTGCCACGGCATCCCCGACGACCGCGAGCTGCGCGACGGCGACATCGTCAACATCGACGTGACGATCTTCCGCGAGGGCGTGCACGGCGACACCAACCGCACGTTCCTCGTCGGCGACGTCGACGCGGAGTCACGCCGGCTGGTGCAGGTCACCTACGAGTCGCTGCTGCGCGGCATCGAGGCCGTGAAGCCGGGGCAGCCGTTCTCCGTCATCGGCAAGGCGATCCAGTCCCACGCCGAGGGCCAGGGCTACGGCGTCGTGCGGGCCTTCGTCGGCCACGGCATCGGCGAGCAGTTCCACACCGACCTGCACATCCCGCACTACCACGAGCCCCGCCTGACGCGGATCATGGAGCCGGGGATGACGTTCACCATCGAGCCGATGATCACCATCGGCGCCCACGAGCACGTGCTCTGGAACGACGGCTGGACGGCCGCCACGATCGACCGCAAGCGCACGGCGCAGTTCGAGCACACGATCCTCGTCACCGACGACGGCGCCGAGGTGCTCACCCCGCACCCGGACTGAGGGCCGCGAGCAGCGCCGGGGCGAGGTCGCCGGCACCGACGACGGCCACGTCGTCGAGGTCGAGCCACGCCGCCATCGCCCGGAGCTCGCCGGCGAGGCGCACCGCCACCTCGTCCTCGTCGGTGCCCCGCTCGGCCAGGTCGGGCTCGCGCCAGGCCGACTGCACGAGGAGGCGCCGGCCGGGCCGGTCGGCCTTGAGGTCGACGCGGGCCACGTAGGTGTCGCCGAGCAGGAACGGCAGCACGTAGTACCCGTGCACCCGCTTGTGCTTCGGGACGTAGATCTCGATCGCGTAGCGGAAGCCGTGGAGGCGCTCCACGCGGCTGCGCTCCCACATGGCCTGGTCGAACGGCGACACGAGGGCGCAGGCGTCGACCCGGCGGGGGAGCGCAGCCGTCGGGTGGACGACGGCGGTCTCGCGCCAGCCCTGGACGGCGACCGCCTCGAGCTGGCCGTCGCCGACCATCGCCGGCACCAGCTGGCGCACCTCCCGGATCGGCAGCCGCCAGTAGTCGGCCAGGTCCTTCGGCGTGGCGACCCCGTGGGCCCGGGCCGCGACCTCGAGCAGGCCCCGCATGGCCTCCTCCCGGCTCGGCGTCGGACGGGCCCGCACCTCGGCCGGCACCGTGCGCGCCGGGTCGCAGTAGGCGCGCTCGAAGCTCTCCCGGCGCACGGCCCCCACCCGCCCGGCCCAGAAGAGGTGCTCCAGTGCCTTCTTGGTGTCGCTCCAGCCCCACCACGGTCCCGTGCGGTCGCGCTGGGTGCCCAGCCGCTCGTCGACCTCGGCGGCCGACAGCGGCCCCGACGCCAGGACGAGCGCCTCGATCTCGGCGACGAGGTCCGGTCGACGCCGGGCGAGCGACGAGGGGCCGCCCCAGCCGTGCTCCTCGGCCATCCGCCAGCGCAGCAGCGGCTCGAGCTCGACGTCGACGAGGGACGCCTCGTGGCCCCAGTACTCGAACACCTCGTGGTGGCGGTAGGCGAGGCGGTGCAGCAGGGACGGGTCGTGGGCGCCGAGGCGGCTGAAGAACGGCAGGTGGTGGGCCCGCACGAGCACGTTGACCGAGTCGATCTGGACGAGCCCGAGCCGCCGGACGACGCCCCGGAGGTGCCGCCGGTCGACCCGACCGCTCGGGCGGCGGGCGGCGAGGCCCTGGGCGCCGAGCGCCAGGCGGCGGGCCTGGGCGGCGGACAGCTCGGTGGGGCGGGGCACGACCGGAGTCTCGCGGCCGCCGGCCGCCGGGGGTGGGGACCACTACGCTCCGCCGGACCGTCGCCGAGACAGGAGTGCTGCGAGATGGGCTACAAGGTGGTCGTCGACTTCGACCTGTGCGAGTCGAACGCGATCTGCATGGGCGTCGCCCCCGAGGTGTTCGAGGTGCGCGACGACGACTTCCTCTACGTCCTCCAGGAGCACCCGGGCGAGGAGCTGCGCCCGAAGGTCGAGGAGGCCGTCCAGCGCTGCCCCAAGCAGGCGATCGCCATCGAAGAGGAGTAGCGCGGCCGGGTGGACCGCATCCTCGTCGTCGGCGGCTCGATCGCCGGCTTCTCGGCCGCCGCCGAGCTGCGCGCCCGGGGCTTCGAGGGCGAGCTGCGCATCGTCGGCGACGAGCCCGTGCGCACCTACGAGCGGCCACCGCTGTCCAAGGGCGTGCTGGCCGGCGACGACCCGTCGTCCACCGACTGGGGCGCCGCCGCCGGCGACGACCTGGAGATCGAGTGGCTGCTCGGCGAGCGCGCCGTCGGCCTCGACGTCGCCGCCCGACGGGTGTCGCTGGCCGGCGGGGCGGAACTGGCCTACGACGGCCTCGTCATCGCCACCGGCGCCCGGCCCCGCACGCTGCCCGGCCAGCCGCCGCTCGCGGGCGTGCACGTGCTGCGCACCCGGGCCGATGCGCTGGGCCTGCGCGCCGACCTCGACCGCGGTCCCGAGCACGTGGTGGTGGTCGGCGCCGGCTTCATCGGCGGTGAGGTGGCGGCGACGTGCCGGCGCCGCGGCCACCGGGTCACCGTGGTGGAGCCGCTCGCCCAGCCGCTCGAGCGCGTGCTCGGCCCGGAGGTGGGGGCGGTGGTCGCCGACCTGCACCGGCGCGAGGGCACCGACCTGCGCCTCGGCGTGGGCGTCACGGCCCTCGAGGGCGGCGACCGGATCGAGCGGGTGCGGCTCGGCGACGGCGAGGTGCTCGAGGCCGACGTCGTGGTGGTCGGCATCGGCGTGGTGCCGAACGTCGACTGGCTCGACGGCTCGGGCCTGCCGATCGAGGGCGGCGTGCGCGCCGACGCCACCACGCTCGTGGCCCCCGGGATCGTGGCCTGCGGCGACGTCGCCTCCTGGGACAGCCCCCGCTACGGGCGCCTGCGCATCGAGCACTGGGACGGCGCCGTCGACATGGGCCGCGCCGCCGGCCGCCGCCTGCTCGCCACCGACGACGAGGCCGTGCCGTACGACCCGGTGCCGTGGTTCTGGTCCGACCAATACGACGTGCGGCTGCAGGTGGCGGGTCGGCCGACCCTGCCCGAGCACGGCGGCACGACGGCCGTGGTCGGCGGCGAGCTGGGCGACGACCGCTTCGCCGTGCTGTACGGCCGTGACGGGTGGGTCACCGGCGTCCTCGGCTGGAGCTGGCCGGCCAAGGCCGTGCGGTCGCGCATGGCGCTCGAGCAGGGCTGGCGCTGGGACGAGGCCGTCGCCGGCGCCTAGCGAGACGCCGACGGCGACGCCTCGGCCAGGGCGGACACCGGCCACCGCGGCCGGTGGCGGATGCTGTCGGAGATCAGCACCACGTGCGCCCCGGCGGCGACGGCGAAGTGGTGGCCGCCGACCCAGACCGGCGCCGCGCCCGGGATCGCGGACGGCGGCAGCTCGCCCCGCTCGGCGCCCGACGTGGCGTCGCGGATGGCGAACCCGCGGCGCTCCGGCAGGGCGACCGTGGTGCCGTCGGGGGAGATGAGCGCCGGCCGGTCGGCCCGCCGGACGAGGAAGGTCTGCACCGCTCGACCGTCGACGATGGACCAGGTCTCGAACCGCCGCAGGCGCTCGTCGGCTTCGGGCGCCTCCACGAGCACGAGGTCGCCTCCGGCGTCGAGCGGCTGGCGATCGCCGGGGAGCAGCACCGGCGTGGGGTCGAACGACGGTCGGCGCCACCACGTCCCCTCCGGGCCCACGGTCACGACGCCGAAGCTCGCCGGTCCGAGCACGCGATCGTCCCCCACCGGGATGCGGACACGCGGCTCGCCGCCGTCGAGGCGCACGAGCGCCAGCTCGGCCTCGGTCACGCGAGCCCACACGTGGCGCGGCTCGTTCGAGGCCACCACCTCCGAGACCGGACCCTCGGGCCCGAACGGCTCGAAGACCTCACCCGGGGTGCCGGCCAGCAGCCGCCCGCCGTCGGCGAGCGCCACCACCTGGCCGTCGACCGCGATCGGGGTGGCCTGGAGCGCCTCGAAGGTGGCCTCGATCGGCGGTCGCCTGGTCACCCGGTCGGAGGTCGCCCGGACGGGCACCGGGCCACCGCCCACGTCGGTGACGGCGAGCACCTCGACCGCCGGTGGCCGTGTCGTGGTCAGCGTCTCGCTCGTCGGGGTCGACGGCGGTGCGGGCGGGGGCGTGGCCGCGTGCGGCCCGTCGTCGCCCGCCCGCACGACGAGCGCGACGACCACGCCGACGAGGGCGAGGAGCACGACGAGGGCCGGCGCACGAGCGCCCGACGACCGGATCTCGGCCTGGTGCTCGATGTCGTCGGCGGCCATGCCCCACGATCTCACCACGTCCGGGTGAAGCACCGGTCGTCGAGGCGACCGGGGGACCAGCGCGGCCAGATGCCGAGCGCCGCCCGACGGGTGCGCTCGGTCCAGCGGATGCAGCTCGGCTCGGCGATGCGGCGCACGGTCTGGACGATGCCGCCCTCGTGGACCTCGTAGCCGGCCCACGTCCCCGGGAAGTCCTTCGTCGAGCCGACCTCGGTGACCGTGACCGGCCCGTGGTGGCGGCGGCGGTGCCGGTGGGTGTGGCCGGCGGTGACGAGGGCGTGCGGGTTGGCCGCGCCGAGGGCGTCGAGGAAGCGGCGGGCCTCCGGACCCGGGATGCCGGCGGGCAGGTAGACGGGGACGGCGAAGCGGGTGGGCTGGTGGTGCATGGCGACCAGCACCGGGCCGGGCGCGTCGGCGGCGAGCTCAGCGACGCGCTCGACGGCGTGGTCGAGCCGACCCACGTCGCGGCCGGGGACGACGGAGTCGACCAGCACCAGGCGGATGCCGGGGCGGTCGTGGTGCTCGACGCCTGCCACGACGTGCAGGCCGTGGGCGGCGGCGGCCTCCACCGGGTGGTACCCGCCGTGCGCCCACTCGTGGTTGCCCGGCACCACGGACACAGGCGCACCGAGCCGGCCGAGCACCTCGGCGGCGGTGGCCCAGAGCTCGGGCTCGCTGCGGTCGACGAGACCGCCCTTCACGACCACCTCGTCGGCGCCCCAGGCCGCCGCCTCGGCCAGCGCCGCCCGGGCGCAGCGGAGCGGGTGCGGGTCGACGGGCTCCGGCCGCTCGACGATGGTGCGGAAGTAGCCGGACGCCGTCGAGCCGAGGTGCACGTCGCTCACCGTGGCGATCCGGTGCAGCACCTCGCCGCCGGGTGACGGGAGCGTCCTTGTCGACAGGCGGACCGGTCCGCCGGGGATGCCGGCGCCGGTCAGCTCCACGGCGTACTCGCGGCCCGGGGACAGCCCGTCGACGACGACGGCGCCGGGACCGCCGTCGGCCTCGACGGGCACGCTCCGATCACCGGCCCGCACCTCGACGGTCCCCGGTCCGAGCGCGCTCCACGTCAGCTGGAGCCACGTGGTGCCGGCGCCGAAGACCTCGAGCCGGTGCGGTCGACCCATGCCGCGTCAGCGGTGGGGCAGCGACGAGGCCACCCGGCCCCGCTCGCGCTCGCACAGGGCGACCTGCACCCACATGCGCTCGACGTGCTGGGCGATGAGGACCTTGGCCTCCGGCACCGGGTGCGCCTCGAGGAAGGCGGCGACGTCGTCGGCGAGTGCTCGCTCGCAGAACTCGTTCACGCCCTCGACCAGGCGCTGCGTCGCGTTGAAGGGCAGGCGGTCGCGGATGGCGTCCCACCGGTCGCGCACGACGGCCCACGCCCGCGGCCCGTGGCTGCGGTTGCGCAGCGCCGCCCGGTAGGCGAAGGCCAGGTTCTGGCTGCGCACGGCGTCGGTGGCGAGCAGGTCGAGGTAGCGCTCGAACAGCGCCGGGTCGGCGACGGTGGCCGCGGCGTACAGGTGCCGCACCTGCTCCTGGGGCGTCGAGCCGTGGCGGAACCGGTCGAGGATGGCGTCGAAGCGCCCGGCGTCGGCGGTCACCGCCACCGTCTTCAGTGCCCCGGCCGCCAGCTCGGCGTCCACGGCCTCGCCGTCCTGCAGCCGCGCCCACACCTCGTCGGCCACCGCGGCCGCCCGGTCGTCCCCGTGCACGCCGCGGATCCCGAGCACCAGGCCGCGCAGCGCCCGGCGGCGGTCGTCGTCGTCGGGGGAGACCTCGTCGCCGAGGCGCTCGGCCAGGGGTGCGAGCAGGTCGCGCACCCACGCGTCGACGGATGCCTGCTCGTCGTCGCCGGCGACGCGGTCGATGGTCGAGATGGTGGCCGCGCCCAGCTGCCAGATCGACAGGTCGGCCTCGCCGAGGTCGGCGAGGCGCTGCAGGACGAGCGCCAGCTCCTCGACGGCCACGTCGCCCCGGAGGGTGAGCGCGAGGGCGTCGTCGAGCACGGCGTAGCGCTCGAGGGGGGCGAGCTCGCCGAGCCGGTCGCGGAGGGCGGCCCGCAGGTCGGGGTCGGGCGCCACCCGGTAGAAGCCGTGGCCGCCGGCGTTCACCACGACGGGTCCGTCGCCCCCGGTCACGTCGAGCGCGTCGCGCTCGCCGTCCAGCAGGGTGCGCTGCTCGGCGCTGCCCCGCCGCACGACGACGGGGACGCGCCAGCGGCGATCGTCGCCGGCGGCGGCCTCGGTGTACCCGAACCGGCGCTGGGTGAGGGTGAGCCGGTCGCCCTCGAGGTGGGCGCCGACCAGCGGGAAGCCGCCCTGGAAGATCCAGCTGTCCATCGTGGCCCGCACCGGCTCGCCGGTCTCGGCCTCGAGCGCGTCCCACAGGTCGCCCGTCTCGGTGTTCCCGAACTGGTGGGTCTGCAGGTACCGGCGGATGCCGTCGCGGAACGCGTCGGCGCCCAGGTACTGCTCGAGCATGCGGACGACGGCCGAGCCCTTCTGGTACGTGAGCACGTCGAACATGCCCTCGGCGTCCTCGGGCGTGTGCACCGGGTACTCGATGGCGCGCGTGGACTCGAGCGCGTCGACCTCGAAGGCGCCGGAGCGCTCGCGGGCGAAGTGCATCCACCGCTCCCACTCCGGCCGGAACGCGGCGGCGCAGGTCGCCTCCATGAAGGTGGCGAAGGCCTCGTTCAACCAGATGCCGTTCCACCACGACATGGTCACGAGGTCGCCGAACCACATGTGGGCGAGCTCGTGGGCGATGACGTCGACGACGGCGACCAGCTCGGCCTGCGTGGCCGACGCCGGGTCCACGAGCAGCAGCGTCTCGCGGTACACGACGCAGCCGAGGTTCTCCATGGCGCCGAAGGCGAAGTCGGGCACGGCGACCATGTCGACCTTGTCGCCCGGGTAGGCGATGCCGTAGTAGTCGGCGTAGAAGCGCAGGGCGAAGGCCCCGACGTCGAGCGCGAAGCGCGCCAGGTCGCCCTGGCCCGGTCGGTGCACGATGCGCAGCGGCACGCCGTCGACGTCGACCGGCCCGGTCACCTCGAGCGGGCCGACCACGAAGGCCACCAGGTACGTGGACATCGGCATGGTGTCGGCGAAGCGGATCCGCACCCGGTCGCCGTCGAGCGGCGTGCGCTCGAGCTCCGGACCGTTGGAGACGGCGAGCAGGTCGTCGGCGACGTCGAGGGTCACGCCGAAGACCGCCTTGAACGACGGCTCGTCCCAGCACGGGAAGGCCCGCCGGGCGTCGGTCGGCTCGAACTGCGTGACGGCGATCTGGCGGGTGCCGCCGTCGTCGCCCGTGTACGACGAGCGGTAGAAGCCCCGCAGCTTGTCGTTCAGGACGCCGGAGAACCGCAGGTGCAGACGGACCTCGCCCGGCGCCAGCTCGTCGTCGACGTCGACGTGCAGCTGCTCGAGCTCGTCGTCCAGCTCGATCCGCCCGTCGAGTCGCCGGTCGCCGACCTCCACCCAGGCCTCGTCGACCTCGAGCTCGGCGGCGTTGCAGGTGAGGCGGCGGGTGGGCGCCTCGACCCGCAGGTGGACGACCGCATCGCCCCGGAACGTCGACGTGGCCAGGTCGGGGGCGAGGCGGAGGTCGTAGCGCTCGGGCCGCACGGTGTCCGGCAGGCGGCCGGCAGGCGTCGCCAGGGCGTCGGCGGGCGCGTTCGCGTCGTCGGAGGGCATCGGGGAACGGTAACCGAGCCGTGTACCGTCGCCAGCCGTGACGCCCCCTGCGACCGAGCAGATCCTGCGCGACGTGCGCCCCGACGGCACCGCCCTCGACGTCGTCGGCATCGGCAACGCGCTCGTCGACGTGCTCAGCCACGAAAACCACGACTTCATCGCGGCCAACGAGCTGGTGAAGGGGGCGATGACCCTCATCGACACCGACCGGGCCCGCACGCTGTACGAGGCGATGGGTCCGGGCATCGAGGTGTCGGGCGGATCGGCCGCCAACACCGCCGCCGGCGTCGCCTCCTTCGGCGGCCGGGCCGCCTACCTGGGCAAGGTGTTCGACGACCAGCTCGGTGTCGTCTTCGCCCACGACATGCGCGCCAACGGGGTCGTGTTCCGCTCGCCGCCCGCCACCGACGGCCCGCCCACCGGCCGCTGCCTCATCGTGGTCACGCCGGACGCCGAGCGGACGATGAACACCTACCTCGGCGCCTCGGCCGACTTCGGCCCCGAGGACGTCGACGCCGAGCTCGTCGAGCTGTCCCGCTACACGTTCCTCGAGGGCTACCTCTTCGACCGGCCCGAGGCCAAGGCCGCGTACCGGAAGGCGTCGGAGATCGCCCACGGCGCCGGTCGCAAGGTCGCCCTCACGCTGTCCGACACCTTCTGCGTCGAGCGGCACCACGACGAGTGGCGCCAGCTCGTGGCCGAGCAGGTCGACGTCCTGTTCGCCAACGGCGCCGAGCTGCAGGTGCTCTACGGCACCGAGCTCGACGAGGCGGTCGAGCAGGCCCGGTCGGAGGTCGAGCTGGCGTGCGTCACGCTCGGTCCGAAGGGCTCGCTGCTCGTGACCGCCGAGGGCACGGTCGAGGTGCCGGCGCACCCGGTCGAGGTCGTCGACACCACCGGCGCCGGCGACCTCTACGCCGCCGGCGTGCTGCACGGCCTCGCCGCCGGCTTCCCGCTGGCCGAGTGCGGCCGCCTCGGCTCGATCGCCGCGTCGGCCGTCATCGGCCACACCGGCGCCCGCCCCGGCCAGTCGCTGGCCCAGCTGGCGTGAGCGCCAGCGAGCGCCAGCGAGGTGCGGCGTGAGCGAGCTGCGCACGCCGCCGGACGCGTACCAGCGCGCCGCGGCGGCGGCCGATGCCCTGCGCGAGCGCACCGGCGTCGACTCCCACGACGTGCTCGTGGTGCTCGGCTCGGGCTGGCGGCCGGCCGCCGACCAGCTCGGTGAGGCCGACGTCGCCTTCCCCGCCTCCGAGGTGCCCGGCTTCCACCCGCCGACGGTCGAGGGCCACGGCGGCGAGCTGCGCTCGATCGACGTCGGCGGCCGGCGGGTCCTGGTCGCCATGGGCCGCGTGCACGCGTACGAGGGCCACGACCTGGCCGACGTGGTCCACGGCGTGCGTGCCGGCGTCCTCGCCGGCTGCCGCACGGTGGTGCTCACCAACGCCGCCGGCGGCCTCGGCGACGGGCTGTCCATCGGCCAGCCGGTGCTGATCGCCGACCACCTCAACCTCACCGGGCGGTCGCCGCTCACCGGCCCCACGCCCGACGAGCGCTTCGGCCCCCGCTTCCCCGACATGACCGACGCCTACAGCGCCCGCCTGCGGGCGATGGCGCGCGAGCTCGAGCCCAGCCTCGTCGAGGGCGTGTACGCCGGCCTGCCCGGCCCGCAGTACGAGACGCCGGCCGAGATCCGCATGCTCCGCACGCTCGGCGCCGACCTGGTGGGCATGTCGACCGTCCACGAGACCATCGCCGCCCGCCACCTCGGTGCCGAGGTCCTCGCCATGTCCCTGGTCACGAACCTGGCCGCGGGGATGGGGGAGGAGCTCGACCACGAGGACGTGCTCCGGGTGGCCGGCGAGTCGGCCGACGCCATGGGCGGCCTCCTCGCCCGGCTCGTGCGCCAGCTCGGGTCGTAGCCGTGGACGAGCAGCTGCTCGCCGCCGTCGGCGCCTGGCGCGACGACGACCCGGACCCGGCCACCGTGGCCGAGCTCGAGCAGCTGCTGGCCGACGGAGACGAGGCCGGCCTCCGCGACCGCTTCGGCGCCTCCCTCGAGTTCGGCACCGCCGGCCTCCGCGGCCCCCTCGGCGCCGGCCCCAACCGCATGAACCGCGTCGTCGTGCGGCGGGCGGCCGCGGCGCTGTGCCGGTGGCTCGACGACCACGGCTGGGACGGTCCGGTCGTCGTCGGGCGCGACGCTCGCCACGGCTCGGCCGACTTCGCCGCCGACACCGCCGCCGTCGTGGCCGGTGCCGGCCGCCCGGTCGTCATGTCCACGGGGCCCGTCCCGACGCCGGTGCTCGCGTTCGCCGTCCGTCACCTCGATGCCGCCGCCGGCGTGGTCGTGACCGCCAGCCACAACCCGCCGGCCGACAACGGCTACAAGGTGTACGCCGGCGACGGTGCCCAGATCGTCCCGCCGTGGGACACCGAGATCGCCGCCCACATGGACGCGATCGAGCGGGTGTCCGAGCTCCCGCTGGCGCCGGTGGACAGCCCGCTCATCACCGTCCTCGGCGACGACGTGGTCGACGCCTACCTCGACGGGGTGGCCGGCCTCCGTGTCGTGCCCGAGGCCGGGCCGCTGTCGGTGGCGTACACGCCGATGCACGGCGTCGGCCTCGACGTGCTCCGTCGGGCGTTCGACCGGTCGGGGCTGGGCCCGCCGGCGGTGGTCGAGGCGCAGGCCGATCCCGATCCGGACTTCCCCACCGTGGCGTTCCCGAACCCCGAGGAGCCCGGGGCCATGGACCTGCTCCTCGACCTCGCCACCGAGCGGGGAGCCGACCTCGCCATCGCCAACGACCCCGACGCCGATCGCCTCGCCCTCGCCGTGCCCGGCCCCCGCGGCGGCGTCGACGGGTGGCGGGTGCTCAGCGGCGACGAGATCGGCCTGCTGCTCGCCGACCACCTGCTCCGCCACACCACCGGTG
>JBKHXT010000168.1:0-17321 GCA_046565885.1 Acidimicrobiia bacterium
CGAGCACGAGGCGACACCCACAACCGGGCCATCCGCGCCCTCGCCAACCGCTGGGTCGGCATCCTCCACGGCTGCCTCCGGCACGGGACGCTCTACGACGAACTCGAAGCATGGGGCCACCGCCAAGCGCTCGCCGCTTGACACGTCCGAACGTGGGATATCTAGGCCGTTTCAGAGGCCAAAACCTCACGCGACCCATCGAAGAAATTCGACGAGAGGCAGTGGCGATGGAGCGAGCAGACCTCGCCCGACAACCCCACTAAGCCCGCCAACTGCCCCGATCTCGCGACCGAATCTCAGCTGCCGCCATCGACCGAATTGACCGCCAGTCACCGCCATCACCCGTCCACCAGCAATCCCTCGACACCCGTCGGACTTACCCCTTCAATCGCCAACGACGAGAACACGATTGCAACCGTTCCGGTTGCGGAGGGGAGCGCCGGCGTGGCGTGGGTGACGATGATGGGAGCGGGATCGGTCCGCTACCACGAGCAGGTCGTGCTCGGCCGGGCCGATGACTTCCCGGGCCAGACCCTGGCCTACTACGGCAGCCGAGGCGAGACGCCGATGCGCTGGGGCGGCGCCGGCGCCAAGCGCCTGGGCCTCGCCGGGGCGACCGACCCGGCCGACTACCACGCCGTGTTCGCCACCGGCGGCGCCCGCGACCCGATCCTCGACAAGAGGCTCGTGTCCACCAAGCGGCCGGGTATGGAGCTGGTCGTCTCGGCTCACAAGAGCGTCGCCGTGCTCGGCGTCGTCGACCGGGCCGACGACATGCACCAGATCCTCGACGCCGAGACCGACGCCACGATGGCCTTCCTCGACGCATGGGTCCAGCGGCAGGGCGGCCGGCGAGGCCGGCTCCAGGTCCGCACTCCAACGTCCGGCCTGGTCTACGGCCGGACACGCCACGCCACCTCCAGGGCAGGTGACCCGAACCCCCACGACCACGTGCTCGTCGCCAATGTGGTCGAGATGCTCGACGACACCGGCGGGTGGAAGGCGCTCGACACCGCCGGCGTCCGCGACATGGTCCACGCCGCCACCGCCGTCGGACGGCTCCACGCCGCCTGGCGGGCCCGACAGCTCGGGTACGGCATCGAGGCCGACCACGGACCATCCGGCAAGCTCGACCACTGGCGCATCGCCGGGATCCCAGCCGAGGCGTGCGAGCTGTTCTCCAAGCGCTCCGACGAGATTGACGACTTCGCTGGAGACGAAGCCTCCTACCGGCTCCGGTCCCGGATGGCCCGAGCGACCCGGGCCGACAAGACCGACGACCAGGCGCCCGAGCAACTCATGGACCGCTGGCACGCCGAGCTCGCGTCGATCGGCCTCAGCCCGGCTCAGATCCTCGACGCGACCGCCGTAGCCGCGCCTCGGCGGCCGCCTGCCGAGCGCCTGACCGATGCCGAGCTGGCGGAACTGGTCGGCTGGGTCCTGTCCCCGGATGGACCACTGGCCGGCGACAAGCGCTTCGGCCGAGCCGAAGCCACCCGCCACCTCGCACCCAAGCTCCACGGCCGCCACCCGGACGAACTCGAGCGGGCGCTCGGCGCCGCGCTCGCCCATCCCGAGGCGCTCCCGCTGCTCGGCCAGCCCGGCGCGCGCAACCGCTCCTGGGTGCTCGCCTCGACCCGCGCCGCCGAGGAAGCCATCGCCGACACCGCCGAACGCCTCGCCCAGGCAACGACGGCCGTGTCCGTCGACAGCGACACGGCACAGCAGGCGATCGCAAAGAAACAGTGGGACATCGGGGCCCGTCTCACCGACGGCCAACGCCGCCTCGTCGAGACGGCGGCGACTTCGGGCCGTCAGCTCGAGCTCGTCCTCGGAGTGGCCGGCGCGGGCAAGACCACTGCTCTCGATGCCCTGCGAGCGTCCTTTGAGGCCAGCGGGCACCGGGTCATCGGGACCGCCACGAGCGGCCAGGCGGCGAGAACGCTCGGTGATGCCGCCCACCTCGAGTCACGCACCACTACCTCGCTGCTCTGGCGGCTCCGACACGGCCACGAGACTCTGGACCGCAACACCGTCCTCGTGATCGACGAAGCCGGGATGGTCGACGACCAGACCATGCTCCGCCTCCTCACCACCGCCGATATCCACGGCGCCAAGGTCGTCGTCGTCGGCGACCACCACCAACTTGGCGCCGTCGGCCCCGGCGGCGGGCTCGAAGCACTCATCACCCGTCACCCCGATGCCGTCCACGTCCTCGACGACAACGTCCGCCAACGAGACCCCGCCGAACGCTTCGCCCTCGAACAACTCCGAGCCGGCGACGTCACCGACGCCGTGTCCTTCTACGCCGGAGGTGGCCGTATCGCTCACCACGACGACCGATGGGACGCGCGGCTCGCCATGACCGCCGCATGGGAGGCCGACGTCGACGCCGGCCACGACACGACCATGCTCGCGTGGCGTCGACGAGACGTCGCCCAGCTCAACCACTTCGCCCGCATGCGCCGGCGCGCTGCCGGTGAGGTCGGCGAGACCAGCGTCGAGGCCCCCGGCGGGCGCCGCTACTCGGTCGGTGACCGCGTCGTCGCACTTGCTCCCGCCGTCGACCGGCGGTTCGTGACCAGCCAACGCGGCACCGTCACCGACATCGACCTCAAGAGGCAGGCCGCCACCATCCGCTTCGACGGTGCCGAGGCCGACGTCGTCCTCGGCGGCCAACAACTCGACCACGAGCACCTCGACCACGGCTACGCGGTCACGGTCCATCGAGCCCAAGGCGCGACCGTCGACCGGGCCCACGTCTATGTCGACGGGGGAGGACGCGAACTCGCGTACGTGGCCATGTCCCGAGCGCGCGAGACGACGACCGTCCACTGCGTCGCCGAGGACCTGGACCAAGCCGTCGAGGACCTCGCCCGGGACTGGTCGCAGGACCGACGCCAGCGATGGACACTCGACACCGACTTCCCCGCCTCACAGAACCAGCGCACCCGCCCCTCGCTGTTACGCACGGCTGAGGTTGGCCTGCGGCTCGGCCGGCTACGTGCCGAACGAGATGCCGTCCTCGCCGCCATGCCCGCCGATCCGATGGAAGAGCTCGCCGGGCTCGCTGTCGAACGGCGCCGGCTCGCGTCGGAGCTTCACGAGCTGCGGACCGGCACCGGCCGCTTCGAGCACACCGACACGGGCCAAGCCGCTCGGCAGCTGGCCGACGCCGACCGGAACCTTGACCGTGCGGCGACGGCAGCACGGTCGCCGAAGATGTCCCGTCGCCAGCGACGCAGGGTCGAAGCGCTCGTCGAAGACGGGCGTGCCGAGGTCGATGCGGCCGAGCAGCGGTGGCGACGAGTCGGCCACGAGCTCGAGCAGGAGCTTCTCGCCACCATCGATGACGTGGATGACGTGATGTCGTCGCTGGAGCCCCACCGGCAAGTGCGCGCCTTCTGGCAACTCCAGCACCCTGCAGCTGCGAAGCGACTCGAAGCGCTCGACAGAGAGATCCACGCCCTCGAACGTCAAGCGGGCGTCACGGCACCCGAACGAGCGCACCGGCCGCCACCGGCCATCGGCGGGCTCAGCAGGTGAACGGTCAGCCGCACCGATCTGGCTTGGTCTCAGGGGGTGAACGCAACACCTCGGTGAGGTTCGATTCGTCGACCTGACCGGGAGGGTGTTGTGGAAGAGATCACCGACGAAGAACGGGCGCAGATCGCCGAGCTGGTCGCGCAAGGGGCACCGTTCTGGAAGATCAACGAGGAGATCAACCGATCCCGCTGGGCGGTCGCCCGAGCCATCCGGCGAGCGAAGCGCCCGGCGCCGCCCGAGCGGAAACGGTCGCCGCTGCGCCTGTCGCTCGAGGAGCGCGAGGAGATCTCCCGCGGCCTGGCCGCCGGCGAGTCGTTCCGCACGATCGCGGCTCGGATCGACCGGCAGCCCTCGACGGTGTGCCGGGAGGTGAACAACAACGGCGGCCGTGCCCGCTATCGGGCATCAACGGCGGACCGAGCGGCGCTGCGACGAGCGCGCCGACCCAAGATGTGCAAGCTCGCCACCAACGTGGTGTTGGCCGAGATCGTCGAGGACAAGCTCGAGCGGCGCTGGTCGCCGCAGCAGATCTCGGGTTGGCTGGCCCGCACGTTCCCCGATCGGCCGGAGCTGCAGGTGTCCCACGAGACCATCTACCTGTCGCTGTACATCCAGGCCCGTGGCGCTCTGCGCCGTGAGCTCACCCAGCACCTGCGCACCCGCCGAGCGAACCGCCGACCGCAGGGCTACTCGCCGATGAACGGCCAAGGCCAACTCCGCGGCACCGTCCACATCTCCGAACGACCGCCCGAAGCGAACGACCGGGCCGTGCCCGGCCACTGGGAAGGCGACCTGCTCTTCGGCAAGGGCATGACCGCCATCGCCACCCTCGTCGACCGCCAGTCCCGGTTCGTGATGCTCGTCCCGCTGCCCGACGGGCACACCGCCCCGGTCGTCGCCGACGCCCTCGCAGCGAAGATCACCGAGCTGCCCGAGCAGCTGCGCCGGTCGATCACCTGGGACCACGGCAAGGAGATGGCCCGCCACGCCGACTTCACCGTCGCCACCGGCGTCCCCGTCTACTTCTGCGACCCCCGCTCACCCTGGCAGCGCGGCTCGAACGAGAACACCAACGGCCTCCTGCGCCAGTACCTGCCGAAGAAGACCGACCTGCGCGCCCTCACCGCGGACCAACTCGACGACATCGCAGCCGAGCTCAACGAACGACCTCGACAGACCCTCGGCTTTCAGTCACCATCCGAAGCACTCACCGCCGCGTTGCGATGACCCCCTGAGACCGCAGGAGATCGCGCCGAGCCTCGCCCTACGCGCTGTCGGCACGTATCCGACCGCGACCATTCCCTCCTTGAGGCACTATTCATCGGATGGAAGGCACCTACGACAAGACCGCCGATGCTGTGTATCTGCAACTCGTGGAGTCGATCGGTCTTGGGGGTTCGAAGCGCCAGGCCGTGGTCGAGGCCGAGGGTCTGAAGGCCATGATGGTGCTCGACTTCGACGATCAAGATCGGATCCTTGGGATCGAGATCATCGGTGCGAGGGGTTCGCTCACGGCGGAGACCTTGAACTCGCTCCAACAGATCGGCTGATGCGCGCCGACTGCCGGATGACCAGCAGGTTCGCCAGAAGAGATCTGCGATTCTCCGACAGCCCGCTTTCTACGATCCGGGCATCATGGCGTCATGGCAGCGGATGACGAGTTGACTCGATGGCGGAGAGACGAAGCGGTTCTGGCTCAGATCGGCGCCGTCCTGTTCGATCAGGAAACAGTGATCGAGGTACGGCTTCCACGGCCGTTGGCCGATGCCGCCGTGGCGGCATGGCAACGGGAGGACGACCGGGACGACTTCGACCTGGCTGCGGAATCCTGTGAGGACCGGATCGTGCGGCATCGGGCGGGAGCGTTGGCACTCATTGGCGCTGCGCTGGACGACCGAGGGCGCGCCGACGGCAACGAGGTGATCGTCGAACTCGATGCCTGGTTCATTGGCGATTCGTTGAACGCTGCCGACGACCGAGATTTGCTCGTGCGGTAGATCGAAGCGCCAGCTCTTGTCGGCCCATGGACGCCCGTGTCCAGTGTCGTAACGAGAGATCGGTAGGTCGACTTCAACCGGCCGATTTCGTGCCCCAATCGTGCCCCAACGGATGGGTGGTCGTGGTCAGCAGGGGGTAGTGGCGGTCAACAAAAACCGGCTCTGACCAGCGGAAACGCGGATCTGCCCAGGTCACCGCACCGGCTGCATGCCCCTTACAAGGAAGATGTCGGGGGTTCGAGTCCCTCCGCGCCCACGGCATCGGGGACGCGGGCCCCGCCTCAGCGACCGTCGGCCAGCAGCGCCTCGGCCGCCTTGCGCCCGGGCGTGCCGGCGATGCCACCGGCGGGGTTGGTGCCGGCGCCGCTGACGTAGAGGCCCTCGACCGGCGTGCGCCAGCGGCCGAGCGCCGGGGTCGGGCGGAGCGGTCCGAGCTGGTCGAGCGACAGGTCGAGGTGCATGGGGTGCCCGCCGGGCCAGCGCTCGACCGCCTCCATCCGGTCCGGCGTCCAGGTGGCCACGCCGACGACCGCGTCTCGGAAGCCGGGCGCCCGCGCCTCGATCCGGTCGAGCACGGCGTCGACGAAGCGCTCCTCGTGCGCCGGCCAGCCGCCCTCGATGGTCGACGGCGCGGCCGGGCAGGCGACGTAGGTGGTGTGGTTGCCGGCCGGGGCGAGCCGGTCGTCGATGGCCGACGTGGTGAACGCGTACAGCGGCAGCGGGTCGGGCAGTCGGCCCGCCTCGGCCTGCGCCCACACCAGCTCGAGGTCGTCGAGGCGGTCGACGTGGCTCTGCAGCCCGTTCCAGTCGCCGGGGCGGGCGCCGACGTACGCCGGCAGGCCGCGGGTGGCGACGTGCACCACGGCCTGCACCACGTTCGAGCGGCGGGCGGCCGCCAGCTCGGCACCGGCTCGCCCGCCGAGCGGCGGGTCGAGCAGCTCCAGCAGCGCCACCTTGGGGTCGAGGGCGGTGACGACGGCGGCGGCGGCGATTCGCTCGCCGCCCTCCAGCACGACGGCCGTCACCGCGCCGCCCCGGGTCTCGATCCGCTCGACGGGTGCGCCGCAGCGCAGCTCGCCGCCGAGCGAACGGAGGCGCACGAGCAGCGCGTCGGTGAGCGACTGGCTGCCGCCCTCGGCGTGCCACTGGCCGTGCAGGTGGTACGCCGCCTGCCAGTGGGCGAACAGGGCGCCGCCGGGGGCCGTGGGACCGGCGCCGGCGTGGGCCGCGAACGCGGCCACCGGGCCGCGGGTGAGGTCCGACGGGAGCCAGCGGCGCAGCAGCGAGCCGTACGAGCCGAGCAGGTCGCGGACGGTGGCGGCCGGTCGGTGGCGCAGCACCCGGCCGACGTCCAGCAGCCGTCCCGGCAGCTGGCGGCGCGAGCCGTCGCCGCGGATGGCGGGCAGCACCGCCCGGATGATGGGCACGGCCTCGTCCATGAACGCCCGGTACGCCCGGGCCTCGGTGGGGTCGTGCTCGGCGATCGACTCGACCGTCCGCTCGATCGAGCGGTGGAACCGCACGTGCCGGCCATCGGCGCGCACCGCCACCGAGAACGGGTCCATCTCGACGTAGCGCAGGCCGGCCCCGGCGAGGTCGAGCTCCTCGGGGATGGCGGTCATGTTGATGATGTTGTGGGCCACCGAGTGCAGGTCGAAGCGGTGGCCGGGCACCGTCTCCTCCGTGCGCGACCCGCCGCCCGGGCGGTCCAGCTGCTCGAGCACGAGCACGTCGCGCCCGGCCCGGGCGAGGTAGCAGGCGGCCACCAGCCCGTTGTGCCCGGCGCCGACCACGACCACGGGGCCTCGTCCGGGGCTCGACGGGGCGGCGGGCATGTCCGATGGTGGCACCGCCCACCGGGCGCCGGCCACGCGTGCCAGGCTCCGCCCCGGCCGCCGGCTCGATGGAGGAGACGATCGTGGAGCGCCTGACCAACACCCGCTGGGGGTTCGAGTCCAACTGCTTCGTCTGCGAGGACGCCAACGAGGCCGGTCTGCGCATCCCGTTCCACGCCGACCACGAGGCGGGCGAGGTCGTGGCCGAGTTCACCCTCGACGACCGGTTCTCCGGGGCGCCCACGTACGTGCACGGCGGGGTGGTGCTCTCCGTGCTCGACGAGGCCATGGCGTGGGCGACCATCGCCCTGGCGAGCAGCTGGGCGGTGACGAAGGAGACCACGACGCGGTTCCGAGCGCCGGTCCGCGTGGGCGGCACCTACCGGGTGGTCGCCCGGGTCACCGACGACTCGGGCGACGAGCTGCGCTGCGCCGCCGACGTCCTCGACGGCGAGGGCACGGTGTGCGCCACCGCGCAGGCCAGCTTCGTGCCGCTCGGCCCGGCGCAGGCGGTCGAGGCGACCGGCACCGACGTCAGCGAGGCGGACGCCTCCTTCGTGCGCGACCGCTCCGAGCGGTAGCCCGTCAGCCGAGCGGGTGGAACACCGCCCCGGCGGTGCCCGGTCCGGTGTGGGCGCCCACGCTCGGCCCCACCCGGTACTCGAGGACGTCGAGGTCGGCGCCGGAGGACTCGAGGCGGTCGCGCAGCGCGTCGACCAGGGGGCGGGCCCCGGGATCGGCGACGGACAGCCCCACCCGCAGGCGAGGGCCGGCGGCCAGGATCTCCTCGGCCATGGCGGCGGTGGCCGAGTCGACGTCGGCGGCGTGGCCGACGACGTCCATCTTCCCGCCCTGCAGGCGCAGCACCGGGATGGCGTCGACCGGGGCGGCGTCGGCACCGGTTCCGAGGCGCCCGCCCGCCCGGGCGACGTCGAGGGCGCCGACGACGAACACGTTGCCGGCGCTGGCCGCCACCGCCCGCGCCCGCTCGGCGGCGGCCGCCACGTCGGCGCCGGCGGCGATGGCCTCGGCGGCGGCCAGGGTGGCGCAGCCGACCACGAAGGACGCCGAGCCGGTGTCGACGAGCTCGACGGGCACCGGTGCCTGCTGGGCGGCGAGCCGGGCGGCGTCGAAGGTGGCCGACACCGCCGAGCCGGTGTGCACCGACAGGATCCGGGTGGCGCCGGCGTCGGCGAGGCGCTGGTAGGCGGCGGCGAACTGGCCGGGGGAGGGCGCCGCCGTCGACACCTCGGGGGCGCGCCCGCCGTCGTAGCGGGCCCAGAAGGCGTCGGCGTCGAGCTGCTCGCCCTCGAGGAGCGCCTCGCCGTCGACGGTGACGGTGAGGGGCACGACCTCGATGCGGTGCCGCCGCCGCAGGTCGTCGGGGAGCTGGGCGCCGGAGTCGCAGCAGAGGCCGATCACCCGCGGGATCCTGCCAGGAAGCGCTGGGCGATCACGGCGCTGCTCGCCGCCGCCGCCAGCGGGTGCCCGGCCGTCGGGCGCCCGCCCCAGGCGTTGGGCAGGTCGGCCCTCCACCACACCGTGGCCGCCGCCACCCACGTGACCGAGGCGGCGACGGTGGCGGCGAAGGCCCGCTGGCGCCAGCGGGGGGAGGCGGCGGTGAGGGCGGCCACGCCGAGGTCGATGGGCACGTAGGCCGGGAGCGTGGCGAGGCACTGGCCGACGCTGGCGGCCACCCCCTTGCCACCCCGGAAGCCGTTGGTGACCGGGTAGCAGTGGCCGACCACGGCGGCGACGGCGCCGACGTGCTGGCCGACGTCACCGGCCAGGCGCCGCCCGGCGCGGCTGGCCACGAACCCCTTGGCGATGTCGCCGGCCATCACCGCGTACCCCCAGCGCCTGCCGAGCACGACGGCGGCGTTGGCGCCGCCCGGGTTGCCGGTGCCGGCCACGCGCAGGTCGACCTGCCCGCCCGACGCGGCCCGGGCGGCGAGGTCGGCCGAGGGCAGGAGCCCGGCGACGTAGCCGAGCGCGGCGGCAGCGGCGATGGCACCAGGTCGGGCGGCGGCGTTCACGGGGCTCCTCGGGGCGTCGACGGGCGGCGGAGGTTAGGGGCGTGGTGAGGCCTGCGGGTCTCGGGTAGGGCGCAAGCGGACCCACTCGCGAGACGGGGAGACACGTCATGAAGGCAGTCACCTGGCAGGGAACCGAGCACGTCAGCGTGGAGGAGGTCCCGGATCCGAAGATCCAGGAGCCCACCGACGCCATCATCAAGGTCACGTCGACCGCCATCTGCGGCTCCGACCTGCACCTCTACAAGATCCTCGGCATGTTCATGACCGAGGGCGACATCATCGGCCACGAGCCGATGGGAATCGTCGAGGAGGTCGGCCCCGAGGTCACCCACATCAAGCCGGGCGACCGTGTCGTGATCCCCTTCAACATCTCGTGCGGCTCGTGCTTCATGTGCGACCACGAGCTGTTCGCCCAGTGCGAGACCACCCAGGTCACCGAGCACGACAAGGGCGCCCGCCTGTTCGGCTACACGTGGCTGTACGGCGCCGTCCCCGGCGGCCAGGCCGAGTACCTGCGGGTCCCCCAGGGCCACTTCGGGCCGATCAAGGTCGGTCAGGACCACCCGGACGAGCGCTACCTGTTCATGTCCGACATCCTCCCCACGGCGTGGCAGGCGGTGGAGTTCGCCGACATCCCCGAGGGCGGCACCGTGGCCGTGTTCGGCCTCGGCCCGGTCGGCCAGTTCTGCGCCCGCATCGCCCGCCACAAGGGTGCCCGGGTCATCGCCGTCGACCTGGTGCAGGAGCGCATCAAGATGGCCCAGCGCCACGGCATCGAGACCATCGACGCGCTGTCCACCGACGACGTGCCCGGCGCCATCAAGTCCATGACGCAGGGCCGCGGCCCCGACTCGGTCATCGACGCCGTCGGCATGGAGGCCCACGGCGCACCGGTCGCGGCGCTCGGCCAGAAGCTGGTGGGGCTGCTGCCCGACCGCCTGGCGGCGCCGCTCGCGCAGAAGGCGGGCATCGACCGGCTCAGCTCCCTGTACGCCTCGATGGAGACCGTCCGCCGCGGCGGCACCGTGTCGATCATCGGCGTCTACGGCGGCGCCGCCGACCCGATGAACATGATGCAGATGTTCGACAAGGGCATCCAGCTGCGCATGGGCCAGGCCCACGTGAAGCGGTGGATCCCCGAGATCCTCCCGCTGCTCGACGGCGAGGGCGATCCCCTCGGCACCGAGGACCTGACCACCCACCAGCTGCCGCTGACCGAGGCGCCCCACGGCTACGAGATCTTCCAGAAGAAGGAAGACGAGTGCATCAAGGTGGTCCTGAAGCCGTGACGCTGCTCCGGCGGCCCTTCGTCGACCTCGACGGCGCGGTGGTCGTCCTGACCGGCGCGTCGAGCGGGATCGGCCGGGCCACCGCGCAGCGCCTGGCGTCCCGGGGGGCGAGGCTGGTCCTCGCCGCCCGGGGCGAGCCGGCGCTCGAGGACACGGCCCAGGAGTGCCGCGACCTCGGCGCCGAGGTGCTCGCCGTGGCCACCGACGTCTCGGTCCACGAGCAGGTCTCCGAGCTGCGCCGACGCGCCGTCGACCGCTTCGGCCGGATCGACGCCTGGATCAGCAACGCCGGCGTCATGGCCTACGGCCAGTTCGCCGAGGTCCCCCTCGAGGCGCACCGCAAGGTGATCGAGACGAACCTGCTCGGCCCGATGTACGGGGCCGTCGAGGCCATCCAGTGCTTCCACGAGCAGGAGGGCAAGGGCGTCATCGTCAACGTCGCGTCCCTCTACGCCGAGATGACGTCGCCGATCGTCTCGTCGTACGTGACCTCCAAGTTCGGCCTCCTCGGCTTCTCGAGAGCGCTCCGGCGCGACACCTACGGGCACGACGACATCGCCGTGTGCTGCGTGCTGCCGGGCTCGATCGACACGCCGATCTTCCGCCACGCCGCCAACTACTACGGCAAGCAGACGCGGGGCATCCCGCCGGTGTCGTCCCCCGAGCGGGTCGCCCGCGCGATCGCCGGATGCATGGAGCGCCCCCGCAAGGAGGTGCGCATCGGCTTCGTCAGCCGCTTCTTCGCCCTCGGCGAGACGGTGGCGCCGCCCATCTACGACCGGCTGGTCGGCCCGGCGTTCCGCCTGCTGGGCTTCCGCGACGAGGACGTCCCGGCCCACGACGGCAACGTCTTCGAGCCGTCGCCCGACTGGAAGCGCGTCGACGGCGGGTGGCGGAACACCACCGCCCGCCGCGCCGCCGCGGTGGGGGCGGTCGCCGCCGCCGGCGTCGTGGTCGCGGCCCGCCGGGCGGCCTAGGGGGCCGCCGACCCGAGCTCGACCACCGGGCACGGCGCCCGGCGGACCAGCTCGCCGGCGACGCCGCCGGTCCCGCCGAGGGAGCCGACGACGATGGCGTCGGACGAGGTGGCGGCCGCGGCGTCGCAGAGGACCTCGACCGGATCGCCGCGCAGCAGCACCGCCGCCACCGGCACGGGCAGGGCCTCGCAGGTCGAGGAGAGCTCACGCCGTGCCGACGCGACCGCCAGGTCGTCGAGCGCCGCCCGCACCGGCGACGCCGCCGGGGCCGGTGCGCCCGGCACCGCCGTGGCCACGACGAGCTCGGCGCCGGCGAACACCTCGACGGCGCGCCGGGCCGCGCGGCGCGAGGCCGGCGAGCCGCTGGTGGCGATGACGACCGTGCTCACGGCACGACCTCCTCCACCCGCTCGGCGACGACCGCCGTGGGCGCAGCTCCCCGTTCGCCGCCGCGAGCGGCGGCCCGCTCGACGACCACGAGCAGGGGCGTGGTCGACCACGTGCGGGTGTCCTCCCGGCCCGGCTCGAGCGGGAGCACGACCAGGTCGGCGCCGTCGCCGGTGGAGAGCACGGCGTCGACCGCCGCCGCCGAGCCCAGCTCGGTGAAGACCACCCCGCCGGCGGCGTCGGCGTGGCGGGCGGCGAGGCGGGTGGCGGCCTCCCGGGCCTCACCGGTGCCGACGATGCGCAGCCCGGCGCCGTGCGTGCGGGCGATGCGCCGGGCGATGGTCAGGGCCCGGCTGTCCTCGGCGCCGTGGGGCACGACGACCCGCCCACGTGGCGGCGGGCTCGTGCCGGCTCCCGACGGATCCACGAGGACGAGCACGTCGCAGTGCACGTCCTCGATGATCCGACCGAGGGTGCTGCGCCGGAGGCTCGTGGGGGAGAAGGGCCGGCGGGAGCTGAGGACCACGGTGTCCACGCCGCGCTCGGAGGCGACGTCGATCACGGCACGGCCGACGTCGGACGTCTGGACGGCGAGCACGACGGCGGTCGCCCCAGAGCCCTCGACGAACTGGGCGAGCGGGCGCAGCGAGCGCCGGGCCCGCTCCACCGCCCCGCCGTCGAGGCCACCCGCGAAGACGCTGTCACCGAGGTGCAGGGTGCGGAGCAGGACGATCTCGACCTTGGAGTCGTCGGCGTCCACCGCGGCCAGCGCGGTGTGCAGCAGCTCGTAGGCGTTGTCGGTGGACGCGACGTGGACGAGCACCCGGGCGACGTCGTCGTCGGTCGGGGCCGGGACGCCGTCGCCGACGTCGGGCCGCAGCGCCGCCAGGATCGGCGTGGTCATGAACGTGGTGACCAGCGCCATGATCACGAGCATCGAGAACAGGTTGGGCGGGATCACGCCGAGCTCGAGCCCGATGTTCAGGATCACGAGCTCGGTGAGCCCCCGGCAGTTCATGAGCACGCCGAGGGAGAGCGAGTCGCGCCAGCCCATGCCGACCGCCTTGGCGGCCAGCGTGCTGCCTCCCCACTTGCCGACCACGGCGACGAGCAGGACGAGGGCGGTGTAGAGCCACAGCTGCGGGTCGGTGCCGAGCGACAGCACGTCGGTGCGCAACCCGGAGAAGGCGAAGAACAGCGGGAGCAGGAAGATGACCGAGAAGTCCTCGAGCTTGTCGAACAGCTCCTCGATCAGCTCCGACCGCTGCGGCATGATCGCCCCGAAGAGGAAGGCGCCGAAGATGGCGTGGATCCCGATGCGGTCGGTGGCCAGGGCGCTCAGCACGAGGCCGACGAACACCACCGCCATCACCGTGCCGGACAGCCGCCCCTGGTCCTCGTGCAGCCGACCGAGTCGCGCCAGCAGCGGCCGCACGACCAGGACCATGCCGGCGATGAACAGCACCGACAGGCCGACCGTCGGCAGCGCCGACGCCGCGCTGTCGGCCTTGGCGACGGTGACGACGACGGCGAGGATGCACCACGCGGTGACGTCGTCGATGGCGGCGCAGGTGATCGTCACCGCCCCGAGCCGGGTGCGGTGCAGGCCCCGCTCGGTGAGGATGCGCGCCAGCACCGGGAAGGCGGTGATGCTCATGGAGGCGCCCATGAAGAGCGCGAAGGGCAGGAACTCGCCGTCGGGCGACCCGAGCGTCGGGAAGATGAGCAGCGCCAGGGCGATGCCGGTCAGGAACGGGGCGATGATGCTGGCGTGGCTCACGAGGGCGGCGGCATGGCCCCGCCCGCGGATGAGCCGGATGTCGAGCTCGGCGCCGACGAGGAACATGAAGAACACGAGCCCGACCTGGGCGAACACCTCGATGAACGGCATGACGTCCTCGTCGAAGACGTAGGTCGACGCCGCCGGCCAGACCGCCCCGAGCAGCGTCGGGCCGAGGATGACGCCGGCGACGATCTCGCCCACCACCTGGGGTTGGCCGAAGCGGCGGAACAGCGCGCCCACGAGGCGGGCGGCGACGATCACGACGGCCACGGCGAGCAGCAGCTTCCAGAACACCTCGTGGGTGTCGATCTCGCTGTGGGCCATGCCGGCCCCGGCGTCGCCCTCCGGCCGGGGGGCCGTCAGGTCGCGGCCGAGGCCGAGGAGCCAGACCAGCAGCGCGATGGCGCCGCCGATGATCACGGCGTAGGTGCCGGCGATGTGCCCGGTCGTGGTGCTGGCGAAGCCGGTCCCGCCGGCGGCGGCCTCGGCGGTGCCGTCGGGCTCGGTGGGCGCGCTCACGTCGCCACCTGGGGGCCGCGCAGCACGGCGACGTGGGCGCCGGCCCGGGCGGCGGCCCGGCGCACCGCCCGGGTGGCTCGTCTCCCGAGGTCGGGTCCGAGGGCGACGATGCGGTGCGCCGGCAGGCCGGTCAGCCGCTGGGCGAGGTCCCGGCCGAGGTCGGGTCCCACCTCGGCGGCGACCGGGCGCTTGCCCCACGTCGCCTCCACCGCATCGGCGATCTCGAGGGCCAGGCGGTACGGCTCGGCGCCGGCGTGCTCGTCGGCGGGCACGAGCAGGTGGACCTGCTCGAGGCGGTGGGCGAGGGCGCCGGCGAGGTCGGCGGTGTGCGTGGGGTCGGCGCCGGAGGCGACGACGACGAGCAGCGCGCTGGTGCGCGCCGCAGCGGGGGTGGACATGGGTTCCTCCTGGGCTCGATCGGACGCGGCCCGCGGCGCGGGCCGGTGGTCAGATCGGGCGCGGAGGGGCGCGCTCGCCGTCGATCGAGCGGAGGGAGGGCGCCGGCGGCGCCGGCTCGTCGGCCGGCGGCGGGGTCGCCACCGGGCGCGACGACAGCGCGACGTCGGCCGGCGCCGTGGCGACCGGATCGGCCGGCGCGAGCACCAGCTCGGCGCCGTCCTCCTCGCGGGCCACGAGGGCCCGCACGCCGGGGAGCTCGGGGGCGTCGGCGGGCGCCGACAGGGCGGTGCCCTCGACCTGCTCGGCGATGGCGAGCTCGTCGGCGACGACCGCCCGCAGCAGGCCCCGGGGGGCCACGGCGACCGCGGCGAGGGCGGCGACCGCCAGGAGGACGACGAGCGGAGCCGGGAGCCGGCGCCGGCAGGGCATCGGGCGAAGATACCCAGCCCGGTTCGCCCCAGAACCGGCGAACCGGCTCCCCGTCAGCGGCTCAGTGGTTCCGCAGGGCGTCGATGAGCTCGTCCTTGTCCATGTCGGAGCGGCCCTCGATGCCCACGTCCTTGGCCTTCTCGTAGAGGTCGTCCTTCGTCCAGTCCTCGTACTTGCCGGACTCGCCGCCCTTCTTGGCGGTGGACGAGCGGTCGCTGTTGGCGATGCGGGCGGCCTTCTCCTTGCTCATCCCGTCGTCGCGCAGCGCCTCGTACTGCTCGTCGTCCTTGATCTGGGAGCCGTGGTCCTTGGCCATCGTCCCTCCTCGGGTCGCGGTCGGGTGTCCTCCGGTCCGTACCCGGAAGTCCGGATCGACGTGAACGGATCCGCCATGACCGGCTCCCCACCTGGGTACCGTCAGGTGCATGCCGAACCTGCCCCACTCGCGCGTCAACTTCAACACGCAGCTCGAGGAGATCGAGCGGCTCGTGATGCGCCAGTTCGGCCTGGTCATCGAGGGGATCGCCGGCGCCACGGCCGTGCTGCTGTCCGACGACACCGAGGAGGCCAAGCGCCTCGTCGAGCAGGACGAGGCGATCGACGACCTCGAGTACCGCATCGAGGCCGTGGTCGAGCAGCAGCTGCTGCTCGAGTCGCCGGTCGCCCGCGACTTCCGGTTCCTCATGACCGTCGTGCGCATCGTCCCCGAGCTGGAGCGCAGCGGCGACCTCGCCGAGCACATCGCCGCCGAGGCGGCCCGCGGGTTCGGCCGGGCGCTCACCCCGTCGCTGCGGGGGGCCGTGCAGGACATGGGCGACATCTGCGGGAACATGTGGCGCCGCACCGCCGACGCCTTCCAGGGCAACGACGGCGAGGCGTGCAACGAGCTCGACCGCATCGACGACGACCTCGACGCGCTGCACCGCCGCTTCGTCGACGAGGCCGCCGAGTCGCTGGATCCCGAGCACGTGGCCAGCGCCACGCTGGTCGGGCGGTTCTACGAGCGGCTCGGCGACCACGCCGTCAACATCGCGGGTCGGGTCTGCTACCTCGCCACCGGGCGGCCCCAGCACGAGCGCGACACCTGACCGGCGGCGGTCAGCTCACGATCTCGCTGGTCTGCATCACCGGCTGGATCGAGGTGTAGTTGGCCACGTCGGCGATCACCTTCTGGGTGCCCTCGCCGCCCATGGCGCCGCCGAGCGCCTCGAGCGAGTCGAACGTGAAGTGCACGGCGGCCTCGTAGGGCCCGTCGATGCCCTTGTCGATCTGCGCCTTCGACGCGTCGAGGCCCCACGTCTCGCAGGCGAGGGGCACGTGCGTGTCGCGGTAGTAGTCGTGGTCGAACGAGGCGCCCTCGGTCTTGGGGTAGAAGACGCTGAGCCGGATCATGGTGGGGGTCCCCCTCGGGTCGGGTCGTGGTGCCAGGTGGCGGCGGCACTCTAGGTTCCGCTCCATGACCGGTGTGCTGGAGCGTCTGTTCGGAGTCGAGGGCAAGCAGGTGGTCGTCACCGGCGGCAGCCGGGGGATCGGTGAGATGATCGCCCGGGGCTTCGTCGAGGCCGGCGCCCACGTCGTGATCTCCGCCCGCAAGGCCGAGGCCTGCGACGAGACGGCGGCCGAGCTCGACGCCATCGAGGGCCCCGGCTCGTGCATGTCGGTGCCGGCCGATCTGTCCACCCAGGACGGGGTCGACGCCCTGGCGGCGGCCGCGCGCGAGCGCTGCGGCGGCACCCTGCACGTGCTCGTCAACAACGCCGGGGCGACGTGGGGCGAGCCGCTCGAGGAGTACCCGGAGTCGGCCTTCGACAAGCTGTTCAACATCAACGTGAAGGGCGCGTTCCTGCTCACGCAGGCGCTGCTGCCCGAGCTGAAGGCGGCCGGCACCGAGGACGACCCGAGCCGGGTGATCAACATCGGCTCCATCGACGGCATCCGCACGCCGGCGATGGAGACCTACGCCTACAGCACCACCAAGGCGGGCATCCTCGCCCTCACCCGCCACCTGGCCAAGAACCTGGTGCGCGAGCACGTGAACGTGAACGCCATCGCCCCCGGCCCGTTCGAGTCGAAGATGATGGCCTTCGCCCTCGGCAGCGACGAGGGCAAGCAGATGGTGGCCAG
>JBKHXT010000169.1:0-9596 GCA_046565885.1 Acidimicrobiia bacterium
CCGATGTGGCCCCTGGCCGGCGCCCTCGCCGGCGTGGCCAGCCTCGTCGGCGCCATGGCCGGCCTCGGCAGCGTCACCGACGAGGACGCCTACCTCGACGGCGTCGGCATCATCGACCAGCTCGACCGCGGCGGCTACCACGTCTCGTTCATCGCCGGCATGATCGGCGTCGCCGCCCTGTTCGTCGCCGCCGCCGGCTGGCGCCGCTGGGCCGCCCACCGGGCCGCCGACGACCTCGCCGCCGGCACCATCGCCACGGCGCTGCAGGCCACGGCGACCGTGAACATCATCGGCTACTCGCTGGCCGGCGCCCTGGCGCTGTACCTCCCCGACGGCCTGGACGAGGGGACGATGGCCGACGAGTCGCTGTTCGTGAACTTCGCCTACCTCGACTTCGGCACGCTGTTCGGCTGGTGGGGCGCCGTCGTCGCCGCCGGCTGCGTGGCCGTGCTGGCCTTCCGCCGCCGGGTCCTGCCCCGGTGGATGGGCATCACCAGCGTCGTGCTCCTGGCCATCCCGGTGCTCTTCGCCGCCCTCACCGCGCTGCCCGGCATGCCCGGCCTGATCATGCCGATCTGGCTCATCGCCATCAGCGTCGGCATGACCCTGTCCCGGTCGGCGGACGCAGGCGTCGGCGTCCCCCGATGAGCGCCGCACCGCTGCACCTCGCCGGCGACGCCTGGCTGATCCGGTCCCGCCGTCCCGCCCACGGCGGCTGGCAGGTCCACGTCAACGCCATGGTGCTCGCCGGTGAGGAGCCGGTGCTCGTCGACACCGGTGCCCGCGCCGCGAGAGAGGCGTACTGGTCCCAGGTCAGCTCGGTCGTCGACCCGGCCGACGTGCGGTGGATCTTCCTCAGCGACGACGACGCCGACCACGTCGGCAACCTCGCCGAGGCGCTCGACCGCTGCCCGCAGGCGACCGTGGTGGCCAGCTGGCTGCTGGCCCAGCGCCTCGCCGACGCCCAGGCCCTGCCGGTGGGGCGCACCCGCTGGGTCGCCGACGGCGACGCCTTCGACGCCGGCGACCGGACGCTGCTGGCCGTGCGGCCGCCGGCGTACGACTCGCCCGCCACCCGGGGGCTGTTCGACGAGCGGACGGGCGTCTACTGGGCGGCCGACTGCTTCGCCACCCCGGTGCCCGACGACATCGACGAGGTCGCCGAGCTCGACGACGCCGTCTGGAGCGCCGCCTTCGCCACCTACCACGGCTGGCTCAGCCCGTGGGTGGCCGACGTCGACCCGATCCGCTGGCGCCGAGCCGTCGGGCGCGTCGCCGCCCTCGGCGCCACCACGATCGCCTCCGCCCACGGCCCGGTGATCCGGGGACCGCGGGTGGCCCGGGCGCTCGACCTGGCGCTCGAGCTGGCCGGCCGGCCGGTGCGGCCCGAGCCCCGCACGGCGCCGCCGGCCCGGGGCGGCGCCGTCGACCGGATGGTCGCCTGGGGCATCACCGGGGGGCGTTGACACGGCTCGTGACAACAGGGCGTCGTGCACCCGGAGCCGCCTCGGGCCGTCACTAACGTGCGCCCGGTGCGGATCTCGGTGCTCGGCCCCCTCGCCGCGCGTCGTGACGACGCCGACGACGACCTCGTCCTCGGCGGGCTGCGCCAGCGCGCCGTCCTCGCCCGGCTGGCGGTCGCCGGCGGCGAGATCGTGCCGGTCGAGCGGATCGTCGACGACCTGTGGGACGGGGAGCCGCCGCCGTCGGGGGTGAGCAACCTCCAGAGCTACGTGTCGAACCTGCGCCGGGTCCTGCGCCACGACGACCACGTCGTCATCGAGCGGGTCGGGCCCGGCTACCGCCTCGAGGTGGAGGCCGTCGAGCTCGCGGCCCAGCGCTTCGAGGCGCTGGTCGCCGCCGCCGCCGGCTCGCCGCAGGAGCGGGTCGACCGCCTCGACGAGGCGCTGGCGCTGTGGCGGGGACCGGCCCTGGTGGAGTTCGCCGACCAGGCGTGGGCCGAGGCCGAGGCGAGCCGGCTCGACGAGCTGCGGCTGTCGGCGATCGAGGCCCGGTTCCAGGCGCTGCTCGACGCCGGCCAGCACGGCCGGCTCGTGCCCGACCTGGAGCGGGCGGTGGCCGAGCACCCGCTGCGAGAGCAGCTCACCGCCCTGCTCGTGCTCGCCCTGTACCGCTCGGGCCGCCAGGCCGACGCCCTGCGGGCCTACGAGCGCACCCGGGCCCACCTGGCCGACGAGCTCGGCCTCGACCCCGTGCCCGAGCTGGTCGCCCTCGCCGACCGGGTGCTGGCCCAGGACCCGGAGCTGGCCCTGGCACCTGCTGCGCCCGCGCCCGCCGCCCCGGCGCCGGCCACCCCGGCGCCGGTCGACGGCACGCCCACGCCGATCGAGGCGCCGCTGCCCCGGGCGGCCGTCGTGGGCCGGGCCGCCGACCTGATCGGCCGGGAGGCCGAGCTCGACCGCCTCCGCCGCGCCATCGACGCCGCCGCCGGCGGCGCTACCCGGGCGACGGTCGTGGTCGGCGAGGCCGGCGTCGGCA
This sequence comes from Acidimicrobiia bacterium, assembly GCA_046565885.1. GTDB lineage: Bacteria > Actinomycetota > Acidimicrobiia > Acidimicrobiales > Salinilacustritrichaceae > Salinilacustrithrix. Next base: position 2,500 of record JBKHXT010000169.1, read on the forward strand.
AGACGTCGCTGGTCGGCGCCGCCGTCGCCGACGCCCACGCCGCCGGCGCGCTGGTGCTCTGGGGCGGCTGCGCCCCCGACCACCTCGTGGCCTACCAGCCGATCATCTCCGCCCTGCGCGGCCTCGACCGCGAGACCGACGGCTCGGCGCTCGCCGCCCTCGCCGGACGGCACCCGGTGCTCGAGCAGCTGCTGGGCCACCACCCGGGCCGCGCCGCCGTCGACCGCGACGCGTACGAGCTCTACGAGGCGGTGGCCGGTCTGCTCGTCGACCTCGGCGTCGACCGGCCGCTGGTGCTCGTCGTCGACGACCTGCACTGGGCCGACCGCTCGTCGTTCGCGCTGCTCGACCACCTCCTCGCCGAGGACCGGGTGCCCGGCCTGGCCGTGCTCGGCACGGTGCGGCGCCCGGCGGGCCGCCCGACCGAGGACCTCGACCGCTTCATCGCCATCGCCCGCCGCCGGGAGGGCACCGACGTGCTCGAGCTCGCCGGCGTCGACGCCGACGCGGTGGCCACCCTCCTCGACCGCCGCGGCCGCCCCGTCGACGCAGCGGTGGCGGCCGCCGTGCACGCCCGCACCGGCGGCAACCCGCTGTTCGTGCACGCCCTGTCGGCGCAGGCCGACGACCTCACCGGCGCCGACCCGCGGGCGCTGCCGCACACCGTGCGCGAGACGCTCGACCTGCGCACGGCCGAGCTCGACGCCGACGACCTGCAGGTGCTGGTCACCGCCGCCGCCATCGGCGCCCAGGTCGACCTGCGGCTGCTCGCCGAGGTGGCCCGCACCCCGCTCGACCGGGTGCTCGACGTGGTCGACGTCGGCGTGCAGGCCGGCCTGCTGGTCGAGGACGCCGAGGACGCCGGCGTCGTGTCGTTCAGCCACGCGCTGGCCCGCGACGCGCTCATCGCCCGCTCGACCCGCACGCGCGAGGCCCAGCTCCACCTGCGGATCGCCGATGTGCTCGAGGCCGCCCCGGGCGACGTCGACGTGGCCGTCCTCGCCCAGCACCTCCGGGCGGCCGGCAGCCTGTGCGACCCGGTGCGCGGCGCGACGGCATCGCTCGCCGCGGCCAGCGCCGCGCTGGACGTCGTCGCTCCCGACGCCGCCCGCACCTGGGCCCGGCGGGCGCTGCACCAGCTGGACGGCAGCGGTGCGGAGGGCGCCGACGACCTGCGCTGGGAGGCGACGTCGATCATCGCCCGCAGCAGCCGCCACCTGGGTGACACCGACGCCTTCCGGGCGGTGCTCGACGACCTGCTCGCCGAGGCGCGCCGGTCGGGCGACGCCGTGCCGCTCGCTCGCGCCGCGGAGGAGGCCGCCCTCGGCACGGCCAACGTCGGCTTCCACTTCGGCGAGGTCGACGAGAGCCTGCTGGCGCTGCTCGACGAGGCCCGGGCCGCGATCCAGGCGGCCGGCGACCACCCGGCCGAGGAGGCCACCGTGCTCGCCTGGTCCTCGATCGCCCTCGCCGGCGGGCCGCCGGACGAGCGCCAGGCCGAGCTCGCCGCCGCGGCCGCCAAGGCCGCCGGCCGCTGCGCGGACCGCCCCGACGTCCGGGCGCTCAGCGCCCTGGCCGAGCGGCTCGCGCTCCCCGGCCCGAGCGCGGTCGAGGAGCGCCTGGCGATCCACGAGGTGATGCTCGCCGAGGCGGTGGCGGCGGGCTGGACCGAGCTCGAGGTGCTGGCGCTGGTGCTCGGCGTGGCCGACCTGCTCGAGGCCGACCGCAGCGAGGACTCCCGGCGCCTGCTCGAGGCCCTGCGCAGCCGGCTCGGCCCGCACCACCGGCCCGGCTTCGACACCTACCTGCACTTCCTCGACGCCGCCTACGCCCTGCTCGCCGGCGACCTCGAGCGGGCCGACGAGCTGAGCACCCTCGGCATCGCCCACGGCGAGGCCGCCCACGGGACCAACGCCGTGCAGGCGTGGGGCGGCGAGCAGTTCATCCTCGCCTGGGAGCGGGGGACCCTGCCGGACCTGGCGCCGATGACCGAGGCCATGGTCGCCGAGCTGCCCGACCTGGCCGCCTGGCGGGTCGGCTACGCGGCGACGCTCGTGGCGGCGGGCGACGTCGCCGCGGCCGCCGAGGTGCTCGACCCGCTGCTCGACGGCGACCGGCTCCTCATCCCGGAGGACCTGCTGTGGTCGACCGCCGTCTCCATGCTCGGCGAGATCGCCTACGCCACCGGCGACGAGCGGCTCGGCCGGGCCGTGGCCGAGGCGATCGAGCCCGTCGAGCACCGCGTGGCGGTCAGCGGCATGGGCGCGATCTCGCTCGGCCACCTGGTGCACCACCGCGGCCTCGCCCTGGCCGCCGCCGGCGACCTCGAGGCGGCGGACGAGGCGCTGGCCCGCGCGATCGAGCGGTCGGACGGGTGCGGCTTCCGCACCTACGCCGCCCGCGCCCGCATCGCGCGGGCGGCGGTGCTCGACCGGCTGGGTCGCGACGGCACGGGGCTGCGGGCCGAGGGCGAGGCGATGGCGGCGGCGCTCGGCGTCGCCACCGGCCTGACCGGCTGACCCGCGGGGAAACTGGCAGCGGCCACGAAACGAGGCGGCGGCTAGGAGATCTCGGCGCCCTCCGGCTGGGCCCGCATGTCGCCGACGTCGGCGCCCTTCAGCAGCCGGATGACGAGCTGGCCGTTGGTGAGCGTGGCCTCGATGCCGGCCCCGTAGCCCTCGGGCACCTCGAGGTCGCGCTCGTAGCCGCCGAAGTCCCACTCGTCGAGCAGGTAGTCGCGCGGGGCGGCGCTGCGCAGGTGCGCCCAGAAGCGCAGCTGCCGGCCCCGCTTCTCGATGTGGACGTCGCTGCGCTGCACGGCGCACATGGGGGCGACGATGACCAGCGCCTCCGGTGCCTCGTACATGCGGACCGGCACCTGCTGGGGGCGCATGGAGTCCTCGGTCGCGACGGTGGCGTCCACGACCTCGTGGTGATCGGGTCGGGTCATTGGTCCGACCGTACGCCGGGTCGGCCGGTGTGTCACCCGCGCCGTCTACGGCGCACGGAGCACCGGATAGGGACGCCCCATGTCCGCCACCCAGCAGATGCTCGACACCCACCCGCGCGTGTTCAACCTCGACCGCGACCTCCTCGCCCGGACGGTCGACGCCATCGTCGAGTGCGCCAACACGTGCACCAACTGCGCGGACGCCTGCCTGGGTGAGGACGAGCCCCACAAGATGGTGAAGTGCGTGCGGCGCAACCTCGACTGCGCCGACATCTGCACGGCGACGGCCCGCGTGCTCAGCCGCCAGACCGAGTACGACGCCAACGTCACCCGGGCCCAGCTCCAGGCGTGCGTCGCGGCCTGCCGGGCGTGCGGCGACGAGTGCGAGCAGCACGGCCGGATGGGGATGGAGCACTGCCGCGTGTGCGCCGAGAGCTGCCGGCGCTGCGAGCAGGCGTGCGAGGAGCTGCTCGCCGCCATCGGGTGATCAGTCCCCGAAGACCGCCCCGGGGTTGAGGATGCCGTTCGGGTCGAAGGCGGCCTTGATGCGGCGCATGAGCGCGACCTTGGCCGGGTCCTCGAGCTGGAGCCAGTACCTGTTCTTCGTGCGGCCGAGGCCGTGCTCGCCGGAGATGGCGCCGCCGTGGGCCATGCCCAGGCGGAACAGCTCGAGCATCATCGCCGAGCGCTTCTCGTCGTCGGGCTGGAAGACCGACAGGTGCACGTTGCCGTCGCCGGCGTGGCCGCAGCCGGCGATGAACGTCTCGCGCTCCTGTGCCAGCGCCGACACCGCCTCGAGGAACGGGTCGATCTCGGCCCGGGGCACGACGACGTCGACGATGTCGTGGGCACCGGCGCCCTTGGCGAGCCAGAACGCCTTCTCGCGGGCCTCGATGAGGGCCGTGGCCTGGGCGGACGGCAGCACGTAGACGTCGATGGCGCCGAGCTCGTGCACCAGCTCGGCGAGGGCCACGGTGTCGGCCTCCAGCCGGTCCTCGTGCGTGCCCTCCAGCTGGACGACGAGGTAGGCGAAGGCCCGCTCCTTCACGTCGTCGGGCACGCCGACCTCGACGCCGAGCGTGTTCTGGATCCCCGACATCGTCAGCATGTCGATGTACTCGAGGATCATCGGACCGATGCCGCTGCGCACGATGGCGGGCACCGCGCGGGTGACCTCGCCGAGGGTCGTGAACGGCGCCAGCACCGTGGCGTGGTGCTCCGGCCGCGGGTACAGCTTGAGGATCGCCTGGGTGACCACGGCGAGGGTGCCCTCGGAGCCGATGACCAGCTGGGTGAGGTCGTAGCCGGTCGAGCCCTTCACGAAGCGTCCGCCGGTGGTGATGACCTCGCCCGACGGAAGCACGGCTCGCAGGCCGAGCACCTGGTGGCGGGTCACTCCGTACTTCACCGCCCGCATGCCGCCGGCGTTGGTGGCCACGTTGCCGCCGAGGCTGGCGCTGTACTCGCCGGGGAAGACCGGGTACACCAGGCCACGGGGCGCGAGCGCCTGGTCGAGCTGGTCGAGGGTGACGCCGGGCTGGACGACGGCGACCAGGTTCTCCTCGTCGATCTCGAGGATCTGGGCCATCTGGTCGAAGGACAGGACGATGCCGTCGGGCCGGGGGACGGCGGCGCCGGACAGGCCGGTGCCGCTGCCTCGTGCCGTCACGGGGATGCCGTGGCGGTCGCAGGCGGCGAGCACGGCGGCGACCTCGTCCTCGGTGGTCGGCGAGACGACGGCGGCCGGCTCGACGGGGTCGATGCCGAGCGCCTCGTCGTGGTGCCAGTCGTCGCCGGCCTCGGCGCCGGTGCGCACCCGGTCGGCGGGGACCACGCCCCGCAGCAGCTCGACGACGTGGATACCGGTGTCGGTGCCAGCCATGTCGGCGAGCGTACGCAGCGCGATCTGGCCGCGGCTGCGGAACGGGCCGATCAGCCCGGCTTGGTCCAGACCAGGCTGTAGCGCCAGAGCAGGTGGCGCCGGAAGCGCGCACCGGGCAGCTCCTCGGCGGCGATCCTGCGCATGCCGGCGTAGTCCTCGGGAGGCGGCCAGCACATCGGCGCCGTCACCTCGTCGAAGCCCCGCCGCAGGCGGATGGCCCTGGTGGCGATGCCGCCGGCGATCTCACGCGGGATGTCGTGGGGCAGCCGGCCGAGCGCCAAGCCGACCACGGCCAGCACGCCGCCCGGGCGCAGGAGGTCGGCCATGGCCCGCAGGCCGTCGCGGGCGTCGAGGTGGTGCAGGGTGGCGACGGAGGCGACGAGGTCGAAGGAGCCGGGAGCGAACGGCGCCCGCCGGACGTCGCCGCGCAGGTAGCCGAGCCCCGTCGATGCACCGTCGTCGGCCGCCATCTGCAGGCTCGGCTCGTGCAGGTCGAGCCCGACGACCTCGGGCACGCGCTCGCGCAGCTGGCGCGTGAGGTAGCCGTCACCGCAGCCGACGTCGAGCGCTCGTCGTGTGCCGGGTGGGACGGCGTCGAGGATCACCGGGTGGTAGTGGATGTTGTGGTTCCAACGGCGCTCCACCGCACCATGATGGGCGGCGTGGTCGACGACGAGTGGGACGAGGCGGGCGCACGGTTCGTGCGGGGCTACGAGAGCCTGCGCGGGCGGGTGCGCACGCACGTGATCGACCGCCATCTCGCCGAGCACCTGCCGCCTCCGCCGGCGCGCGTCGTCGACGTCGGTGGCGGTGACGGGACCCAGTCGATCCCGCTCGCCCGTCGCGGCTACGACGTCACGATCGCCGACCCGTCGCCGGCGATGCTCGACCGGGCCCGCGCCGCGCTCGACGACGAGCCGGCCGACGTGGCCGGGCGCGTGCACCTGGTGCGCTGCGCCGGGGAGGACGCCGCCGCCGTGCTCGGGTCAGGGTTCGACGGGGTGCTCTGCCACGGGGTGATCGTCTACGTCGACGATCGGGAGCCCTTCCTCGACTCGCTCTGCGGGCTGGCGGCACCGGGCGGCGTGGTGTCGATCGTGGCGAAGAACGTGGAGACCCTCGCCGTGTTCCCGGCGCTGCGGGGTGACTGGGCCGGTGCGCTCGAGGCCTTCGACGCCGACCGCCAGGTCAACGGCCTGGGGATCGACACCCGTGCCGACCGCATCGACGACCTGTCCACCGAGCTCGCCCGCCGGGGCGTCGATCCGGTGGCCTGGTACGGCGTGCGGCTGTTCAGCGACGGGTGGCTGCGGGGCGACCCGCCGGACGATCCCGACGACCTCGTGCTCGCCGTCGAGCTGGAGGCCAGCCGCCGCGATCCGTACCGGCGGCTGAGCCGGCTGTTCCACCTGGTCGGGCTCCGCGCGGCGTAGGGGCCGCCCGCCGCCCGGCGGGTGCTACACCGGCGCGCATGCGCCGACCGATCGCCCTGCTGCTGGCTGCCTGCGTCGCCCTGGCGGCGTGCGGTGACGGCGGAGGCGACGAGGCGGCCGATCCGACGACGACCACCGAGGCGGCGCCGGCGCTGCGCCTGAACCAGGTGCAGGTGGTGGGCTCGCACAACAGCTACCACCTGCGTCCGGACCCCGCCGTCCTCGAGGGCATCGCCGCGTTCGCCGGGGAGCAGGCCGCCCGCGAGCTGGACTACGAGCACCTGCCGCTCACCGAGCAGCTCGACGAGCACGGCATCCGCCAGCTGGAGATCGACGTGTACGCCGATCCCGACGGCGGGCGGTTCGCGCAGCGGCCGCTGGCGGCGCTCGTCGGCCTGCCGACCGAGAGCGGCGAGCCCGACCTCGACCGCCCCGGGTTCAAGGTGCTCCACCAGGTCGACGTCGACTTCGGGAGCACGTGCCTGACGTTCGTGGCGTGCCTGTCGGAGGTCGAGGCGTGGTCGTCGCAGAACCCCGACCACGTCCCGGTCATGGTCATGGTCGAGACGAAGCAGCAGTCGCTGTCCGAGGCGACCGGCGGCTCGGTCGACGCGCTCGGCGTCGACCTCACCGAGGTCCTCATCTTCGACCGGTCGACGTTCGACGCCCTGGAGGCGGAGATCCTCGCCGTGTTCGACCGCGACCGCATCATCACGCCCGACGACGTCCGTGGCGAGGCGGCGACGCTCGAGGAGGCGGTGCTGGCCGGCGACGCGTGGCCCACGCTCGACGACGCGGCGGGCAAGGTGCTGTTCTCGCTCGTCGACACCGG
>JBKHXT010000170.1:0-11612 GCA_046565885.1 Acidimicrobiia bacterium
CCGCCGACCCACCCTCCGAGGAACCCATGGCCGAACGCCGCCTGTCCACCTCGCGCCGCCCCACGTGGAGCGAGACCGACGCCTTCGTCCCCCGCCTGTTCGTGCGCCCCTTCCAGCGGTTCATGCACGCCGAGGCGGGCGGCGCCATCGTCATGCTCATCGCCGCCGTGGCCGCGCTGGCCTGGGCGAACTCGCCCTGGCACCACGCCCAGGAGGCGCTCTGGGAGACCGAGCTGAGCATCCACCTCGGCGGCCTGGCCCACCTCGACCTCACCCTCGTCGAGTGGATCAACGACGCCCTGATGGCGATCTTCTTCTTCCTCGTCGGGCTCGAGATCAAGCGCGAGCTGGTCCACGGCGAGCTGCGCGACCCGAAGAAGGCGTCGCTGCCCGTCATCGCCGCCCTGGGCGGCATGGTCGTGCCCGCCGCCATCTTCATGGCGCTGAACGCCGGCCGGCCCACCTTCGACGGGTGGGGCATCCCCATGGCCACCGACATCGCCTTCGCGGTGGCGGTGGTGGCCCTCGTCGGGGACCGGCTGCCGTCGTCGGCGAAGGTCTTCCTGCTCACCCTGGCGATCGCCGACGACATCGGCGCCATCCTCGTGATCGCGCTCTTCTACACCTCGGATCTCAGCCTGGGCTGGCTGGCCATCTCGGCGGCGACGATCGCCGCGGTCGAGGTGTGCAAGCGGCGCCACATCCGGGCGCTGCCCCTGTACGTGTTCCTCGCCTTCTTCGCCTGGTTCTCGTTCCACGAGACCGGCATCCACGCCACGCTGGCCGGCGTCATCCTCGGCCTGCTGACGCCCGCCTGGTCGTTCTACCGGTCGGAGAACTTCGCCGACGACATGTCGTCGCTGATCGCCCACGGCACCGCCCTCGACGCCATCGAGGACGACCTGCAGCAGACCGAGGAGGACTACGACGAGGCCAGCATGCGCCTCGGCGAGATCGAGCGCCTCGTCACCGAGAGCCAGTCGCCCCTCGACCGGCTGGAGCGCAAGCTGCACCTCTGGGTCGCGTTCGTGATCGTCCCGCTGTTCGCCTTCGCCAACGCCGGCGTGCGGCTGTCGAGCGAGGCCATGGACGGGCTGCTGTCCAACCGGGTGGTGCTCGGCGTCGCCCTCGGCCTCGTGCTCGGCAAGACCGTGGGCGTCTTCTCGTTCACGTTCCTCGCCGCCAAGCTGGGGCTCGGCACGCTCCCCGCCGGCGTCGGGTTCCGCACCGTGTTCGGCCTGGCGCTGACGGCCGGCATCGGCTTCACCGTCGCCCTGTTCGTCGCCAGCCTCGCCTTCGAGCCCGGGAGCCTCGCCGTCGACTCGGCCAAGATCGGCATCCTCGCCGGCAGCCTCATCGCCGGCATCCTCGGGTTCAGCTTCCTCAAGCTCAACCCGAGCCGGCCGCCGGCCGACACCCCCGCCGACGCCCGCACCGCCGCGCTCGTCGACTGAGCGAGCAGAGCGCCAGCGGCGCTCAGTCGCAGGGAGCGGAGCGACCGCAGCAGACCGACTGAGCGACCGCAGCAGACCGACGGACCCGAGGTCCGCCGGGCGCCCCGGTCTGCCACCCTCGACGGGTGCGCACGATCTGGGTGCTCGGCGACCAGCTCAACCGCCGCATCGGCGCCCTCGCCGACGCCGACCCGGCTCGCGACCGGGTGCTGCTCGTCGAGAGCCGGGCGCTCGTCGAGCGGCCCGGCGTCCACCGCCAACGGCTCCACCTCGTGCTCGCGTCGATGCGCCGCTTCGGGCGCGAGCTGGCCGAGGCCGGCTTCGAGATCGACCAGCGTCGGGCGGCCACCCTCGAGGAGGGGGTGCGCGCCCACCTCGACGACCACGACCCCGACGAGCTGGTCACCACCGAGGCCAACTCGTGGGCGGGCCGGGCGCTGCAGCGCCGCCTCGGGGCGACCGTCGCCCCGTCGAACCAGTTCCTCTGCCACCCCGACGAGTTCGCCGCCTGGGCCGGCGACCGGCGCAGCCCGGTGATGGAGGACTTCTACCGCTGGCACCGGTCGCGGCTCGGCTACCTCATGGACGGCGACCAGCCCGCCGGCGGCCGGTGGAACTTCGACGACCAGAACCGCGAGCCGCCGCCCCGGGACGGGCGCCGCTGGCCCCGGCCCGTGCGCTCGCGCCTCGACGACCTCGACCGGGAGGTGGTCGACGAGCTGCCGCCCGGCGCGTGGGGCGCCGACCCGGTCGGCTGGTGGCCGACCTCGCGCCGCGCGGCCCTGGCCCGGCTGCGCCACGCCGTCGACGAGGTGCTCCCCCGGTTCGGGCCCCACGAGGACGCCATGCTGTCCACCAGCTGGCACCTGGCCCACACCATGCTCAGCCCGGCGCTCAATCTCGGGCTGCTGCTGCCCGGTGAGGTCGCCGATGCGGTCGAGGGCTCCTACCGGGCGGGTGGCGTCCCGATCGCCTCGGCCGAGGGGCTACTGCGCCAGGTGATCGGCTGGCGCGAGTACGTGTGGGGCACCTACTGGCGCCAGGGGCCCGCCTACCGGGACGTCAACGCCCTCGGCGCCACCCGGGCGCTGCCGCCCGTGCTCGACGGGCGGGCCGGCACCGACATGCGCTGCGTGGCCGACGTCATGGCGTCGCTGCACGACCACGGCTGGACCCACCACATCCCCCGGCTCATGGTGCTCGGCAACCTGTGCCTGATCGCCGGCGTCGACCCGAAGCACCTGTCGGACTGGATGACCGCCCGCTTCGTCGATGGCGCCGACTGGGTGATGCTCCCGAACGTGCAGGGCATGTCCCAGCACGCCGACGGAGGGATCATGGCCACCAAGCCCTACGCCGCCGGGGGCGCCTACATCGACCGGATGAGCGACTACTGCGGCGGGTGCCGCTACGACCGCACCGCCCGCACCGGCCCCGACGCCTGCCCGTTCACCACGCTGTACTGGGACTTCATCGACCGCCACCGCGACCGCTGGGTCCGCAACCCCCGCGTCTCCCGGGCCGTCGGCGGCTACGACCGGCTCACCGACCGGGACGGGATCCCCCGGCGCGCCGCCGAGGTCCTCGCCCGGCTCGACGAGGGCACCCTGTGAACGCCGTCCGTCACCCAACTGTCATGCACAGCGGCGTTTCGTCCGATTCCTCCGTCCGACTTGTCATGTGGTCGCCACGCTTGTAATGTGACTGCAACGTCAGATCGAGACCCCGCTGGGTATCGAACCGGCGCACAAACCCACCCAAAGCCCTCCCCGGGCATCGTTCGCTGGTCGGTTCGCACCGCCCGCCCGCCTCCGTCCAGCGTTCGATGCCCGGGTTGGATCCGCACCGCGGCCCGGTCCTCCTTCCCTCCCTCGGACCGGGCCGCTGCGCGTCCGCAGCCCAGGCCCGGGCCCACCCCAGGCGCCAGCCCCGGGGAAACTGGCAGCGGCCACGAAACGGAACTGGCAGCGGCCACGAAACGGCCGCCGGCGTCAGGCGTCGACGTCGCGGCGCCCCTCGAGCGCCCGGCCGAGCGTGAGCTCGTCGGCGTACTCGAGGTCGCCGCCCACCGGCAGGCCGCTGGCGATGCGGGTGACCCGCACGCCGAGGGGCTTGAGCAGGCGGGCCAGGTACATGGCGGTGGTGTCGCCCTCGAGGTTCGGGTTGGTGCAGAGGATGACCTCGGCGACGTCGTCGGACTCGAGGCGGGCGAGCAGCTCGCGCACCTTCAGCTGGTCCGGGCCGATGCCCTCCATGGGGTTGATGGCCCCGCCGAGCACGTGGTAGCGGCCGCGGAAGCCGCCCGTCTTCTCGACGGCGATGATGTCGCGGGGCTCCTCGACGACGCAGACCAGGGTGGCGTCGCGGCGGGCGTCGGCGCAGATGGCGCAGCGGGGCGCCTCCGACAGGTTGTGGCACACCTCGCAGAAGCGCACGCGCTCCTTGGCCGTGGCCACGGCTTGGGCGAGGGCGAGGGCGTCGTCCTTGGGCACCTTCAGCAGGTGGTAGGCGATGCGCTGGGCCGACTTGGGCCCGATGCCGGGGAGGCGGCCGAGCTGGTCGATGAGGTCCTGGACGGCGTCGGCGTGCACCGAGGGCTACTCGTCCTCGTCGTCGGGCCCGCCCAGCAGGCCGCCGAGCATGCCCGACGGGTCGAAGCCGCCCATCGCCTGCTCGTGCACCCGGGTGGCGGCGGTGTGGGCGTCGCGCCAGGCGGCGAGGACCAGGTCCTCGAGGCCCTCGACGTCGTCGGGGTCGACGGCGGCCGGGTCGATCCGCACGCCGCGGGGCTCGCCGCCGGCGGTCATGGTGATCCGCACGACGCCACCGCCCGCGCTGCCCTCGACCTCCTGGTCGGCTGCGGCCCGGCTGGCGCTCATGGCCTGCTGGGCCTGGGCGAGCAGGTCGCCGAGCCCGCCCGATCCGCCGCCGAGCAGGCCGCCCACCAGCCCGCCGAGGTCGGGCGCGCCCTGGGGCGCCGGCGGGGCACCGGCCAGGTCGGGGTTGGCGTCGCCGTGCTGGTCGCTCATCGTTCCTCCAGGAGCTCGGCGCCGGGGAAGGCGTCCTGCAGCTGGGCCAGGCCGCCGGTGGCGGCATCGGGTGCGTCGGTCAGCTCGTCGAGGTCGACCTCGTCGTCGGCGGGGTCGTCGGCGGCGGCGGTGCCGGGGGCGTCGGCGACCGGCCGCGGGGCGGTGGCGGCGTCGCCGTCGACCACCAGGTCGAGCACGAGCGGCTGGCCGAAGCGGGCGGCGAGGGCCTCGTGCACCTCGTCGACCTTCTGGCGGCAGTTCTCGAGGCTGGGCTCGTTCGGCACGGCGAAGCGCACCCGGTTGCCGTCGGCACCGACGACCCGGCCCATCTTGTAGAGGGCCTTGGCCCGGCCGCGCAGCGCACCGAGGACGTCGTCCCAGCCCGCCTGCAGCTCCTCGAGCGTCGGTGCGCCACCGGTCGCCGCCGGCGCCGGATCCCCGTTCCCTCCGGGCGGATCGACCGCTGGCGGTCGATCCGCACCCTCGGGAGCGGGGGTGGCGGGCGTCGCCGGCTCGGGCGCCTCGGGAGCGGCCGGCGTCGTCGGCTGGGGCGCCGCCGCCTTGCGCAGGGCGCCGAGCGACGGGCGGGAGCCGGGGTCGGCGGCCGGGCCCGACGGCTCGGGCGCGGGCTGGGCGGCGGCCTCGTGCTGGGCGAGCCGGGCCCGAGCCGCCTGCGGACCCCGGGGGGCCGCGGCGCCCGCGGCGGGCGGGGTCGACGTCGTGGGCGCGGCCGGCTTCGGCGCGGCGGGCGGCGCCTCCGCCGGGGCCGCCGGCGTGGCGCCCGAGGGCGGCGCCGGCGTGCCGGAGGCCAGGGCCCGCTCCAGCTGCTCGATCCGGCGGACCAGTGCATCGAGGTCGCCGGCCGCCTCGGGGCGGGCGATCTGGACGAGGGCGACCTCGAGCGGGATGCGCGGGTCGGGGGCGTGGCGCATCTCGACGACCGCCGTGCCCACGGCCTCGAGCGCCCGGGTGAGCGACGCCGGGCCCAGCGCCTGGCTGACCTCGCGGGCCCGCTCGGCGGCCTGGTCGGTGAGCCCGCCGGCGGGCGCTCCCATGGCCGTGAGGAAGGCGTGGCGCAGCGACTCGATCAGCTGCTCGGCGAGCACCCGCGGGTCCCGCCCGGCCCGCACCGACGCATCCACCGCGAGGAGCGCGCCGCCGGCGTCACGCCGGCCGAGGGCGTCGACGAGGTCGTCGACGGAGGTGTCGACCCGGCCCACGCCGCCGGCGGCGGCCACCTGGTCGAGGGCCGAGAGCGTGTCGCGGGCCGAGCCGCGACCGGCCCGCACGACGTGGTCGACGACGTCGTCGCCGAGCTCGAGGCCGGCGTCGGCGATGACGTGGCGGACGTGGTCGGCGAGCACGTCGGCCGGGAGCAGGTTGAACTCGAAGTGCTGGGTGCGCGACCGGATGGTGGGCAGCACCTTCTCCGGCTCGGTCGTGGCGAGCACGAACACCACGTGCTCGGGCGGCTCCTCGAGCGTCTTCAGCAGCGCGTTGGACGCCGCCGTGGAGAGCATGTGGACCTCGTCGAGCACGTACACCTTGCGGTTGCCGCTCGTGCCCATCGACACCCGGCTGAGCAGGTCGCGCATGGCGTCGACGCCGTTGTTGGAGGCGGCGTCGAGCTCCTGGAGCCAGTCGACCTGGCGCCCCTCCTCGACCGCCCGGCAGTTCGCGCAGGTGGTGTCGGGCTCGCCGTCCTCCGGGTGCTCGCAGTTGAGGACCTTGGCGAGGATGCGGGCCGTGGAGGTCTTGCCGGTGCCGCGGGGGCCCGAGAAGAGGTACCCCTGGCCGACCCGGCCGTCGCGCACGGCGTTGCGCAGCGCCCGGGTGACGTGCTCCTGGCCCAGCACCTCGTCGAAGCGCTGCGACCGGTAGCGGCGGTAGAGCGACTGGTACGCCATGCGGGGGCCGACCCTACCGGCCCCCGGGCGCGAGTTCGCCTGCTCCGAAGGTGACGGCCAGGCGATCTGCGGCGCATCACGAGCACCGCTGAGAGCTGCTGCCTTCCGGCCCTGACTCGGTTCACGGGTCGCGATCGCACAGGACCCGGCCGCCACCTTCGGAGCAGGCGTTCGGACACTGTATCGTCTTGCGTCCCGAGGAGGGGTGCGAGAGCGGCCGAATCGGCACGATTGGAAATCGTGTGTGGGGCAACCCACCGTGGGTTCAAATCCCACTCCCTCCGCCAGAAGACCGACGTGGGCCACCCCGCGGGGTGGCCCTCGTCGCGCCACCGGCCACCGGACGGCCCCAGCACCGCCCGAGCCACCGGCGCTCGTGGTGCGGGACTTCGGCGTCGGCGACGGCGGCTCCTGCCGGCGGTACCGTCGCCGCCCGTGACCGACGAGGAGCTCATGGGCCTGGCCCTCGACGAGGCGCGCGCCGCCCTCGACGCCGACGAGGTGCCGGTGGGCGCCGTGGTCGTGGTCGGCGGCGAGGTCGTGGCCCGGGGCCGCAACCGGCGCCAGGCCGACGCCGACCCCACCGCCCACGCCGAGCTGCTGGCGCTGCGCCAGGCCTGCGCCGCCGCCGGCTCCTGGCGGCTGCCCGACGCCACCGTCGTCGTCACCCTCGAGCCGTGCCCGATGTGCGCCGGCGCCCTGCTGGCCGCCCGGACCGCCCGGGTGGTCTTCGGCGCCCCCGACCCCAAGGCCGGCGCCATGGGCTCGCTCTACAACCTCGCCGCCGACCCCCGGCTCCCCCACGAGCTCGAGGTGCGAGCCGGCGTGCGGGCCGACGAGTGCGGCGAGCTGCTCCGGTCCTTCTTCGCCGACCGCCGGGGCGCCCTGTAGCCTCACCCCTCCCTGGAGGGATGCCAGAGCGGACGAATGGGACGGTCTCGAAAACCGTTGAGGCCTTCGGGTCTCCGTGGGTTCAAATCCCACTCCCTCCGCCACGAAGTCGCTGGCCAGGCCGGCCTCCGCACGGGGGCCGCCGGCCAGCGGGCTCCGCTCCCCGTCGGGCGGGCGGGGCGCCGTACCACCGTGGTGCCACGGCGGGCATCGGCCGGCGCTCGTCGGGGTACGGGCTGGCGCGTGTCGACCGCCGGACCGAGCCAGAGCAGCGACCTGGCCGAGGAGCTCGCCGAGCTCGTGCCCGAGGCCGACTGGCACGCCGACGGCGACACGTTGCGGTGCAGCGTGCCCCACGGCTCCGCCGTGATCCGGCCGGGACCCAACGGCGGCTGGGAGGTCGAGCGCGAGCGCGAGGGCGAGGTCGTCGACCGGGAGACCGTGCACGAGGGCCTCGACGGCTCGGCCGCCGAGCAGATCGCCGACGTCGTCCTCGGCTGGGGCGGCTGACCGCCCCGGTGCAGGGCACACCGATCGGCCACGCCGGGTAGGGGGAGCCGAGCGCTGCCGGCGGGCCCGACGCCGCTCGGCCGACGTCGCACCACACCACCGATGCCCTCCGACCTGCTCCTGATCACCGCCGGCGCCGTCGTCGTGGTGGCCGTCCTCTACGACGTGGCCGCCACGACCATCTCGCTCAGCGCCGTGCGCGGACCCGTCTCCACCCGCTTGTCTGCGGCCTACGGCGCCGTGGTGAACCGCCTGGCCCGCGGCCGGCTCCGACCCCTGCTCCGGGCGACCGGGCCGACGGTGGTGGTGCTGATCCTCGTCGGCTGGCTGCTGACGCTCGCCGCGGGGTGGTCGCTCATCTTCTCGGCCGACGGCGCCCTGCAGCAGACGGCCGAGCCGGAGCAGCGCAGCTCCGTGCGGTGGAGCGACGCGATGTTTTTCGTGATCCGGCGCCTGATCGGCACCGGGTCGTCGAACCTCGAGCCGGACCAGGCGGGCTGGTCGGCGGCCCTGGCGCTGCTCACCCTCTCGGGCGTCCTGCTCCTGACCCTCGTGGTGGCCTGGGTCCTCCCCGTCGTGAACGCCGTCGTCGAGAAGCGGGCGCTGGCCTCGAAGCTGTCGTCGCTCGGCGGCACGCCCGAGGACATCATCCTGCGGGCCTGGACCGGCCGCGACCTCGGCGACCTGAACCTCCACCTGCTGCTCATCGACCAGCTCACGGTGCTCGCCCAGCGGCACCTGGCCTACCCGGTGATCCACCACTTCCACAGCACCGCGCCCCGCACCTTCATCGCCGCCCGCCTCGCCGCCCTCGACGAGGCGCTCACGCTGGTCTGCGCCGCCGGGCTCGACGACGTCGACCGGGGCACCGGGGTCGACGTGTCGGTGACCCGGCCGCTGCGCCAGTCGATCAGCGACTACCTCTCGACGCTGGAGCACACCTTCGTCCGGCCGGCCGACGAGGCGCCGCCGCCGCCTCGGTGGGGCGCCCTGGCGGCCGCCGGCATCGTCGACGAAGACCGGGTGGGCGGTGAGCTCCAGCGGTCGATCGACGACCTGGCGGCGCGGCGGCGGCTGCTGCGGGGCTACGTGGAGCACGACGGCGGTAGCTGGGACGACGTGTCCGACGACGAGGACGCCACGACCGGCGATCCCGAGCGCACCCGCTGACGCCGGTACCGTCCGAGGCGTGTCGCAGAACCGCTGGCTGCAGCAGCTCGAGCGCAACCCGGACCACTCGGAGTGGTACATCGAGCGGTTCCGGGCCATGGCGGCCGAGGGCAAGGACCTGGTCGGCGAGGCCCGGCTGATCGACGCCATGCTCCCCCGGGGCTCCCGCGTCCTCGACGCCGGGTGCGGCCCGGGCCGCATCGGCGGGCACCTGCACTCGGTCGGCCACCAGGTCGTGGGCGTCGACCTCGACCCGGCGCTGATCGACGCGGCCGAGCAGGACCACCCCGGACCGACGTGGCTCGTGGCCGACCTCGCCGAGCTCGACCTGCCGGCCCGGGGCATCGCCGAGGGCTTCGACGCCATCGTCTGCGCCGGCAACGTCATGACCTTCCTCGACCCGGCCACCCGGCGGTCCGTGCTCGAGCGGTTCGCCGCCCACCTGCGCGACGGCGGCCGGGCGGTGGTCGGGTTCGGCGCCGGGCGCGACTACCCCTTCGACGACTTCTTCGCCGACGCGGACGCCGCCGGCCTCGAGGTCCAGCTGCGGCTGTCGACCTGGGACCTGCGCCCGTTCACCGAGGGCAGCGACTTCCTGGTCGCCGTGCTCGGCCGCCGCTGAGCCCGCCCGCGGCACCGGCTGCAGCGGCGTTGCAGCAGGCGACGCAGGACCGGCGGAGCCGAGCTCCGGCGTCGCGGGCTGCAGCGGCCCTGCAGCCAGCCACCCGAGGTCCGCTGACCGTCGGAGGAGCGGCGCCGGACCGCCCGTAGCCTCGCTCGCGTGTCACCACGGCGCGGCTCGATCCTCCCGCGGGACGCCTCGACCGTCGAAGGCGCCTCCATCGATCGCCGGATCATCCGGCGCGTCGCCGGCTTCGCCCGCCCCTACCGCTGGCAGGTCGCCGGCTTCCTCGCCGCCATCGTCACCGCCGCCCTGCTCGGCCTGGTGCCGCCGCTCGTCACCAAGTGGATCATCGACGAGGCGATCCCGGAGGGCGACCGCCGCCTGCTGTCGCTGCTCGCCGGCCTCGCCGTGGCCGCCGCCGTCGCCGACGCCGCCCTCTCGCTCGTCGAGCGGTGGCTGTCGGCCCGCATCGGCGAGGGCCTCATCTACGACCTGCGGGTCCGGGTGTTCGACCACGTCCAGCGGCTGCCCGTCGCCTTCTTCACCCGCGCCCAGACCGGCGCCCTCGTCTCCCGCCTGAACAACGACGTGATCGGCGCCCAGCGGGCGCTCACCGGCACGCTCGGGTCGGTGGTCTCCAACCTCGTGGTGCTCACCACCACGGTGGCGGCCATGGCCGCGCTCGAGTGGCGGCTGACCATCTTCGCCATCGCCCTGCTGCCCGCGTTCCTCATCCCCGCCCGGCGGGTCGGCTCGCGCCTGCAGGACATCAGCCGGGAGCAGATGGAGCGCAACGCCCGGATGAACTCGACGATGACCGAGCGCTTCGGCGTCGCCGGCGCCATGCTCGTCAAGCTCTTCGGCCGCCACGACGACGAGGCCGAGCGCTTCGCCGACGACGCCGCCGGCGTCCGCGACACCGGCGTGCGCAGCGCCGTGCTGAGCCGCATCTTCTTCGCCGCCGTGTCGCTGGTGGGCGCCCTCGGCATCGCCGTCGTCTACTGGTGGGGCGGCCTGCTCGTGATCGACGGCGGCATCGAGCTCGGCACGCTCGTCGCCCTCGGCGTGCTGGTGCAGCGGATCTACCAGCCGCTCACCGCCCTCACGAACGCCCGCATCGACATCATGACGGCCTTCGTCTCCTTCGACCGGGTCTTCGAGGTGCTCGACATCCGCAACCCGATCGAGGACCGTCCCGGCGCCGTCGACCTCACCGACGTGCGGGGCGAGATCCGCCTCGACGACGTGTGGTTCACCTACCCCACCGCCGACCAGGTGTCGGTGCCGTCGCTCGACGGCGCCGTGCCCGACCACGACCGGTCGTCCGGCCCCGTGCTCAAGGGCGTCAGCGCCCACGTCCGGCCGGCCCAGCTCGTGGCGATCGTGGGTCCGTCGGGGGCGGGCAAGACCACGATCACCGCCTTGCTCCCCCGCCTCTACGACGTCGACTCCGGCGCCGTGCGCATCGACGGCACCGACGTCCGCGACCTGACCCAGGAGTCGCTGCGGCGGGCCATCGGCGTCGTCAGCCAGGACCCGCACCTCTTCCACGACACCATCGCCGGCAACCTCCGCTACGCCAAGGCCGACGCCACCCTCGACGACCTGCGACGGGCGTGCCGGGCGGCGCGCATCGACCACGTCATCGAGCGCCTGCCCGAGGGCTACGACACCGTGGTCGGCGACCGCGGCTACCGGCTCTCGGGCGGCGAGAAGCAGCGCCTCTCCATCGCCCGCATGCTGTTGAAGGACCCGGCGATCGTGATCCTCGACGAGGCCACCAGCCACCTCGACTCGGAGAACGAGGCGGCGGTGCAGGCCGCCCTCGCCGACGCCCTCGTCGGTCGCACGTCGCTGGTGATCGCCCACCGCCTCTCGACCATCACCACCGCCGACCAGATCCTCGTGGTCGACGACGGCCGCATCGTCGAGTCGGGCCGCCACGACGAGCTCCTCGAGCTCGACGGCCTCTACGCCGAGCTGTACCGCACGCTCGTGCGGGGCGAGCCGGCCGCGACCTGAGCCC
>JBKHXT010000171.1:0-7279 GCA_046565885.1 Acidimicrobiia bacterium
AGCGGCGGGCCACGGCAACCGGGTCGCGGCCGTAGACGGTCTCGCTGGCGTAGTCGCCCCGGTGGAGGCGCACGACCTGGCCGCCCCGCAGGTCGATGGCCGGGAAGAGCTGCACGACGCTCAGCGACCGCAGAGGTCGGCGAAGCGGCGCAGGATGGCGAGGCCCGTGCGGCCCGACTTCTCGGGGTGGAACTGGGTGGCCCACAGCCGGCCCCGCTGCACCATCGCCGTGACCGGGCCGCCGTAGTCGCACGTGGCCACCACGTCGTCGGTCGGATCGGCCGCGTACGAGTGCACGAAGTAGCCCCACGGATCGTCCAGACCGTCGAGCAGCGGGCAGGGGGCGGTGGCCACCAGACGGTTCCACTGCATCTGAGGCCGCTTCACCCCCTCGGGCAGCAGCCGGACGGTGGCGCCGAGGAGGTCGAGGCCCGGCACCCCGGGCGCCTCCTCCGAGCCCTCGTAGAGCAGCTGCATCCCGATGCAGACCCCCAGGAACGGCACGTCGGCGCCGGCCGCGGCCTTGGCGGCCACGTCGAGGCCGCTCTCGCGCAGCGCCTCGGCGCAGCGCCGGAAGTGGCCGACCCCGGGCAGCACGACGCCGTCGGCGGCCTCGGCGTCGGCGGCAGTGGTGACGAGCCGGGCGTCGGCGCCCACCCGCTCGAACGCCTTCTGGGCGCTGTGCAGGTTGCCGATCCCGTAGTCGAGCACCGCGATGCGCGGGCCCGGCACTACAGCACGCCCTTGGTCGACGGCAGGTCCTCGCCCTCCACCCGCACCGCCGCCCGCAGGCAGCGCGACACCCCCTTGAAGGCGGCCTCGATGACGTGGTGGGTGTTGTCGCCCCGGCGCTTGGTGACGTGCAGGGTGATGCCTGCGGCGGTGGCGAACGACTGCCAGAAGTGGCCGGCCATCTCCGGGTTGAACGGCGGCGTGCCGAGCGGGAGCACCTCGCCGAAGGGCAGCTCGATGGCGGCGTGGGCGCGACCGGACAGGTCGAGCGCGACCTCGACCAGGGCCTCGTCGAGCGGGTACAGGCCGCTGGCGAAGCGGCGCACGCCGGCCTTGTCGCCGAGCGCCTCCTTGAACGCCTGGCCGAGCACGATGCCGACGTCCTCGACCGTGTGGTGGCCGTCGACGTGGAGGTCGCCCTCGGCCTTGACCGTGAGGTCGAACGAGCCGTGGCGGCCGAGCTGGTCGAGCATGTGGTCGAAGAAGGGCAGCCCGGTGGACACCTCGGTGGCGCCGGTGCCGTCGAGGTCGATGCGGACCTCGACCGTGGTCTCCTTCGTCTCCCGGGACAGGGTGGCGGTGCGGCTCATGGGGTCTCCAGGATGTCGGTGAGGGCCTCGAGGAAGCGGTCGTCCTCGGCGGGCGTGCCGAGCGTGAGGCGCAGGCAGCCGTCGAGGCGGGGCCACGAGGCGCAGTTGCGCACGAGCACCGAGCGCTCGACGAGGCGCTTCCAGACGGTGTCGCCGTCGATGGTCTCGGGCCGGAACAAGATGAAGTTGGCGCCGGAGGGCCACACGGTGACGGGCAGGTCGGCCAGCGCGGCGGTGACCCGTCCCCGCTCCTCGACCAGGTCGGAGACCCGCCGGCGCATCTCGGTCTCGTAGCGCAGCGCCACCCGGCCGGCGACCTGCTTCACCGAGTCGAGGTGGTACGGCAGGACGACCTCGGCCAGGTCGTCGACGAGCCACGACGGCCCGACCAGGTAGCCGAGGCGGGCGGCCGCCATCGACCACGTCTTCGAGTAGGTGCGGGTGACGACGAGGGGCGACTCGTCGTCGACCAGCTCGAGGGCCGACCACGGGGCGAACTGGCCGTAGGCCTCGTCGACGACCACCAGGCCGGGCGCGAGGTCGGCGACGGCGCGCACCGTCTCCTCGGTCTCGATCATGCCGGTGGGGTTGTTCGGCGAGCACAGGAACGTGATGGTCGGCTCGTGCTCGGTGAGCACCCGGCGAACCTCGTCCATGTCGAGCGCGAAGTCCGGTCCCCGCTCCCCCGACACCACGTCGGTGCCGGTGATCTTCGGGATGTGCGAGTGCAGGGCGTAGGTGGGCTCGAACGTGGCGACCGAGCGCCCGGCGCCGCCGTAGGTGAGGCACAGCGTCTGCAGCACCTCGTTGGAGCCGTTGGCGACGAAGACCTGCGAGGGCGACACGCCGTGGTGCTCGGCGATGGCCGCCCGGAGCTCGGCGGCGGCGCGGTCGGGGTAGCGGTGCCAGTCGATGCGGGCGATCTCGTCGGCCAGCGCCTCGGCGAAGCCCTCGGGCGGGGGCTCGGGCGCCTCGTTGGTGTTCAGCCGGACGTCGACGTCGACCTGGGGCGAGTGGTAGCCGGGGTGGAGCGCGAGGTCGTCCCGGACGGGGGGCCGCCTCACGACCCGAGCCGCTCGACGCGCTGGCGGACCGAGTCGGCGTGGGCGGCCAGGCCCTCGGCCTCCGCCATGGCCTGCACGTGCGGCGCGAGCGTGCGCAGCGCGCCCTCGTCGAGGGTGACGACGTGGACGTGCTTGCAGAAGTCGTCGACGCGGAGCGCGCCGGAGAAGCGCGCCGAGCCGTAGGTGGGCAGCACGTGGTTCGGCCCGGCGGCGTAGTCGCCGACGCTGGCCGGCGACCACGGCCCGCAGAAGACGGCGCCGGCGTGCTTGACCCGGGGCAGCAGCGCCTCGGGGTCGGCGACCTGCAGCTCGAGGTGCTCCGGGGCGATGACGTTGGCGACGTCGACCGCGGCTTCGGGGCCGTCGACGAGCACGGCGTAGCCGGCGTCGGCCAGGGTGGCCTCGATGTGCTGGCGGCGGGGGCTGGCCTCGACGATGCGGGCCACGGCGTCGTTGACGGCCGCGGCGACGTCGTCGTCCCAGCACACGAGCCAGGCGAGGCCGTCGGGCCCGTGCTCGGCCTGGAGGACGACGTCGACGGCGACGTCGTCGACGGTCGCCGAGCCGTCGGCGAGCACGACGACCTCCGAGGGGCCGGCGAAGCTGGACGGCACGCCGACCAGGCCGCTGGACGCGACCTCGCGCTTGGCCTGGGCGACCCGGGCGCTGCCCGGGCCGACGATGACGTCGACCGGGCGGATCGACTCGGTGCCGTGCGCCAGCGCCGCGATGGCCGCCGGGCCGGCGACCCGGAACACCTCGTCGACGCCGGCGATGGCGGCAGCGGCGAGGATGCCGTCGTCGACCTCGCCGTCGGGGCCGGGCGCGGTGCACATGACCGTCTCGGGCACCCCGGCGACCTTGGCGGGCACGGCGGTCATGAGGACCGTCGACAGCAGCGGCGCGAGCGCCGAGGGCACGTAGAGGCCAGCCCGGTCGACCGGGCGGACCAGCTCGCGCACGACCATGCCGTCGCGCTCGTAGCGGGCGGGGTCGTGCACCTGGGCCCGGTGGTAGGCGGTGATGTTCTCGTGGGCGGCCTCGAGCGCCGCCCGCAGGCGGGGCTCGATCCGCTCGGGGGCGGAGGCGACGCGGTCGGGGTCGACGCGCACGTCGTCGATGTCGACGCCGTCGAACTCCCTGGTCATCGCCCGCAGGGCGGCGTCGCCCTCGGCGCGGACCCGGTCGATGACGGCCCGGACCTGCTCGATCGGCGGCTCCTCGGCGGCGGCCGGCCGGGGCAGGACCGAGCGCAGCGCGTGCGGGTCGGACGTGTCGGTGCCGCGCAGGTCCAGCGTGGTGAGGGGGCCGGTCACCGGGCCGAGGGTACCGGCGTCACGTTCGGCCCCTGAAGCGGGTAGACACCGGCCGTGACCAGCGACGCGGCCGAGCTCTCCTCCATCCAGGGCACCCTCGAGGAGCTGTCGGCGCGCATCGAGGCCATCGCCGATCGACGCGACGCCGACCCCGACGACCCGACCTCCGCCGGGCTCTACGAGGTGCACCGCTCGCTGCGCAACGCGGTGCGGCGCCTCGACCGGCTGCGCGGCCGCCTGTAGCCGCGGGTCAGGGGCCGGCCCGGAGGGCCGGCCCCGTGACGCGGCGATGGCGCCCGGGTGGGAGTGGGCGCCATCGCTGGCGTCGCCGGGCGGCGGATCCCGTGCGACGCGTCAGATCCAGGTGGCGGGAACCTGGATTCACCGAGACCGTAGCAACTGGTGGCGCCGCGTGCGTCGTTACCGGCGGGAACTTTTCGGTTTGTGGGGCGAGGTGGGCAGATCGGCGATCCCGAACGACGGGCAGAACCAGCCGAGGACGCACTCCGGGCACGCGGGGCGCCGGGCCGTGCACACCCGGCGTCCGTGCAGGATCAGGCGCAGCGAGAGCAGCCCCCGCTCGCTCGAGGCCACCATCCCGTTCAGCTCGTGCTCGACCTTCACCGGATCGGTCTCCTCGGTGAGCCCGAGGCGGATCGCCAGCCGGCCGACGTGGGTGTCGACCGGCAGCCCGGGCTCGCCGAGGGCGACGGACCGGATGACGTTGGCCGTCTTGCGGCCCACGCCGGGCAGCTCGACCAGGTCCTCGATGCGGTGCGGGACCCGGCCGCCGTGGTGCTCGACGAGGCGCTGGGCCATCCCGAGCAGCGACTTCGCCTTCTGGCGGTAGAAGCCGGTGGAGCGGATGACCTCCTCCAGCTCCTCGGGGTCGGCGCCGGCGAGCGACTCGGCGTCGGGCCAGCGCCGGAACAGCTCCGGGGTCGTCAGGTTCACCCGCTCGTCGGTGGACTGGGCCGACAGGATCGTCGCCACCAGCAGCTGGAACGGGTCATCGTGGTCGAGCTCGCACAGGTCGACCTCGGTGCCCGGGTAGGCCTCGGCCAGCACCTCGGCGGCGGCCCGGGCCCGGCCGGCCGGCGTGCGCGGGCGGCGACGTCCGGGCGGCGGCGGCGGGTTGGGCACGGGGCTCGGCATCGGTCGGAGGGTAGCGACGGGCCTGTGTAGCCTCCGGCGCCCATGGCCGAGCTGCACGTCAAGCGCCACCTCGACGCCGACGACGTGCGCGAGGTCGAGCACCTCCTCGACCGCGTGTACCAGGCCGACGGCCACCGCCCCATCGACGAGCACCGCTGGGTCGACGCCGCCCACGGCGGGCGCTCCGAGTTCGCCGGGCTGGTGCTGCGCCAGGAGGGCCACGACCACCTCGTCGCCTACAGCCAGGTCACCAAGGGCGAGCAGTCGTGGGCCGTCGACCTCGTCGTCGACCCGCACCACCGCTACGACGCGCTGATCATCGCCCCCCGGCTGCTCGGCGCCGCCGTCGACCTGATCGCCCACGAGGGCGGCGGCCACGTGCACTGGTGGGTGTACGAGCCCACGGAGGCCCACACCCGCATCGCCGACCTCGTCGGCCTCGCCCCCGGCCGCGACCTGTGGCAGATGCGCGTCCCCCTGCCGCTCGGGGAGACCACCGACCTCGAGACCCGGCCGTTCGTGCCCGGCCACGACGAGCAGGCCTGGCTCGAGGTCAACAACGCCGCCTTCCACTGGCACCCCGAGCAGGGCGGCTGGACGGTCGACGACCTGCGCCAGCGCCAGGACGAGCCATGGTTCGACCCCGAGGGCTTCCTCCTGCACGAGCGCGACGGCCGCCTCGCCGGGTTCTGCTGGACCAAGCTCCACGAGGAGCCGCCGGAGGGCGAGATCTACGTGATCGCCGTCCACCCCGACTTCGCCGGGCAGGGGCTCGGGCGGGCGCTGACGCTGGCCGGGCTGGCGCACCTCAGCCGCTCGACCGACACGGGGATGCTCTACGTCGACGCCGGCAACGCGCCGGCGGTGAAGCTGTACGAGGACCTGGGCTTCACGGTGGCGTCGACGAACCGGGCGTTCGTGGGCGACGTCGCTCGCTCCGCTCGCTAACCGAGTTGCTCGGCTGCGCCTCACAACTCGCGGCTGGTGGCCGGGTCCGCTACACGCTGACGCCGACGAGGGTGCCGATCGTGTAGGTGAGCGCCGCCGGCACCGCCGTGAAGGCGACCTGGCGGGCGGCGACCCGGGCGGCCGGCCGCTCGGTGAAGCGGGCGATGACGACGCCGATGACGACGGCGGCCACGAGCGCGGCGACCAGCGAGGCGACCATGGCCGCCGTGCCCGACCCGATGAACCACGGCACGAGCGGGATCACGGCGCCGACGGCGAAGGCGGCGAACGACGACACCGCGGCGGCGGTCGGCGAGCCGAGCTCGTCGGGGTCGATGCCGAGCTCCTCGCGCGCGTGGGTGCGCACGGCCAGCTCCTCGTCGGCCATGACCGACTCGGCCAGCGCCCGCGACGCCGACGGCGTCACGCCCCGCGACCGGTAGAGCTGCTCGAGCTCGGCCTGCTCGACCTGGGGGTGCCGGCGGATCTCGAGGCGCTCGAGCGCGACCTCGCGCTCGAACAGCTCGGCCTGGACGCGCATCGAGTTCCACTCGCCGGCGGCCATGGAGATGGCGCCGGCCACCAGCCCGGCGAGGCCGGCGACGCGCACGACCGAGGGCGCCGGGTCGGCGCCGGCGACCCCGAGGATCAGGCCCACGTTCGAGACCAGGCCGTCGCTGATGCCGAACACGGCGGCCCTCGCCGCGCCGCCCCGCACGTCGCGGTGGTGGTGCTCGGCCACGGGCGGCTCCGGGCGCAGCTCCTCGGGCACCGGTTCGGGCACGGTCACGAGCCCAGGGTACGGCCCTACGCTGGTCCCCCGTGCCCACCCGCTACGACCCCGACCGCGACGCGCTCGCCGACCTGCTGGCCGGCGAGCCGCGCTACCGCGTCGACCAGGTGTGGCAGGGGCTGTACGAGCACCTCGCCGACCCTGTCGACATCACGAACCTCCCGAAGTCCCTGCGCGCCCGGCTGGACGACGAGCTCCCGGTGGCGCTGTCGCCGGCGGCGGAGTCGGTGAGCGACGACGGCGACACGGTGAAGTGGCTCTGGGAGCTGGCCGACGGCGCCCGGGTCGAGACGGTGCTGATGCACTACTCGGAGCGCTCCACGGTGTGCGTCTCCAGCCAGGCGGGCTGCGCCATGGCGTGCAGCTTCTGCGCCACCGGCCAGGCCGGCTTCGAGCGCCACCTCAGCACCGGCGAGATCGTCGAGCAGGTGGTGGTCGCCGCCCGCGAGGCCCGCCGGACCGGTCGGCGCCTCTCGAACGTGGTCTTCATGGGCATGGGCGAGCCGCTGGCCAACTACGGCGCCACCTGGGGGGCCGTCGAGCGTCTGCACGGGGCCATCGGCCTCTCGGCCCGCCACCTCACCGTCTCCACCGTCGGCCTGGTGCCCGGCATCGAGCGCCTCACCGCCGAGTCGCTGCCGGTCAACCTCGCCGTGTCCCTGCACGCCGCCAACGACGAGC
>JBKHXT010000172.1:0-9745 GCA_046565885.1 Acidimicrobiia bacterium
GGCGTCGCCCCCGCCCGATGGCGCGGTGGTGGGTGCGGTCATGGTGTGATCCCCCTGTCGGCGTCGGTCGACCGGCGTCCGGGCGGGGATGGTACGCCCCCCGGACGCGGCGATGCCGCGGGCCCTCCGGCTCGGTGGAGCTGTCGGACCCGCGGCATCGGCACTACTTCGAGCGGTGGCTCAGGACTCCTGGCCCACCGTGATCTCATCGGGCCAGTTGGCGGCGTAGAAGTTCGCCTGGCGGTGCATCATGCAGTCGCCCTCGATGATCCCGAGGCCGGACTCGGCGAACGGGGTCGAGGCGGCGGCCTGGGTGCCGCCGAAGACGTAGCCGTCGGACTCCCAGATGTCCATCACGAACTCACCCACCTCGACGACCTGCGGGTGGTCGAAGGGGATCTCGTGGTTGACCCACTGGTCGTACACCTCGGGACCGTGGATGCGGAGCATGTAGTCCTCGATCCAGTCGGTGAACGGCCAGCCGGTGGCGGCGTCGGAGCCGATGCCGATGCACAGCGGCGTGTTGCCGTCCTCGACCATCTGGTCCATGAGGGCCACGAACTCCTCGTGGTTCTCGGGGACCTCGTAGCCGTTGGCCTCGAACGCCTCGGGCGAGTACCAGACGAGGGACTTCACGTCGGACTTGTTCGGCACGCCGTAGTACTGGTCGCCGACCTGGCCGCCGGCCAGGAAGCCCTCGTTGAAGTTCTCCTGCATGGTGGAGACGACGTTCTCCGGCAGCGGCACGAGCTGGCAGTCCTCGACGAAGGACCGGAGCAGGCCGGGCTGCGGGAAGATGAAGATGTCCGGCGGGTTGCCGCCCTGGACCTGGACGCCGATCTGCTCCTCGGCGGAGCGGTCGCCCTGGATCTGGACCTGGATGCCGGTCTCCTCGGTGAAGGCGTCGAAGGCCTGCTGGAAGCCCTGCTGCTCCTGCTCCACCTCGGGGCCGAAGATCGTCACCGTGCCGTCGCCGGGACCGATCTCGGGAGCCGGGCACGGATCGATCTCGGGCACCGGCGGGTAGTCGGCCTCGACCTCGCCGAAGGCCTCCTCGACCGACGCGTTGCCCGACACGATGTCGGTGGCGGCGGTCCAGAAGGTGCCGGCGCCGACCTCGGCGACCATGTCGTCGGAGCCGTCGAAGCGGGCGACCTCGGCGTTCTGGAGGATCTCGACCAGCGTCTGCTCGAAGCCGCTGTAGGCCTCGAGGTCGACGTTCTGGTTGGCCGAGAGGAAGCCGCCGACGCCGGCCTCGAGGCGGCTCTCGACGTACTCGGGGGTGGCCATGTACTCGAGCACGGCCATGGTGTCCTCGTCGGCGCTGAACGCGCCCGCGAAGGTGCCGCCGGTCAGGACGGCTTCGCCGGAGTCACCGACGGGGGGCAGCGGGAACACGTCGACGGTGCTGATCTCGACGTCCTCGCCTCCACCCGAGCCGGAGTCGCCGGAGTCGCCGGTGTCGCCGGAGTCGTCCCCGGCGCTCGTGTCGTCGTCGTCACCCGCGCAGGCGGCGGCGACGAGGGACAGGGCGAACAGCGCGGCGAGGATCCGCCACAGTGGTCGTTTCATCTGGTTCTCCCCCAAAGGTGGGTCGGCAGGCTGGAGCCTCGATCGCCGGCGGAGGAGCTTCGGCGCCCTCCCCGGCGGGTGAGGCATGTAAACGATTACAGCCGCGGTCGCGGCCTGTCAACGACTACCAGATGGCAGTCCGATGGCGCGGTCGGCCGGCGGCGCGGTGGTGCCCCGGACGACGAGCTCGGTCTCGCCCACCGGGTGCGGCGGCTCCGGCGACGGGTGGTCGTGGAGGTCGAGGAGCAGCCGCCCGGCCGTGGCGCCCTGCGCGCTCGGCTGCTGGCGGACGGTCGTCAGGTCGAGGACCTCGGCCACCTCGTGCCCGTCGAAGCCCACCACCGACAGGTCGTCGGGCACTCGACGCCCGGCCACCGCGGCGGCGCGGACCGCGCCCATCGCCATCTCGTCGGAGAGGGCCAACACGGCGGTGAACGGGCGGCCGCTTTCGAGCAGCTGGGCCATCGCCTCGGCGCCGCCCTGCACGGAGAAGTTGCCGTCGACCTCGAGGCGCGGGTCGGGCTCGAGGCCGACCTCGGCGAGGGCGTCGAGGTAGCCGGCCCGCCGGTGGGCGGGCACATCGAAGGGCAGCACCGTGCCGCTCGAGCCGCCGATGAGGGCGATGTCGCGGTGCCCGAGCTCGAGCAGGTGCCGGGTGGCGGCGGCCGTCGCACCCCGGTTGTCGACGGTGACCGACGGGAACTCCTCGGTGCGCTGGCCGACCGTGACCACCCGGAGGTCGTCGTCGGCGAGGGCCTCGATCTCGGCCGGGCTGAGCAGCACGTCGATGAGGATGAGGCCGTCGAGGCGGCGCCGGATCGGCGACGTGCTCGACAGCAGCCGGGCGCGGCCACCGGCGTCGTCGACCGAGTGCAGGAGCACGTCCATGCCGGCGTCGGCGAGCACCGCCTCGGCCCCGGCGGCGACCTTGGAGAAGTACCAGCTGTCGATGTTCGGCACGGCCAGGCACACCGTGTCGCTGCGCCCGGTGGCCAGCCGCGACGCGTAGGTGTCCACCCGGTAGTTCAGCGCCCGGGCCACGTCCTCCACCCGCGTGCGCGTCGACGGCGCCACGTTCGGCAGGCCGCGGAGCGCCCGGCTCACCGTCGCCACCGACACGCCGGCCTGGCGCGCCACCTCCTCGATGTTGACGCCGTCGGTGCGCGGCCGCGGGCCGCGGGCCCGCCGGCGCGGCTCCGGTGGCGGGTCGGCGTCGCTCACGGCCCGCGCCGGTCGTCGACCACGGCGACGGCGTCGGGCCCCAGCCGCAGCTGGCCCTCGCCGATCGCCACGTCGCCGTTGGCGAAGGCGACCGAGGCGCCCTCGGCCACGCTGAGGATCACCGGTTCGGTGCCGGCGTGGAGGGCCACGAGCAGGCCGCCCCGGCGGTAGGCGAGCACGCCGGTGGGCACGTCGTCGCCCAGCCAGGTGACGGCGTCGGGCAGCGGACGCCGCCGGCGCCGCAGCGCCAGCAGGTCGCGCACGCGGTGCAGCGTCGAGGACGGGTCGGCCCGCTGCGCCTCCACGGTCTGCTCGTCGGTGTGGTTCTCCGCCACCGGCAGCCACGGCGTGCCGGTGGAGAAGCCGAGGTTGGGGGCGCCCGGCGTCCACGGCATGGGCGTGCGGACGGGGTCGCGGCCGCCGGCGGCGCCCGGGTTGCGCACGGCCACCGGGTCGGCGGCGGCGGCGGGGTCGACGACGCCGTCCTCGAGGCCCAGCTCGTCGCCCTGGTAGAGGAACAGCGGCCCCGGCAGGAAGGCGGTGAAGGCGAGGAACGACAGCGCCCGCCGCCGCCCGACCTCACCTCCGCCGAAGCGGCTCACCGAGCGGGGGTCGTCGTGGCTGGAGTGGACCCACGTGAACCGGCCCCGCCCGTGGCGCAGGCTGGCCTGCACCACGTCGGCGAGCACGTCGGGGTCCCACGTCGTGTGCAGCACCGGGAAGTAGAAGGACAGGTCGAGCACGCCCTCGGCCACGTAGGCGCCCACTCGCTCCGGGTCGTCGAGGTACACCTCCCCGAGCAGCACGGCGTCGTGGTCGGCGGTGATGCGCCGCCAGCTCCGGTACACGTCGAGCACGCCCGGCTGGTCGAGGTCGTGGTCGTGGCGCTGGGCGTGGAACTGCTCCCACGGCGACATCTCCGGCGTGCGCTCGACCAGCACCGGGTTGTCGCCGAACGACGGGTGCTTGACGAGGGAGTGGGCGACGTCGATGCGGAAGCCGTCGGCGCCGCGCTCGAGCCACGTGCGCAGGATGGCCTCGAAGTCCCGGCGGACGTCGTCGTTCGCCCAGTTGAGGTCGGGCTGCTCGGGCAGGAACAGGTGGCAGAAGTACTGGCCCGACGCCTCGTCGAGCGTCCACGCCGGCCCGCCGAAGTGGCTGCGCCAGTTGTTCGGCGGGCCGCCGTCGGGGGCGGGGTCGCGCCACAGGTAGCGGTCGCGGTCGGGGCTGTCGCGCCCCTCGAGCGCGGAGCGGAACCACGGGTGCTGGTCGGAGGTGTGGTTCGGGACCAGGTCGATGAGCAGGCGCATTCCCCGCTCGTGCACGGCGGCCTGCAACCGGTCGAAGTCGTCGAGGGTGCCGAAGCGGGGGTCGACGCCCTCGTGGTCGGCGACGTCGTAGCCGAAGTCGGCCATCGGCGACGGGTAGAAGGGGGTGACCCAGACGATGTCGACGCCGAGGTCGGCCAGGTGGTCGAGCCGCGCGGTCAGGCCGGCCAGGTCGCCGATGCCGTCGCCGTCGCTGTCGGCGAAGGAGCGGAGGTAGACCTCGTAGCCGACCGCATCCGACCACCACGCACCGGTCACGTCGTCCCCCAGGGCCTGTGCCATCCTCACTGCCGTCGGAGGTCGGTGTAACCGCTTGCACGGGAGGCTGTCAACATGGGCTCGGCGACCGACGACCGCCCGATCGGCATGTTCGACTCGGGCTTCGGCGGCCTCACGGTCGCCCGTGCGCTCATCGACCTGCTGCCCGCCGAGGACCTCGTCTACGTCGGGGACACGGGCCGCTACCCGTACGGTCCGCGGCCCCTCGAGGAGGTGCGCCGCTTCGCCCGCCAGATCAGCGACCACCTGGTCGGCGAGCACGACGTGAAGCTGGTGGTCGTGGCCTGCAACACGGCCACGGCGGCGGCGCTGGACGACCTGCAGCGGGACCTGCCGGTCCCGGTCGTCGGCGTCATCGAGCCCGGCGTTGCGTCGCTCGTGCAGGCGACCCGCAACGGTCGGGTCGGCGTCATCGGCACCGTCGGCACCATCTCCTCCGGCGCCTACCAGCGGGCGCTGGCTCGGGTCGCCCCGGAGCTCGAGCTGACGTGCGCCGCCTGCCCGGGCTTCGTCGAGTTCGTGGAGCGGGGCGAGACCCGGTCGGACCAGGTGCACGTGCTCGCCGAGCGGCTGCTCGCGCCGGTGGTCGAGGCCGGCGTCGACGCGCTGCTCCTCGGCTGCACGCACTACCCCTTCCTCGCCCGCACGCTCGCCGACGTCCTCGGCCGCGACGTCGTGCTCGTGTCGTCCGCCGACGAGACCGCCTTCCGGGTCGCCGCCATGCTCCGGTCCGCCGTGGCCCCGGCCAGCCGGGCGCACGCCGGGCGCCACCGCTGGCTCAGCTCCGGCGACGTCGAGGCCTTCCGCGAGCTCGGCGCCCGCCTCCTCGGCCCCGAGCTCGACGTGGCCGGCGCCGTACGGTGGGACGGGTGACCGGCCTCTCGCTCACCGTGCTCGGGTGCTGCGGCACCTACGCCGGGGCCGGCGGCGCGTGCAGCGGCTACCTCCTGCGCACGGAGGCCACCACCATCTGGGTCGACTGCGGCCCGGGCACCCTCGCCAACGTCCAGGAGCACGTGGCCCTCACCGACCTCGACGCCCTGGTGATCAGCCACTCGCACCCCGACCACTGGCTCGAGCTGCCGGTGCTCGCCAACGCCCTGCGCTACGGGGTCGACGCGAAGGACCTCGGGCTGCGGCTGCTGTGGACCCAGCGCAACGCCGAGCTGATGGCGCGCCTGGGAGGATCGAAGCTGGCGCCGACCTTCGCGCCCGAGGTCGTCGCCGACGGCGCCACCGCCTCCGTCGGCGACGTCGAGCTGCGCTTCGCCCGCACCGACCACCCGGTCGAGACGCTCGCCGTGCGAGCCGACAGCGGCGGGCGCTCCATCGCCTACAGCGCCGACACCGGGCCGCGCTGGGCGCTGACCTCGCTCGGCGACGGCGTCGACCTCGCCGTCCTCGAGGCCACCCTCGACGAGCACGAGGCCGGCCAGGTCCAGCACCTCACCGGCCGCCAGGCCGGGCGCATCGCCGCCGAGGGCGGCGCCCGCTCGCTCCTGCTCACCCACCTCGCGCCGGGCACCGATCCCGCCCGGCGCGCCGCCGAGGCCGCCGAGGCCTTCGACGGGCCCATCGAGGTGGCCGAGACCCACCGCACCTACGTCGCCGGAGGAACCCCCCAGCCATGACCGACCACACCCGCCAGGACGGCCGCGCCCCCCACGAGCTGCGCGCCGTCCGCATCGAGCGAGACCCCACCGTGATGGCCGAGGGCTCGTGCCTCATCTCCATGGGCCAGACCAAGGTGCTCTGCACCGCGTCCATCGACGACGACGTGCCCCGGTGGATGAAGGGCCGGGGCACGGGCTGGGTCACCGCCGAGTACTCGATGCTCCCGGGCTCCAGTCCCGAGCGCGTCGGTCGCGAGGCGGCCAAGGGCAAGCAGAGCGGGCGCACCCAGGAGATCCAGCGGCTCATCGGACGGGCCCTGCGCTCGGTGTGCGACATGCGCCTGCTCGGCGAGCGCCAGGTCGTGGTCGACTGCGACGTCCTCCAGGCCGACGGCGGCACCCGCACCGCCGCCATCACCGGCGGCTACCTGGCCCTGCACGACGCCCTCGCCCGCCGGGTGGACGCCGGCGACATCGCCGAGCACCCGCTCACCGCCTTCTGCGCCGCCATCAGCGTCGGCGTGGTCGGCGGCGTGCCCGTGTGCGACCTGCCGTACCCGGAGGACTCCACGGCCGACGTCGACATGAACGTGGTCATGACGTCGAACGGCGACTTCGTCGAGCTGCAGGGCACGGCCGAGGGCGCCGCGTTCGGCCGCCCCGTGCTCGACCAGCTCCTCCAGCTCGCGGAGGACGGCATCGCCGAGCTCATCGGGCACCAGCGGGCCTACGTGGCCGAGGCGCCCGCCCCCCGCCCGGCCCGGCGCTGATGCCCCGCACGGTCGTCTTCGCCACCGGCAACGCCCACAAGGTCGCCGAGGTGGCCGCCATCCTCGGTGGCGCCTGGGCGGTGGAGGCCCGCGATCCGGACGTCGAGGAGACGGGCACGACGTTCGAGGAGAACGCGCTGCTGAAGGCGGCGGCGGTGTGCGCGGCGACCGGCGAGCTGGCGATCGCCGACGACAGCGGCATCGAGGTCGACGCGCTCGAGGGACGGCCCGGCATCCACTCGGCCCGCTGGACCGAGGAGTCGGACTGGATCCCCCGGGTGCTGCGCGAGCTCGACGGCGTGGCCGGTGCCGCCCGGGCCGGGCGCTACGTCGCGGCGGCCGCCGCCGTGTGGCCCGACGGCTTCGAGGTCGTGGTGCGCGGCACGGTCGAGGGCCGGGTGGCCGACGCGCCCCGTGGCGACGGCGGCTTCGGCTACGACCCGATATTCGTCCCCGACGAGGGCGACGGCCGCACGTTCGCCGAGATGTCGGCCGACGAGAAGCACGCCCTGTCGCATCGGGGGCGAGCCTTCCGGCTGCTCGCCGCCCACCTCGACCGCCACCCGGGCGGCACGCCTCAGAACGCGTAGCGGACGTCCAGCCAGGGCGTCCGGTGGGCGATGAGCTCGAGCAGCTCGTCGACGTAGCCGCGCTTCCACGCCGTCTTGTAGCGCAGGTTCCAGCCGCCGGTCTGCGAGCGCTTCCGCTGCTGCAGGTCCGGCCGCCAGAGCAGGTCCTCGCCCCGGGGGTGCCAGCCGAGGTTGACCTCGTGCAGCGCCTCGTTGTGGGTGAGGAAGATGACCTCGGCCTTCATCTGCTCCTTGGAGGCGGCGCTCGTGGCGTCGTCCAGCTGGGTGAGCAGCTCGTCCCAGGCGTCGAGCCAGCCGTCGTGGACGATGACGGGGGAGAGGTTGACGTGCACCTCGTAGCCGGCGTCGACGAAGTCGTCGATGGCGGCGATGCGCTGGGCGATCGGGCTCGTGCGCAGGTCGACCCGGCGGGACGTCGCGGCCGGCATGAGCGAGAAGCGGATGCGGGTGCCGCCCCGCGGGTCGAGGTCGAGGAGCTGGCGGTTCACGTACTTGGTGGCGAAGCTCGCCTTGGCGCCGTCGAGGCGGGCGAACAGGTGCACGAGGTCGGCGACGTTGTCGGACAGCAGCGCGTCGACCGAGCAGTCGCTGCTCTCGCCGATGTCGTACACCCAGTCGACCGGGTCGCACTGGTTCGGCTCGGTCTTGGGGCCCTGCCGGCCGACGTGGCGCTCGAGGTACCCGAGGATCTTCTCGGTGTTGACGAAGACGGTGATCGGGTTGGCGTAGCCCTTGCGGCGGGGCACGTAGCAGTACGAGCACGCCATGGCGCACCCGTTCGCGGTCGAGGGCGCGATCCAGTCGCTGGAGCGGCCGTTGCGCCGCGCGCTCAGGCTCTTCTTCTCACCGAGCACGAGGACGCCGCGCTTGATGCGCAGCCAGTCACCGACGTTGCCCTCGTTGCCGTGGAGGCCGGGGATCTGCCAGTGCGACGGCACCTCGATGCGCTCGGCGTCGGGGAACCGGTCGAGCACCTCGCGCCCGCGCGCCCAGTCGGTCACCGTGGGCTCGAGGTAGATCCGCTCGACGTCGAGCAGCCGGGAGACGTCGAGCTCCTGGCGCAGCGAGGGGGCGATGTCGACGTCGGTCTCCGTCACCGCTTCAGGCTACGGACGGTGCGCCGGCGATTTGGTGATGAATCGGTCACCAGCCGCGCAGGTCGACCGGCCACTCGTCGACGACCTCGTCGCCGTCGAGCACCCACATCCGGTCGTGCTTGGCGACGGTCGGGTCGAGGTGGGCGGGCAGGAGCCGCACCCGGTCGCCGACGGCGACGTCGAGGCCGCGGAACGTCACGTGCTCGTCGGAGACGATCCACACCTCGGCGCCCGGGAGCACCGGGTCGCCGTGGTCCATGCCGAAGGCCTTCAGCCCGGCGTCGGCCACCGCCCAGCCCTTCGGGCTCACCGAGATGACGGTCGCCTCCACGCCCACGGCGATCTCGAAGGGCGCGTGGGGCGCGAAGGCGGTGTCCATGAGCACGAAGGTCCCGGCCTGCAGCTCGGTCACCCACTCGTTGAGCCCGGCGGTCATCGTCCCCCCGCCGGACACCACGTCGCCGCCCACCAGCTCGTGCGCCCGCCGCAGCCGCCGCATCGCCTGCTCCACGGCGGCCCGGCGCTCGTCCCGGTCGAGGACGACGTTGACGTGGCCCTCGTAGCCCATCACGCCCCGCACCTCCATGCCGGCGGCCCGGGCCCGATCGGCCAGGCGGCCGGCGTCGTCGGGCGCGCAGCCGCACCGTGGGAGGCCGACCTCGACGTCGACGAGCACCCGGGTGATGCCGGCCTCGGCGGCGGCGTCGACGGTCTGCTCGGAGTCGACGGCCACGGTGACGGGCACGTCGAGCTCGGCCATGGCCCGGAGGCGCGCCGGATCGAGGGTCTCGTTGGCGAGGAGGAGGTCGTCGCCGAGGCCGGCCCGGGCCATGCCGACGACCTCGGCGGCGGTGGCGCAGCAGAACCCGGGGTGGCCGGCCGCGGCCAGCTCGCGGGCCAGGGCCGTCGACTTGAAGGCCTTCACGTGCGGTCGCAGCGCCGGGCCGGGGTGGAGGGCGCCCATCCGCTCGACGTTGCGGCGGAAGGTGGGCCGGTCGACGACGAGCGCCGGCGTCTGCAGCTCCGAGACGTGCACGGCGCCGGACGCTAGGCGGGTTGGCAGGTGGCGCAGGCGTAGGACGTGCGGTTGCCGACCTCGGTGAGGACGACGTCGTCGCCGCAGCTGCGGCACCGCTGCTGCTTGTAGACGTGCCAGGAGTCCTCGCGGGGGATCGAGGTCAGCCGCCGCCCGGCGAGCGGCACGGTCACGATGCGGTTGCGCTTCAGGCCGAGGCGCAGCTGCTCGACGGCGAGGCGCCACAGGGTCCGGGCCTG
>JBKHXT010000173.1:0-5562 GCA_046565885.1 Acidimicrobiia bacterium
CTGGCCGACGAGCCGGCCGCCAGCCTCGACCCCGAGCTGGCCCAGCTCGCCGTGTCGCTGCTCGTCGACCACGTGGCCGACCCCGGACGGGCGCTGGTGCTGAGCATCCACGACCCGGACCTGGCGCTGGCGCGCTGCGACCGGATCGTGGCCCTGCGTGACGGGCACGTCGTGCTCGACGTGCCGGCCGGCGACGTCGACCGGTCGACCCTCGCCGAGGTGTACCGGCGATGAGCCCTTCGGCGACGATTCGTCGACGAATCGTCGCGCGTTCTGTAAAGCCGACGAATCGTCGACGAATCGCTCCCCACGTCCCACCAGGGCATTCGTCGGGGCGGCGGCGCCGGCGGGCGCCGCTCGGCCCCGCGGTGGTCGCCGCCGTCGCCGGCGCCCTCGTCCTGGCCGGCTCGCCGTTCGACGACCTCAACCCCGGCGGTTGGCCCCAGGTCCGACGGTTCTTCGCCGCCGCCCTCTCCCCCGAGCTGTCCGGCGACTTCCTCGCCCTCGTCTGGCGCGAGGCGCTGGTCACCCTCGCCTACGCCGTGCTCGGCACCACCCTCGCCCTCGTGCTCGGCCTCGTGGGCGGCGTGCTCACGTCGAGGCGCTGGTGGACGGGCGCAGCCGACCGCCGGCCCGGCGCCGGGTGGCAGCTCTCACGGGCCGCGGCGATCGTCCCCCGCTCGGTGCACGAGGTCGTGTGGGGCCTGCTGCTGCTGAACGTGCTCGGCCTCGACCCGCTCGTGGCCGTGCTCGCCATCGGCATCCCCTTCGGCGCCATCACCGCCAAGATCTTCGCCGACGCCATCGACGACGCCGACCCGGGCGCCTACCGCGCGCTGCGCCTGGCCGGCGCCGGACGGCTCGCCGGCCTCGCCTACAGCATCGGCCCGACCGTGCGCTCCGAGCTGCTGTCGTACGGCTTCTACCGCTTCGAGTGCGCCATCCGCTCCGCCGCCATCCTCGGCATCGTCGGGGCGGGCGGGCTGGGGTTCCAGCTGGCCCTGTCGTTCACGTCGCTGCGCTACGGCGAGGTCTGGACCGTGCTCTGGGCGCTCGTGCTGCTGAACGGCGCCGCCGACGCCTGGTCCGGCTGGGTGCGGCGGCGGGCGCCGGCCGTGCTCGCCGGCGACGGTGCCCGGCTCCGTCGCCGCAGCGGCTCGGCCGCCTTCGGCACCGGCGCGGCGCTCGTACCGGCGGCGCTGGCGTCGTGGTGGTGGCTCGGCATCGACGTGTCGACCCTGTGGGCGGCACGCGCCCGTGACCAGCTGTCGTACCTGGCGGCGGAGCTGGCGCCGCCGTCCACCGTCGACGGCTGGTGGGCGCTGGTCGAGCAGGCGCTCGACACGGTGGCGCTCGCCGTCCTCGCCATGGCGATCGCCTTCCCGCTCGCCGTCGCCGTGGCGCTGCTGGCCGCCGGGGCCGTCGGTCCCCGCGGCCTCGCCGGCGCTGCCGTGCGGGCGACCGCCCGGGCGGCGCTGCTGCTCACCCGGGCGGTCCCGCCTCCGGTGTGGGCGATCGTCGTCCTGTTCGTCCTGCGACCGGGGCCGTGGCCGGGTGCCGTGGCGCTGGCCGCCTACAACCTCGGCGTGCTCGGACGCCTGCTGGCCGAGGCGCTGGAAGCGGCCGACGACCGCCACGCCCTCGCCCTGCGCGCCGCCGGCGCCACGCGAGCGCAGGCGGCCGCCTACGCCACGCTGCCCTCGGTCGCCGACCGCTTCACCTCCCTCGGCCTCTACCGCTGGGAGGTCGCCATCCGGGAGACCGTGGTCGTCGGCGTGGTCGGCGCCGGCGGGCTCGGCCGCTCGCTCGACGAGGCGCTGTCCGCCTTCGCCTGGTCGGAGGTCACCGGCATCGTGCTCGCCCTGGTCGCCGTGACCTTCGCCGTCGACGCGACGAGCACGGCCCTGCGCCGCCGCCGCTGACGGAAGCCGGGCGTTCAGCCGGCGGCGGGCTCGATCGCGACCGGCACCGCACGCTGGCGCACCGACCAGCGGTAGCGGCCGACGAGCACGGCGGTCGCCACCGACACCATCACCGCTCCGTAGAGCACCAGCGGCCGGTCGGCGGCGACGAGCCCGAAGCCGCCCCACACGACGCCGTCGGCCAGGCCGACCACGTACGACCCGGGCGACAGCCCGGTGAGGTCGTCCGCCGTCCACGCCTCCACGACCTGGGGCAGGAACTGGGGCACGACGGCCAGGGCCAGGGCGGTGCCGAGCAGACCCCAGCCGCCGACGGCCACGAGGCCGGCGAGGGCCGCGGCCGCCACCACCCCCGTGCCGATGCCCCGGCGGTTGCCGCCCCGCACGAGCAGCGTCCCGACCACGACGTAGCCGGCGACGTAGGCGGTGGAGAGCACGGCCACGGGCACCAGGCCACGGGCGATCCCGTAGGTCATCCAGGCCACGTTCACGGTGAAGCCGATCCACGTCGTCGGACCCGACACGCCGGCCACCGAGCGCGTGCGCAGGACGCGCACCACCTGCGGCACGGGATGGGACAGGGCCAGCACGACGGCGAGCGCCGTCACCACCTGCTCGAGCACCGGGTCAGTCAAGCAGCGCGGCGAGCCGGCGCAGCAACGGGATGGCGTCGACCTTCTCCTCGGTCAGCTCGTCCCAGCGGATCGACGCCGGCGTGCGGCCGCCGGGGCACTCGATGACCTCGTCGGGCGTGACGATCAGGTCGAGGCGGAAGTCGTGGTCGGTCACGGGGATGTCGCCGTCGGGCAGCACCTGCACGTCGTGCACGGTCGTCACGACGACGGTGTCGGGGCCGATCAGGCCGGCCTCCCACGCCAGCGCGTACTCGAGGTCGGAGAACCCGCCGCCCTTGCCGAGCCGGGCGCCCGTGCGGTCGACGGCGACGCACCCGGTCACGACGAGGTCCACCGGCTCGAGGTCCTCGACCCGCACCGTGCGGGCGCTGCGGGACGCCCCCTTGATGCTCGACGCCTTCCTCGGCGTGTCGGCGAGGTCGTCCGGGTCGAGGAGGAAGAACGGGTCGTCCTCGGCCAGGCGGGGCACCGCCATGTAGACGACCTTGCCGTCCTCGAGGGCGCGCTGGCGCACCGGCCACTGCGGCGAGTCGGGGTTCGCCTTCACCGTGCGGGCCCGCGCCCACGCCGGCAGGCCCCGCAGCCGCTCGGCGGCCGCCTCGGCGCCGACGAAGTTGGGGATCCGGCCCGTCGGCGCCGGGAACCGCCCGACGCCCGCCGCGGTCATCCGGTCCCACGTCGCCTCGCGCAGCGCCCGCTTCTGGGCCAGCACGTCGGCGTCGCCGCCGGCGTCGTGGTCGTGGCGGGGCGCCACGTCAGCGCCCGGGCTCCCGGGCGAGGATCTCCTGGGCGACGGTGGCGACCCGGCGCCCCTCGGCATCGACGATCCGGCCCGACGTGAGGATGCGGTCGTCGCGGTGGGCCACCGCCTCGATGTCGTAGAGCACCCAGTCGTCGATGCGGGGCGGCCGGTGGAACCAGATCGCGTGATCGAGGCTGGCCCGGAACAGCGAGTCGAACCGGCCCTCGCCGACCCGGTCGACGATGCGGCGGGCGGCGCCGAAGGGCCCGTGGTCGGTGGCGTAGGCGACGCCGGCGGCGTGCAGGCGCGGGTCGAGCTCGGTCGGCACGCGGAACCAGATCCGGCGCTGCGGCGTGGCCGGCTGGTCCCACGAGGCGTCGCGGGCCTCGATGATCCCGCGCTCGCCGAAGCGGGTGGGCGGCAGCCCGTCCGGTCCGGGCACGCCCTCGGGCGCCGGCGCCTCGAAGTCGCCTCCCGTCCCGCCGCCGTGGAACGACGCCGAGAGCACGAGGATGGCGCCGTCGCCCTGCCCGGCCGTCACCTGCCGAGCGCTGAACGAGCGGCCGTCACGCAGGCGGTCGACCTCGTAGGTGATCGGCACCTCCACGTCGCCGCCACGCAGGAAGTAGGCGTGCAGCGAGTGGACGCGGTGCTGCTCGGGGACGGTGGCGGTCGCCGCGGCCAGGGCCTGGGCGACGACCTGGCCGCCGAAGACCCGGGCCCGCTGCTCGGGAGGGCTGTGGCCCTGCCACGTGTCGCCCGGTCCGGGGTCGAGGGCGAGGATCTCGGCCAGGGTGGGCGACGACGAGAGGGGCGGCACCGGGCGATGCTGCCCCCGCCACCTCGGCGGCGGCAACGTGCCAGGCTGCGGTCGTGGCGATCCCCGAGCTGGTCTTCAAGGCCATGAACGCGATCCACCGACCGCTCTACGACCTCACGGGCGGTCGCATCGGGGGCCGGTTCCTGAAGATGCCGGCGCTCAAGCTGACCACGACGGGCCGACGCAGCGGCGAGCCCCGCACCGTGATGCTCACGACGCCGGTGCAGCGCGACGGCGAGATCGTGCTGGTGGCGTCCAAGGGCGGCAACGACGAGCACCCGGCCTGGTACCTCAACCTCGTGGCCAACCCGGAGGTCACCATCGAGATGGGCGGTCGCACGCAGCCGGCCACCGCCCGGACGGCCACCGATGACGAGAAGGCGGAGCTCTGGCCGCAGATCACCGCGGCCTACGACGGCTACGGCGGCTACCAGCGCCGGACCGACCGCGACATCCCCGTGGTGATCTGCACGCTGCGGTGACCGCGCCGCACCTCGACTCCGGGCGGGCGTGGCGGGTGGCCGCCGGCGCGGGCATCGCGTCGGGGACCGGGTTCGGCACCGCCTACACGTTCGGCCCGTTCTCGGACGCCATGGCCGACGACTTCGGCTCGGGGCGCGGGCCCACGGCCGTCGTGTTCGGCATCACCCTGCTGCTGTTCTTCGGGCTCGGCGTGGTCTCGGGCCCGCTCGCCGACCGGGTCGGCGCGCGGCGGCTCGTCGTCTTCGGCGGCGGGCTGGTCGCCGCCGGCCTCGCCCTCACGTCGCAGGTCGGCTCCGTGTACGCGGGGTACCTCACGATCGGCGTCGGCGTCGGCGTGGGGGGCGGGATGATCGCCTCGCCCATGTACTCCACGGCCGGCGGCTGGTTCTCCCGCCGCCGCGCGCTGGCCATGGGGCTGGTCGCCTCGGGCAACGGCCTGGGCACGCTGCTGCTCGTCCCCTTCGCCGAGTCGCTCATCGACGACCACGGCTGGCGCAGCGCCTACCTCCGCCTCGCCCTCGTCGACCTGGTCCTGTTCGCCGTCGCCGCCGCCCTCATCGCCCGCCCGCCCGGCCTCGACGCGCCCCCGCCGGCCATCGAGCACATGAAGGCGGTCATGCGCATCGACGCGTTCAAGGTCATGTTCGCCACCGGGCTCCTGTTCTCGGTGTCGCTGTTCATCGCCTTCGCGTTCATCGTCGACTTCGCCACGGAGGAGGGGATCAGCTCCGACCGGGCGGCGCTGCTCGTCGGCATCATCGGCGCCACCAGCATCATCGGGCGGCTCGGCATCACGTCGCTGAGCGGGCGGCTGCCGTCGGTGCGGCTGCTCCAGGGCTGCCTCGCCGCGCAGCCGGTGGCGTTCCTGCTCTGGCTCCTGTCCGACGGCGCGTACCCGGTGCTCGTGGCGTTCGCCGTCACGATGGGCATCGCCTACGGCGGCTTCGTCGCCCTCGGTCC
>JBKHXT010000174.1:0-15996 GCA_046565885.1 Acidimicrobiia bacterium
GCCGTGGCCCTGCGGTCGTCGCCGATCTACTTCGCCTACCAGGTCGCCGACTTCGGCGAGTACGTCAACCGCGGCAACGTGCTGGCCGGCGGCGGCCCCTTCG
Organism: Acidimicrobiia bacterium; assembly: GCA_046565885.1. Lineage (GTDB taxonomy): Bacteria > Actinomycetota > Acidimicrobiia > Acidimicrobiales > Salinilacustritrichaceae > Salinilacustrithrix. Next base: position 104 of record JBKHXT010000174.1, read on the forward strand.
GCGGGTGGTTCGTCAACGGCTTCCCGCTCGTGATGGGGGAGTCGAGCCTGCTGCTCGGCGAGGACCGCACCCCGTACGTGATGCCCTTCCTCGGGCTGCTGGTCGGCGCAGCGGTGCTGGCCACGGTGCACCTGGCCGGCGCGCCCAGGGCGGTGGTCGCCGCCGTCGCCGTGCCCTTCGCCGCCCACGTCCACGCCGTGTGGTTCTCCCAGTTCCCCGCCTCGGAGACCCTGTACGCGGCGCTGCTCGCCACCTCGGTGCTGCTCGCCACCGCTGCCCTCGTCCAGCGCGACCACGTCGCCGCCGCCATCGGCGGCGCCTTCGGGTTCCTGCTCGTGGTGAGCCGCGGCAACGGGCTCGTGTACCTGCCCGTCGTCGCCGTCGGCCTCGCCCTGGTCCCGGTGCTCACCGACGAGGCCCGCTCGGCGGTGCTGCGCACGCACCTCGTCGTGCTGGCCGCCGGGCTGTGGCTGGGCAGCGTCTACGACGCCCGCCACAACCCCCGGTACTTCCTCGACCAGCAGGCCGTGCCCCGCCTGCCCGGCCCCGTCGCCGACCGCTTCGGGCGCCTCGACGAGCTGCGGGTCGCCGCCGCGTTCACCGTGGTCGTGGCGATCGGCCTGGCCGCGGCGATCGGCGTCGGCCTCCTGCTCGAGCGCGCCCGTCGCCGCCCGGGCCTGCTGCGGGGGCTGCGCGTCGCGGCGGTGGGCGTCGTCATCGCCGGCGTCGTCGCCGCCCACCTCGTCGTCATCACCCCCGAGTCGTACCTGCCCCGCTACGAGGCGCTCGGCGCCCCGGTCTTCGCCGCCGCCGGGCTGGCGCTGGCGGTCTGGTTCGCCGACGCCCTGCGCGACGGCGTCAGCCGCTTCCTCGTGGCCTGGCCGCTGCTCGTGGGCACGACGATGGCGACCTTCCAGGCCACCCGGATGCGCAAGTCGATGAGCGTCGACGCCCAGTGGTTCCTCTACTGGGACCGGTACTTCTTCAGCGAGGCCTTCCCGATGCTGCTGCTGGCCGGTGGCGTCGCCGCCGGCGTGGTGCTCGCCACCACGTCCGGGCGGGCGCTGGCGCGGCGGGCCGTGCTCGGTTCCGGTGCGGTCCTGGTCCTGGTGTGGGTGATCGACATCGTGCCGCCGACCCGGCGCAGCGGCGAGGACGTGATGTTCGAGGACACCTACGAGGAGCTCGCCGCCATCGACGAGCTGATGCCCGAGCCCCAGCCGGTGATCTACGACGGCCTCGTCGAGCACCCCGAGGGCTGGTTCTGGGCCAACAGCAGCCGCGTCCTCGGCGACCCGCTGTCGGAGACGTTCGGCCGCCGCATCCTGAACCTCGCGGCGGCGCTCGGCCCGGACGGGCGCCCCACCCCGGACGAGATCGCCGACATGCTCGACCACGTCGACGCCGAGCGCGGCTACCTGCTCCAGGTGCGACCGTCGGACGACTGGGAGCCGGTCGACCCCGACCTCGACCCCGAGGTCCGCGGCGAGCTCGCCGTGGACATCGAGCGCCTCGAGGGCCGCAGCGCCGTGCGCCCCGAGGACCAGGAGTGGATCACCACCACCCTGTTCGTGCGCGTCGTCGAGGTGGGCGCCGGCACCGGCGCCGACGGAGATGGCGCCATCGCCCGCTCGGGCCCCTAACCTCGGGGGAAGCCGGCTGTCACGAGAGGCGCCAGTTGCGTCCAGCCGTCTCCACCGATGCACCGAACACCGCTGACGCGAGGAGCTTGCGCGCCATGACGACGATGGAGACCGACGGTCGCGACTTCAAGGTCGCCGACCTGTCCCTGGCCCCCTGGGGTCGCAAGGAGATCGAGCTGGCCGAGGTCGAGATGCCCGGCCTGATGGCCCTGCGGGCCGAGTATGCCGACGCCCAGCCGCTGGCCGGCGCCCGCATCATGGGCAGCCTGCACATGACCGTGCAGACCGCCGTGCTGATCGAGACCCTCACCGCCCTCGGCGCCGAGGTGCGCTGGGTGAGCTGCAACATCTTCTCGACCCAGGACCACGCGGCGGCCACCGTCGCCGTCGGCCCCGACGGCACCGCCGACCAGCCCCGCGGCGTGCCCGTCTTCGCCTGGAAGGGCGAGACCCTCGAGGAGTACTGGTGGTGCACCGAGCAGGCCCTGCGCTGGCCCGCCGGCCCGAACGGCGAGACCGGCCCCAACATGATCCTCGACGACGGCGGCGACGCCACGCTGCTCGTCCACAAGGGCCTCGAGTACGAGCAGGCCGGCGCCGTCCCCGAGCCCACCGACGACGACTCCGAGGAGTGGACCGAGGTCCTGCGCCTCCTCGCCCGCCTCCAGCAGGAGGACCCCAAGCTCTGGCACGGCATCGCGCCCGACATCAAGGGCGTCACCGAGGAGACCACCACCGGCGTGCACCGGCTCTACCAGATGCACGAGCAGGGCAAGCTCCTGTTCCCCGCCATCAACGTGAACGACTCGGTCACCAAGTCGAAGTTCGACAACCTCTACGGCTGCCGGCACTCGCTGATCGACGGCATCAACCGGGCCACCGACGTGATGATGGGCGGCAAGGTCGCCGTGGTCTGCGGCTACGGCGACGTCGGCAAGGGCTGCGCCGAGTCGCTGCGGGGCCAGGGCGCCCGGGTGATCATCACCGAGATCGACCCGATCTGCGCCCTCCAGGCCGCCATGGACGGCTACGAGGTCACCACCATGGAGGACGTCGTCGAGCGGGCCGACATCTTCATCACCGCCACCGGCAACAAGGACATCATCCTCGCCGGCCACATGGAGCGGATGAAGCACAACGCGATCGTCGGCAACATCGGCCACTTCGACAACGAGATCGACATCGCCGGGCTCAACCGGATGAGCGACGTCCGCAAGGTCGAGATCAAGCCCCAGGTCCACGAGTACGTGTTCCCCGACGGGCACTCGATCATCATGCTGGCCGAGGGCCGCCTGCTGAACCTGGGCTGCGCCACCGGCCACCCCAGCTTCGTGATGAGCTGCTCGTTCTCCAACCAGGTCGTCGCCCAGATCGAGCTGTTCAACCGCACCGCCGACTACCCCCTCGGCGTGCACGTGCTGCCCAAGCACCTCGACGAGAAGGTCGCCCGCCTCCACCTCGACAGCCTCGGCGTGAAGCTGACGAAGCTGTCGGAGGAGCAGGCCGACTACATCGGCGTGGCCCCCGAGGGCCCGTTCAAGTCGGACCACTACCGGTACTGATCCGCGCCCACTGATCGGCGTCGCCGTCGGCACGGGGCGCTCAAGCGGGGAGCGCCCCGTGCCGATGGTCACCTCGATGGTGGGAGCGGTGGCCGTCGACGGTCGGACGGGCGCAGATCGCCTGGCGCGCGAGCGCTTCCTGTGGCGCTTCCGCTGCGCCGCGGCCGTCTTCGCCGTGGTGCAGACCCTGGTGGAGACCGGCGACGACGCCCGGCTCAGCTGGGTGGCGCTGGCGATCTTCGTCGCCAGCGTCGCCGGCAGCGGCCTCGCCCTGGCCCGGCGCCCCGACGGGCGCACCGCCGGCGTGGTCGGCGTCGTCACCATGGCGACCGACGTCGTCTACGTGGCCTCGGTCCTCGTCAACAACGTCGAGGACCCGGCCAAGCCGGTGTACCTGCTCAGCCTGCTCGCCATGTTCGAGGCGACGATCCGGTGGCGACGCCGGGGCGGCCTCGTCGCCGGGGTCGTGGCCGCCTCCGCCGCCGCGGCGTGGACCATCGTCGTCTCGAGCCGGGTGCTGGGCGATCCCCACGTCGAGTACGCCACGATGCGCGCCGGCGTGATGATCGGCCTCGGCGTCTTCCTCGGGTGGCTGGTCCGCCAGCTGACCGAGCAGCACGACCTGCTGCAGGGGATCCTCGACACGACGCGCGACGTCATCGTCTCCGTCGACCGCGCCGGGCGCATCGTCTCGGTGAACGGCGCGAGCGCCAGCGTGCTCGGGTTCGCGCCGGACGAGCTGGTCGGCCTGCCCTACCGCGACCTCATCCACCCGGACGACATCCAGAACCCCGACGGACCGCCCCCGCTGCCCGTGGACGGCCCGATGCTGCTGGAGCGCCGGACCCGCCACCGGGACGGCACCTACCGCTGGCTCGAGCTCAGCCTGTCGGCGTCCCCCTCCGGCGACCACCTGCACGTGTCGGCGCGCGACATCACCGAGCGGCGCGAGGTCCGACGGCGCATCGAGGAGAGCGAGCAGCGGTTCCGCTCGCTCTTCGAGCACAACACCGACGCCGTCTTCGCGTTCGACCTCGACGGGCGGTTCACGTCGGTCAACCCGGCCACGGAGCGGATCACCGGGTTCACCGAGGCCGAGCTGCTCGGCTCCTCGTTCACCGAGCTGATGGAGCCGTCGTCCCTCGACGACTCCACCAGCCGCTTCCAGCGGGCCGCCGCCGGTGAGGCGCAGACCTACGAGACCGCCATCCTCGACTCCTCGGGCGAGCGCATCGACCTCGACGTCGTCAACTCGCCGATCGTCGTCGACGGCGAGATCGTCGGGGTGTTCGGCGTGGCCAAGGACGTCACCCAGCGCCGCCGGCTCGAGCGCCAGCTCGGCCACCAGGCCACCCACGACGCCCTCACCGGGCTGCCGAACCGCCTGCACCTCGAGGCGGCGCTCGCCGCCTGCGGCCGTGCCGGCGGCGAGCGCATCCTGCTGTTCATCGACCTCGATCGGTTCAAGCTGGTGAACGACTCGCTCGGCCACCGCAGCGGCGATGAGGTGCTCGTGGCCGCGGTCGACCGGCTCCGGGCGAACGTCCGCAGCGGCGACCTGCTCGCCCGGTGGGCCGGCGACGAGTTCTGCGTGCTGCTGGCCCCCGCCACCGCGGAGGACGTCGCCGTCGTCGTCGCCGACCGGCTCCGGGCGGTGCTCGCCGAGCCGTTCGCCGTCGGCGAACGCCAGGTGCGCCTGTCCGCCTCGATCGGCCTCGCCGCCGCCGGCAGCGAGGACTTCGAGCGGCTCGTCCAGATCGCCGACCTGGCGATGTACGAGGCCAAGCGCGGGGGCCGCAACCGCGTCGTGATCTACGCCCCGGGGTCCGAGGGGCCGGCGCTGACGCAGCTCGACCTCGAGGCGGAGCTGGCGCTCGCAATCGACGCCGGCGACATCGGCACCCACTACCAGCCCATCGTCGACATCGTGACGGGTGAGGTGCGCGCCGTCGAGGCGCTGGTGCGCTGGCCGGCCGCCGACGGCACGCTGCGCCTGCCGTCGTCGTTCATCCCGGTGGCTGAGGAGTCCGGCCTCATCCGGCCGCTCACCCGGGCGGTGCTCGCCGACGCCTGCCGGGAGCTGGCCCGCTGGGACGCCGTCGGCGCCTGCCCGGTGCAGGTGTGGGTGAACATCAGCGTGGCCGACCTCGAGTCGCCGGACTTCGCCCGAGAGGTGCGCGACGTCCTGGAGTCGTCCGGGGTCGGGCCCGAGCGCCTCGTCCTCGAGGTGACCGAGACGATGCTGATGCGCGACGCCGAGCAGGTCGACCGCACGATCGCCGACCTGCGCTCGACCGGCGTGTCGTTCGCCATCGACGACTTCGGCACCGGCTACTCCTCGCTCAGCCAGCTCCACCGCCTGCAGGTGGCGGCCTGCAAGGTCGATCGGGAGTTCGTGTGCCAGGCGCCGGTCCAGGCGTCCGACGCCATCGTGCTCGGCGCGCTCGTCGAGGTGGGCGTGGCCTTCGGGCTGCCGGTGGTCGCCGAGGGCATCGAGCGCCCCGACGAGCTGGCCGCCGCCGTGGCCGCCGGGTGCACCCTCGCGCAGGGCTTCCTGCTCGGCCGCCCGGCGCCCGGACCCGAGCTCGACGACCTGTTGCGCCACGGCCGCGTGGCGCTGCCCGGGCTCGCCGGTGCGGCCACGGAGGGCGCGGTACCGTCCGGCGGATGACGGCCCGCCCGAACGAGCCCCGCCTGGCACCGCTCGCCGACCACGAGCTCGACGACGAGACCCGGGCCATCGTGCCGCCCGGCTCGCTCAACATCTTCACGACCCTCGCCCGCCACCCGAAGCTGCTGAAGCGCTGGCTGGTCTTCGGCAACCACGTGCTGGCCAAGAGCACCCTCCCCGAGCGCGAGCGCGAGCTGGTCATCCTCCGGGTGGGGTGGCGGTGCCGGGCCGAGTACGAGTTCGGGCAGCACACGGTGATCGGCCGGCGGGCCGGCGTCACCGACGAGGAGCTCGACTGGCTCGTGCGCCCGCTCGACGACGGGGGCTGGTCCGAGGTCGATCGCACGCTTCTCGCCGCGGTCGACGAGCTGCACGACGACCAGTGCATCGGCCAGGCGACGTGGGACGCGCTCGCCGGGCGCTGGGACGAGCAGCAGCTGCTCGACCTCGTCTTCACGGTGGGGCAGTACACGCTGGTGTCGATGGCCCTCAACAGCCTCGGCGTCCAGCGCGACGACGGGGTGCCCGGCTTCCCCGAGGGCGCCGGTGCCTGACGGGCGCCTGGCCGGCAAGGTCGCCCTCGTCGCCGGTGGCGGCCAGACGCCGGGCGAGACGCTCGGCAACGGGCGCGCCATCTCGCTCCGGTTCGCCGGCGAGGGCGCCCGGGTGGTCGTCGCCGACCGCATCGGCGAGCGGGCCGAGGAGACGGTGGCGCTCATCGAGCAGGCCGGCGGCACGGCGGTGGCCGTCGCCGGCGATGTGACCTCGGGCGACGACTGCGCCGCCATGGTCGCCGCCGCCACCGACGCGTTCGGCGACCTCGACGTCGTCGTCGACAACGTGGGCATCGGCGGTCGCGACGGCGGACCGGTCAGCCTCGACGAGGCGGTCTGGGACCGCATCCACGCCGTGAACCTGAAGGGCGCCTACCTGCTGTGCAAGCACGCCCTGCCGGTCCTGCGCGAGCGGGGCGGGGGCGCCATCGTGCTCGTCTCGTCGGTGGCGGCGGTCTGCGCCACCGGCATGCTCGCCTACACCACGTCGAAGGCCGGCCTGAACGCGCTGTGCCACGAGGTCGCCATGGGCAACGCCTCCCACGGCATCCGCTGCAACGCGGTGATGCCCGGCCTCATGGACACGCCGATGGCGGTCGACGCGCTGGCGAGCGCGCTCGGCGTCGACCGGGCCGAGGTGGCCCGCCGCCGCGACGCCATGGTGCCCCTGGGCGGCCGCCAGGGGACGGCGCACGACGTGGCCAACGCCGTGCTCTTCCTCGCCTCCGACGAGGCGGCCTTCGTGACCGGCGCCGTGCTGCCCGTCGACGGCGGGCAGTCCGCCCGCATCGGCTGAGCGAGCAGAGCGCAGCGACCGCAGGAGCCCGGCTGAGGTCGGTCAGGCGTAGCGCTCGACCGAGGCGCCGGCGAGGGCGTCGGTCGTGCCGGCGTCGACGACGGCCCGGGCGGCGTCGAGGGCGGCGGTGACGTCGTCGGCGGTGACGTCGAGGTGGGTGCACAGCCGGTTCCGTCCGCCGAGGGTCGAGATCTCGACGCCGCGCTCGGCCATCGCCGCCGCGAACGACACGGCGTCGATGCCGACGGGACGGGGGTCGACGTAGACCAGGTTCGTCTCGGGCTCGGTGACGTCGAGGCCGAGCGCCGCCAGGCCGTCGGCGAGCTGGCGGGCGTGCTCGTGGTCGTCGGCCAGGCGCTCGACGTGGTGGTCGAGGGCGTGCAGGCAGCCGGCGGCGACGATGCCGGCCTGGCGCATGGCGCCGCCGAAGCGGTGCTTGAGCAGCCACGCCTGCTCGATCAGGTCGGCCGGTCCGGCGAGCACGGCGCCGGTCGGGGCGCCGAGGCCCTTGGTGAAGTCGATCCAGATGGTGTCGACCGGCGCCGCCCAGTCGGCCGCGGCGACGCCGGAGGCGACCACCGCGTTCATGAGCCGGGCGCCGTCGGTGTGGACGGCCACGCCCTGCTGGTGGGCGAGGGCGGCGACGGCCTGGTACCGGTCGAGCGGCCACACCGTCCCGCCGGCGAAGTTGTGCGTCTGCTCGAGGCAGAGCAGCCGGGTGGGCGGCACGTACTGGTTGCCGGGCGTGAGCACCTCGGCCAGCTGCTCCGGGGTGAACGTGCCGCGGTCGCCCCGGATGGTGTCGATGACGCAGCCGTTCACCGCCGCGGCGCCCGACGTCTCCGAGCGCAGCACGTGGCCGCTGTGCTCCAGGACGATGGCGTCGCCCGGCCGGGTGTGGACGCCGACGGCGATCAGGTTGCACATCGTCCCGGTCGGCAGGAACAGCGCCTGCTCCGTGCCGAGCAGCTCGGCCATGCGGTCCTGGAGCCGGTTGACGGTCGGGTCGGCCCGGCGCTGCTCGTCGCCGACCTCGGCCTCGGCCATGGCCCGGCGCATCGCCTCCGTCGGCCGGGTCTGGGTGTCGGAGAAGAGGTTGACGGTGCGTCCGGTCACCGAGCCAGCCTGGCACGGCGACCGCGAGGTCACGACGTGAGCGTGGTGAGGCGCACGGGCAGCGACGTGGCGGCGACGACCCGCCCGTCCTCGGGCGAGGTCACCCGGTAGACGAGGACGCCGGGCGTCGCCTCGGTCGGCGGCGTGAAGGAGATCTCGCCCTGGAACGGGCCGGCCGGCGGCGTGCCGCTCCCGGTCACCACGCCCTGCCCGAGCGGTGCGTCCTGGGTCTGGGACAGGACCAGCACCTCGACGGTGCCCTCGAAGGCGAGCGCCTCGCCCGAGGTCCGGAACGGGCTCGCCAGCGACGTCCCGGGCGCCGGTTCGGCCACGGAGATGTCGGCGGTCTCCGAGCCGGTCACGTACCAGCGGTCGCCCGCCCGCAGGAGCCCGACCACGGTCTCGGGGCCGTCCTCGCGGGACTGGACGACCACCTCGGTGCGGTCGCCGTCGCCCTCGCTCGGGGCGCCGATCACCAGCTCGGTGAAGCCGAGGACGTCGGTGGCGTAGGCGCGTGCGGCGGCGGCCGGCGCCTCGAAGCTGCGGCTGGCCTCCGGGGACGGGAACGCGACCTCGTAGGGGTCGACGTCGGGCTCGAACGTGGTCGTCGTGGTCTCCTCGGGCGCCGACGTGGTGGTCGGCTCCGACGTCGTCGTGGGCGCCTCGGTCGTGGTGGTCGTGGTCGTGTCGGCCACGTCCTCGTCGTCGTCGCCGGCCGCCACCACGCCGATCACCACGACGAGCAGCACCACGAGGGCGACGAGTCCGCCGAGGGTCCACCGCTGGGCGTCGCTCAGACCGGTGCGGGGCTCGGGCTCGTGCGGTGTCGGCGGGGTCGAGGCCATGGCTCCATGATCCCCGGGCACGGCGCCGACGTGGAGGATGCCGGGGCTCGGCTGTCGGTGGGCGTGCGTAGCGTCGACCGGCGTGGAGCTGCTGCGACGGGGTTGCGTGGTGTGCGGGGCGGGGCGGGTCGCCCTGTGCGCCGCCTGCCTGCGGCGCACGTCGCCGCCCCCGTCCACCCGGGTGCGCGACGTCGGCCCGGTCGAGGCGCTGTTCGCCTACGAGGGCCACGGCGCCCGCATCGTGCAGGCGCTCAAGTACCGCGACGGGCGCCGCCTGGTCGGCCCGCTCGCCGATGCGCTCGCGGCGCGCTGCGACGCCCGCCCGCCCCTCGTCGTCACCTGGGTCCCCACCTCCGCCTCCCGCCGTCGCCACCGTGGCTTCGACCAGTCCGAGCTGCTCGCCCGGGCGGTCGGGCGCCGGCTCGGCGCCCGGGTCTCGCCCGTGCTGCGGCGTCGGCCCGGGCCGGCCCAGACGGGCCTCGACCGGGTGGCCCGCTCGCAGGCCGCGGGCTACGTCGCCACCACCCGACCGGGTGCGCCGGTGGTCCTGGTCGACGACGTCTGCACCACGGGCGCCACCCTCCGTGCCGCCACCGCCGCCGTCGCGCAGGCGGGCGGCGACGTGGTCACCCACCTGGTCGTGGCCCGCACCCCCTGACCCGCTCGGGTGGTTCCGACCACCGGATCGGGTGGAATCGGTACCATGCGCCGCCTAGCACGTTCGGAGGATCAGCCATGACCGAAGCGGAGGGGATGGACGGGACCGGTCGCGACCGCCCCGGCGACGACATCCGGGTGATGATCTGCGACGACCACGCCCTGTTCCGGCGCGGGCTGATCATGGTGCTCGAGGCCGAGGACGACATCGCCGTGGTGGCCGAGGCCGAGGACGGCGACGACGCCGTCGAGAAGGCCGTCGAGTTCGTGCCCGACGTCGTGCTGATGGACGTGCGCATGCCCGGGGTCGACGGCATCGAGGCCACCCGGCGCATCTCCGAGAAGGTCCCCACCACCAAGATCCTGATGCTCACCGTGAGCGACGAGGAGGAGGACCTCTACGAGGCCATCAAGGCGGGCGCCACGGGCTACCTGCTCAAGGAGGTCTCGATCGAGGAGGTGGCCCCCGCCGCCCGCGCCGTGGTCGCCGGGCAGAGCCTCATCAGCCCCTCGATGGCCTCCAAGCTGCTCGGCGAGTTCTCGAACCTGGCCAAGCGGGCCGAGGAGCGCAGCTCGGTCCCCACGCCCCGGCTCACCGAGCGCGAGCTGGAGGTGCTGCGCCTCGTCGCCCAGGGCAAGTCCAACCGCGAGATCGCCGGCGACCTCTACATCTCCGAGAACACGGTCAAGAACCACGTGCGCAACATCCTCGAGAAGCTGCACCTGCACACCCGCATGGAAGCGGTGATGTACGCGGTGCGCGAGAAGCTGCTCGACATCCCCGGAGCCAACTAGCCGCCGGCGGTGCGCACCAGCAGGTCCCGGTAGACCTCGATCCCACGCGGCGTGGGGTGCACGCCGTCGCTGATCAGCAGGCCGGGCTCGCTGGCCGAGGCCGTGTTCCAGTCGGCGAGCACGGCGTTGGGGTGCTGGCCGACGATGCGCAGGACCTCGCCGTTGACCTGGGCCTCCCACCGCTTGGGGACCCGCACCGAGACCACGACCAGGCGGCGCTCGGGCCCCACGGCGGCCACGGCCCGGTCCCACCACTCGGGCGGGGCCACGCCGTTGTTGCCCAGGTGCAGGATCACCACCGGGGTGAGCCGGCCGGCGGCCGCGAGCCCTTCGAGCACGGCGACGCCGTCGTGGAACTGGCGCCCCTCGACCGCGTCGATCTGCACGTGGGGGCCCCAATGGTCCTGGAGGGCCCGGGCGGCGCCCAGGGTGACGGACTCGCCGATCACGGTGACGGCGTTGAAGGCCGCCGCCGGGTAGCCGGGCAGGGGATCGGTCGGGGCCGGCTGGCTGGTGGGCGGCGCCACCGCCACCTCGGTGGGCGCCGCCGGGGTCGTGGTGGGCGGCGGTGCCGTGGTGGTCGTCGGGGGCGGCGCGGGCGCCGGCACCTCGGCGGTCGGGTCGATGGTGAGCTGGCGGGGCCGGTCGGCCGACACGCCGGTGGCCACCTGGTCACGGGGGCTGGCGGGCGCAGCCGCCACCGCCACGGCGAGCACGGCCACGGCCAGGCCGCTGCCGAGGGCGGCCCGGCGCAGGCGGAACGCCGGTGCGCCGCTGGCCGGCCGCTCGGCCAGCCACCGCTGCAGCCGACCGTCGCGCACCGGCTGCTCGACCAGGCGGTACGAGGCCTCCGAGAGCGCGGCGATCAGCGCCAGCCGGGCGACGAGGGCGGCGGTGCCGGTGAGCCCCCAGTCGACGCCCGGACGGGTGAAGACGATGACCGGCCAGTGCCACAGGTAGATGGAGTACGAGCGCCGGCCGAGCGCCTGCAGCGGACCGCAGCCCACGGTGCGCTCGAGCCGCGACGCCGGGTGGGTGACGGCGATGATCGCGGCGAGCGTGGCGACGTCGACGAGCAGGAACCCCCACGGGTACGTCCACGGGTCGAACTCGCTGCGGCCCACGTGCTGCCACGCCAGGATCACGAGCGCGCCGGTGCCGACGCCCTCGAGCACCCGGCGGGCGCCGACGCCCACGTCGCGTCGCGCCCGCTGGGGCCGCCAGCCGAAGGCGAGCAGCGCGCCGAGCAGGATGCCGAAGAGCCGCGTGTCGGTCCCGAAGTAGGCCCGCTCAGGTGCGGTGATGTCGGCGGTGGCGGCCATGAGCGCCAGCGACGCCACGACGGCGCCGCCGACGGCGAGGACGGTGCGACGGCGTCCCAGTCGGCGGAGCCCCAGCGGCAGCAGCACCGGCCAGAGGAGGTAGAACTGCTCCTCGATCGCCAGCGACCACAGGTGCCGCAGCGGGGACGGGCGGCCGAAGGCGTCGAAGTACGGCTGCTCGGTGAGGACGGCGTGCCAGTTCTGGACGTACAGGAGGCTGGCGATCGCATCCCCGCGGAACCGGCGCAGCTCGCCGGTGGGCAGCGCCACGGCGGCGTAGGCGACGACGAGGGCCACCAGCACGACCACGGCCGGCAGCAGCCGCCGGGCGCGACGGCCCCAGAAGCGCACCAGGTCGACGGCGCCGTGCTCGCGGTGCTCGGCCAGCAGCAGGGTCGTGATCAGGAAGCCGGAGACGACGAAGAAGACCTCGACTCCGAGGTAGCCGCCGGTGGCCCACCCGGCGTCGAGGTGGTAGGCGAGCACCGCGAGCACGGCCAGGGCCCGCAGGCCGTCGATGCCGGGCAGGTAGCCGACGCCGCGCCCGAGGGACGGGCCGTGGCCGCCGGGGTCGGCCTCGGCGGGGCGCAGGAAGCCCGTCGGGGCGCGCAGGTCGGTCACGGCGCCGGGGTGCAGTCGCACCGGACGTGGGCGGCGATGAGGTCGGCCAGCGCGGCTTGGCCCTCGTCGCCGGGGTGGACGTGGTCGGCCAGCCACGGCTGGCCGTCGCTGGCGGCGAACCAGTCGACGACCCGGGCCCGGTCGTCGCGCCGGGCGAGGTCGACCAGCAGCGCGTTGTTGGGGTCCTGCCAGGCCCGGCCGCCGACGCGGGTGGTCACCCACCAGACGCGGGGGAGCGGGGCGAGGGCGGCCATGGCGGCGTCGAGGTCGTCGGCCCGCAGCGCGGCGTTGTTGGCGAGGACGACGACCGCGGTGGCCGCCGCCGGGTCCTCCAGCTGGGCCACGGCCGGGGCGAGGTCGTCGAGCGCCCGGTCGACCGCCTCGTCGGCGGGCACACCGCCGCAGGGCCCGGTGAACGCGAGGTCGAGGCGGCGGCAGTCGACGGCGTCGACCACCAGCGGCCGGTCGAGCTCGCGGGCGAGGTCGTCGGCGACGAGGACGGCCACCGAGTCGCCGAAGAGCAGCAGCTCGGCGTCGGCGGAGGCCTCGTCGGCGGCGGGCACGTAGGTGGACAGCGCGCCCGCCACGGCGGCCGGCACGGACCGGGGCGGCTCGGTCGTGGTCGTCGTCGCCGGCTCCTCGGGCGCCGCCAGCTCGGCGCCGTCCGCCCCGCAGCCGGCGAGGAGCCCGACGAGCGCCAGGAGGCACGCGCCGGCCCGTCCCGCACGCACGGCTGGGGCGGTGCGGGAGGCGGTGGGCACCGCGCCGAGCGTACCGACGGCCGGCAAGTCGATCGGGCACCTCCACGCCCGTTCCGCGGCATCGGTCCGCTCCGGGGCCGCCGATACACTCGCCGATCGCATGGGTGTACTCGATCGCGTCCTCAGAACCGGCGAAGGCAAGCGCCTGCGTGCCCTCCAGGGCCTCGTGCCGGACATCAACGCCCTGGAGCCGACCTACCAGGCGATGTCGGACGACGAGCTGAAGCACCAGACGGTGCTGTTCCGCGAGCGCCTCGACGCCGGCGAGGACCTCGACGACATCATGCTCGAGGCCTTCGCCGTGTGCCGCGAGGCCGCGGTCCGGGTGCTCGGCCAGCGCCACTACGACGTGCAGATGATGGGCGGTGCCGCCCTGCACTTCGGCTGGGTCGCCGAGATGAAGACCGGCGAGGGCAAGACGCTGACCTCGACCCTGCCGCTCTACCTCAACGGCCTGTCCGGCAAGGGCACGCACCTCATCACGGTCAACGAGTACCTGGCCACGTTCCAGTCCGAGTGGATGGGGCGGCTGTTCAAGTGGCTGGGCCTCAGCGTGGGCCTGATCGTGCCGGGCAACCGCGACGCCGACTTCAAGCGCCAGCAGTACGCCGCCGACATCACCTACGGCATCAACAACGAGTTCGGCTTCGACTACCTGCGCGACAACATGGCCATGAGCCGCGAGCGCCAGGTGCAGCGGGGCTTCAGCTACGCCATCGTCGACGAGGTCGACTCGATCCTCATCGACGAGGCCCGCACGCCGCTCATCATCTCGGGCCGCCTCGAGGACGCCGCCAAGCTCTACACCCGCTTCGCCGCCATCGTCCGCGGCCTGCGCCGCGACGAGCACTACGAGGTCGACGAGGAGAAGCGCCTCGTCGTCCCCACCGAGGAGGGCATCGAGAAGGTCGAGGAGGCCCTCGGCGTCGAGAACCTCTACGACGAGGTCGCCCAGAGCCTGGTCCACCAGTTCCAGGTCGCCCTGCGCGCCAAGGAGCTGTTCCAGCGCGACAAGGACTACATCGTCGTCGACGGCGAGGTGAAGATCGTCGACGAGTTCACCGGCCGCGTGCTCGACGGGCGCCGCTGGTCGGAGGGCCTCCACCAGGCGGTCGAGGCCAAGGAGGGGGTGGCGATCAAGGAGGAGAACCAGACCCTCGCCACGATCACCCTCCAGAACTACTTCCGGATGTACGACAAGCTCGCCGGCATGACCGGCACGGCCACCTCCGAGGCCGCCGAGCTGGCGAACACCTACGGCCTGCAGGTGGTGCCGATCCCCACCAACGAGCCGGTCATCCGCGAGGACATGGGCGACCTCATCTACAAGAGCCTCGACGGCAAGCTGCAGGCCGTCGCCGAGGACGTCGAGGCCCGCTACAAGGCCGGCCAGCCGGTGCTCGTCGGCACCGCCTCGGTCGCCACCTCCGAGCTCGTGTCCCGCACCCTCGACAAGCGCGGCGTGCCCCACCAGGTCCTGAACGCCAAGCCGGAGCGCCAGTTCCGTGAGGCCGACATCGTCGCCCAGGCCGGTCGCCTGCACACCGTCACGGTCGCCACGAACATGGCCGGCCGAGGCGTCGACATCCTCCTCGGCGGCAACCCCGAGCTGCTCGCCAAGCAGGAGCTGCGCAACGAGGGCCTCGACCCCGAGACCGACGACTCGCCCGAGACCCAGGGGCGCTACCTGAAGGCGCTGCAGCGGTACGAGACCGAGTGCCGGGCCGAGGGCGAGAAGGTGCGCGAGCTCGGCGGGCTGTACGTGCTCGGCACCGAACGCCACGACTCCCGCCGCATCGACGACCAGCTCCGTGGCCGCTCCGGCCGCCAGGGCGATCCGGGCGAGAGCCGCTTCTACCTGTCCCTCGAGGACGACCTGATGCGCCTGTTCGCCACCGGCGCCGTCAACTGGGTGATGGGCAAGGCCCTGCCCGAGGACGTGCCCCTCGAGGCGAAGATGGTCACCAAGGCCATCGAGCGGGCCCAGCAGACCGTCGAGCAGCGCAACGCCGAGATCCGCAAGAACGTCCTCAAGTACGACGAGGTCCTGAACAGCCAGCGCAAGGTCATCTACGAGCTGCGCGACCAGATCCTCGACAAGACCGACCTGCGGGCCAAGATCCACGAGAAGTACCTGCCCGAGGCGGTCGAGTCGCTGGTGGCCACCTACTGCGTGGCCGACTTCTCCGAGGAGTGGGACCTCGAGGGCCTCGTCACCGCCGTGGCCGAGTACTGGCCGAGCGAGGTCACGGTCGAGCAGCTGAAGGACCTCGACACGTCCGACCAGGTCTACGAGGTCCTCGTCGACGAGGCCCTCACCCGCTACGAGGCCCGCGAGGAGGAGCTCGGCGAGGACGTCATGCGCCAGGTCGAGCGCCAGGTGATGCTGCGCATCATCGACACCGCGTGGCGCGAGCACCTGCGCGAGATGGACTACCTGCAGGAGGGCATCAACCTGCGGGCCATGGGCCAGCGCGACCCGCTCACCGAGTGGCAGCGCGAGGGCTTCGAGATGTTCGAGGCCATGATCGCCCGCATCGAGCGCGACCT